>DASZJZ010000097.1:0-5945 GCA_035947555.1 Thermoleophilaceae bacterium | reverse complement strand
CGGGCGGCGGGCCGAGGCGGCCGCGACTGGGCGGAGGGGGCGCGGGCCGCAGCGGCCCGAGTCGGGCCGCGTGTCGCGGCGGCCAGCTCGCCCTCGATCAGCTCGATGATGAAACCGGCGTCCTCCGCGAACCCGTTGCCGGTCAGGGCGAGCGTGCGGGCACCGGGCCGCAGGTCGCGCGGCACGCGCACCGCGAGCTTCACCGTGCGCCGGGCTCCGCCGCGGCGCTGCAGCGTCACGCGCACCGGCACGCGCTTCCCGGGGCGCGCGCGGGCCAGTGGCTTCGCCGCAACCAGCACGTCGTCGATCACGCCGCGGGTGGCGGCCATCGAGACGGCCGCCCCTCGCACGTCGAGGGGGGCGAAGTCGAATCCGTCGACCATGTCGGCGGCGCGGCCCACGTCGAGCATCGCCTCGAAGGGGTCGAAGTAGGGGTTGCAGAAGCCCATCGGCCGGCGCCGCTCGTGCATCCGGAAGCGCACGCAGACGCTGAGCGTGACCGGTTCGAAGGTGCGCAGCAGCCGGTCCAGCGCGGTGGTGGCCGCGATCGGCGCGACGAACGAGAGGCCGGCGCCGAGGCCGTAGGCGCGCTCGTCCGCGAGGCGGGAGTCGAGCGTCACGGCGGCCCCGCCGCGCTCGCGCGCGGTCACCCGCAGCGGGATGCTCGGCGGGCCGGCGCCGAGCCGGCCGCCCACGCCGGCGATCGAGTCCTGGGTGAAGGCGCCGAGCGGATGGCCGCCCGACGAGGTGAGCTTGTAGGTGATCGCGCCGAGCTCGGGGATGCCGAGCGGGTTGCCGATCACCCCGAACACGTAGGAGTCCTGGAGGAACAGCCCGCGCCGGCCGATGCCGTCGAGGGCATGGGCGAAGGCATAGATGTCGTCGCCGTCGCGGTAGGCGACGGTGCCCACCGCCGCTATCGAGACGTCACCGGTGGACAGGGCCGCCGAGACGGCCGAGCCGGGGCGGATCTCCGCCGGCGGGTAGCCGCCGACGGGCCCGGGCGGCGCCGCAAGCACCACGCGCCCTGCGCGGCGGGCGGCCCTGGCCACGAGCTGGCGCGTGCGGCTCGACAGGCCGCCGACCGTGAGCGGCCCTAGGAGCGGCCGGGCTGCGCCAGCGAGCCGGGGGACGCGGCGTGCGGTGGCCGGCGCCTGCGCGGGACGCGCGGTGAGGATCTCCTCGATCGGCCTGGCGAGCGCCACGTGGTTCCCGTACGCGCCGATCCCCTCGGAGATGGCGCCCGCGTTGCGTCCGTCGCACAGGATCGGGGAGCCGGAGAAGCCGGGGCCGAGGCCGGTGGCGTCCACGGCCGGGCCGGACACCCGCACCAGGATGCGCGGCCCGCCGGCGGCCGGGTCGTCGGCGATCACGTCGATCACCTCGACGTCGAAGCTGGAGATGGCGGTGCCCCTGACGACCGACAGACCCGTGCAGCGCATGCCCGATCGCACCTCCGAGAGCGGCATGATCGGGTCCGCGGCGTGCGCGGCGGCCGGCGCCGACGCGGAAGTGATCATGGCCAGAAGCAGGGCGCGGCGGAGCAAGCACTCCTGAGCGTAGCCTGATATGCCGATACTTGCACCGGCTTTTCATCGAACAAGGAGACCCCGTTGCAGAGCACACTCGGTGAGTTCCAGGAGACCCAGTCGCAGCAGCCGTTCGCGCTCCAGAACTCGAAGCTGCTGAAGGTGAGCCTCGACCAGATCACGATCCAGGCGAAGGCCGGCTCGATGGTCGCCTACCAGGGCGACGTCTCGTTCGAGCACGCCGGCTCGGGTGGCATGAGCCGGATGCTGAAGAAGGCGGTGTCCGGCGAGGGCACGACCCTGATGAAGATCTCGGGAACCGGCGAGGTCTTCCTGGCGGACACTGCGCAGGACATCCACCTGCTCTACCTCGAGAACGACGCGATCACCGTGAACGGTGCGAACCTGCTGGCGTTCGACGCCGGGATCGACTGGGACATCAGGCGGGTCGAGGGCGTCAGCGGGATGATGGGCGGCGGCCTCTTCAACATGGCGCTGACGGGCAGCGGCTGGGTGGCGATCATCTCCGACGGCCCGCCCGTACTGCTCAACACCGGCGAGGCCCCGACGTTCGCGGACCCGCAGGCGGCGATCACCTGGGCCTCGAGCGTGCAGACGGGGATCAAGACCGACATCAAGCTGAAGAACTTCATCGGCCGCGGCTCGGGCGAGTCCGTGCAGATGTCGTTCGCCGGCCCGGGCTGGGTGCTGGTGCAGCCGAGCGAGGGCCGCGTGGTCCCGACCCAGGGCGGCAGCTCCGGCGGCGGGCTGCTGGGGAATCTGGGGAGCTGAGCGCTCGGGCTCGGGCGCGCCCGGTCTGCCCGGGCGTGCCCATCGGGTGTCCACGGCCAGCTGCACCGGGGCCGCGGATTCGCTCACTTCATTTCCTGAAGTCTTGAGCTAGACTGGCGGCATGTCGGATCCCACATGCCCTGTCTGTGCCACGGCGGACATCGTCTGCGGCAAGTGGACGATTCTGGTGATCCGTGATCTCGCCGAGGGGCGGAGCCGGTTCTGCGAGTTGGAGCGCTCGCTCGCGGGGATCAGCCCGCGGACTCTGTCGCTGCGTCTCCGCTCGCTGGAGGAGCAGGGCATCGTGGAGCGGCACACGTTCCCCGAGGTGCCGCCGCGGGTGGAGTACTCGCTGACTCCGAAGGGCGAGGCGCTCGTGCCGCTGATCGAGGACATGCGCCGCTACGGGCGCGAGTGGCTCGGCGTGGACGACTGCGTGGTGCGGCCCGCTGAGGGCCGCGAGCCGGTCGCGGCGTAGCGCGGCGCGAGCAGGCGCTGCGGGATCGCCGACCGGGCGGCCGCAAGCGACCAGCTGCGCGAGCAGCGCCCGCGGGATCGCCCAGCGCGCCCCACACGTTCCGCGCGGCAGGATCGCCGCCGCGCGGATCGAATCCGCGCTTCATGCGCAACCGGGCTCTTCACGACGCGCTGCGCGACTTCGCGCTCGAGGCCGCGTCGCTTCTCACCGACGACCTGCGCGACGGGGCGGAGGTCGAGTTCGACGTGATCGAGGACGGCGTGGCCGGCCGTCGCGGCCCCGTCCTCTACCGCTACAAGCCGCGCATCGAGGCATTCGTCGGCGAGCGCTGGCACCGCCTCCGCGAGCTGCCGGCCTGCGCCCGCGCCGCGGAGGAGCTCGGCGCCGGCGCCACCGCCTGGCTTCGCGTGAACGGCCTCCGCGGCGAGCAGGCCGAGCCCGCCCTGCGGGCCATGCTCGAGCGGCTCTACGAGGACGCCACCAGCTTCGGGTTCCCCGAGGAGCGCTTCGATCGCATCTACCGCGAAGTCGAGCTCACGCTCTACCACGGCACCGTCCACGCGCGCGTGGTTGTGCCGCTGCGCGGCGCCGCGATCGCGGCCGACCGTGTGGAGCTCGGCGGCGGGCTGTCGCTCCTGCGCGGCGAGCTCGCCGACGGCCCGCCGGAGGCCGTCTGGCCCGACCCTCTCGACGAGGGGGTAGGCGGCGAGCCGGCGGTGCTCTGCGTGCTCGAGCGCGACGCGCCGGCTGGCGACGGCATCCCGGCGGCCGAGGCCGCGAGCCGCTTCGCCGCGGTGGTGACTGCGCTGCGCCTGTGGGCGCCGGGCGCGGTAGGGCTGGGGGCGCCCGCGTGGCGCCGGGCCGACGAAGGGCCGTGGCAACCTCTGCCGCTCAGGGTGGGCGGCGAGATGACCGGAGGCGGGGCGAGGTGGTACGCACCCGCGGCCGAGGAATCCGACGTCTTCGCGGAAGGGGCGACGTGGTATCTGCCCGCGGGCGAAGAGGAGGGGCTCGCCGAGTTCTTCGCGGCGCTGGACGCGGCCGAGCCGCCGCGGACGGTGGCCTGGGCGCTGGCCCGGTTCGAGATGGGATCGGCGCGCCGCAGGGACGCCGACGCGCTGTCCGACTACCTGCTGGCGCTGCGAGCGCTGCTCGACGCCACGAGCGACGCCGGCGAGGCGAGCCTCGCGCTGCGCGTGGCGGCGCTGTGTGCGGAGGAGGGGCGGCGCAGGCTCGTGCAGAGGCGGATCCAGGCGGCGATCGGGCTGGAGCGGTACGTGATGGGCGGCTCCACGCGGCTGCGGACGGGGGACGACTCGCCACGCGAGCTGGTGGCGGAGGTGGAGACGCACCTGCGTGCGCTGCTGCGCGACGTGCTGTGCGGCTACCTGGAGCCGGACCTGAAGAGCGTGGCCGACGACATCCTGCTCGAGACGACCCCGGAGCCGTTCATGGAGATCCGCGCGCGAGACCTGCGCAAAGAGAGCTCACGGTTCGAGCGGCGCGAGCCGGAACCGGAGCCGCGGCCGCGACTGCGGGACGAGCCGGAGCGGCAGCCGCCGCCGGACCCGGACTGGGAGCCGCCGCCGGAGCCGCAGCCTGTCCCTGAGGCCGAGCCGGACACCTCCGAGCTGCCCGCCGTGGAGCCCGAGCCGCCGGACGCCGAGGCGACAGAGCAGCCGAGGCTCGAGGGCGTGACCGCTTCGGCGGACTGGGCCTGGGACGAGCCCGAGGACTACTCGGCGCCCGTGTAGCTCGAGGTGTCGGGCGCACGGCTCCGGGTGGTCAAGCAGGCGCCCGCGCCCGGCAAGCGCGTCGGACGCGAAGGGGTCCGCCCGACCGTCAGCCGCTGGCGGCCCGGCCGAGACCGCTGAACAGGTACTCGTCCATACGGCGCAGGCCTTCCAGGTCGTGCACGTCGTCGTTGAGGTGCGGCACCTCCACGATCGGCTTCCGGCCGATCCGGCGCCGCAGGTCGGTCAGTCCTGCGCGGTCGCGCGCGGCCAGCCGGCGCTCGTCCTCGTAGGCGCGGAGCACCTTGCCTGCGAGCTCCTCGCCGAGCTCCGACTCGAGCGCCGCGGGGTCGGCCTCGTCGCCGGCCTGGTGCACCCGGTTCGCGACCACTCCGGCGAACGGCATGCCGCCCTCCATCAGGCGGTGGTGGAACCAGACCGCCTCCTCGAGCGCGTGCCGTCGCGGCGAGGTCACGAGCACGAAGGCGGTGCGGCTGTCGCCGAGCAGGTCGTTCACGAGGGCGGCGCGCTCGCGGAATCCCTCGGAGAGGCCGGCGATCGAGCGGAAGAAGTCGCTGAGGTCGGCCAGCAGGTCGATGCCGGTGGCGCGCTTCATGACCGAGAAGACGACGCCGGTGCCGCGCCCAAGCAGCTTCAGCCCGATGCCTGCAGGCGCGGTGAAGAGCTGGAGGGTCCGCGAGTCGACGAACTCGGTCAGCCGACGGGGCGCGTCGAGGAAGTCGAGCGCGTTACGGGTGGGCGGCGTGTCGAGCACGAGGAGGTCGTAGCGGCCCTCCTGGTGGAGCTCGTGCAGCTTCTCCATCGCCATGTACTCCTGCGACCCCGCCACCGCGTTGGACAGCTCCTGGTAGATCCGGTTCGAGAGCACGGCGTCGCGGGTGCGCTCGTCCGGCGCGTGCCACGCGATGATCTCGTCGAAGGTGCGCTTGGGGTCGAGCATCATCGCCCAGAGCTCGCCCTCCAGTCCGTCGACCTTCACCCGGCGCTCCTCATTGCCGAGCTCGGCAAGGCCGAGCGAGTTGGCGAGGCGCCGCGCGGGGTCGATCGTCAGCACCGCCACCTTCTTGCCGCGGGCGGCCATGCCGAGTGCGATGGCGGCCGACGTGGTCGTCTTCCCCACGCCGCCAGAGCCGGCGCAGATGCAGATCTGCTTGCGCTCGAGCCAGCGCTCGATCACAGCGCGCGCTCCAGGCGGCGGGCGAGCTCCCCGAGCTGCGCAAGCCCGAGCTCGGGTTCGAAGCAGAACGGGAGGGTGGCGACCGGGGCGTCGAGCCCGCGCCGAAGCCGCCGCAGCTGCGAGCGCTGGCCGCGCACCCGCGCGTGCTCGGCGAGGGCCGCCCGGAGAGGGCCGTCGCGCTGCTCCGCGGCGCCGCCCCTGTCGGAGCGCACGGC
>DASZJZ010000096.1:0-5105 GCA_035947555.1 Thermoleophilaceae bacterium | reverse complement strand
ACCGCGGCCGAGGAGACCGGCATCCCGCTGATGGCGGCGATCCCCGAGGCGCGGCGCGCTCTGGAGGACGTCGGGCTGGCCGACGACATCGACCTCGTGGTGGCGGGTGGCATCCGCAACGGCGGCGACGTCGCCAAGTGCATCGCGCTGGGGGCCGACGCGGTGGCGATCGGCCACTCCGCGCTGATGGCGCTGAACTGCAACAAGGAGATCCCGGGCGTCACCGACTACGAGGGCACGATCGGCGTGCCGGCCGGGCAGTGCTACCACTGCCACACGGGCCGCTGCCCTGTGGGGATCACCACTCAGGACCCGGAGCTCCGCAAGCGGCTGCATGTGGAGGACGCCGCGAATCGCGTCTACAACTTCCTGCACACGCTCACGCTCGAGGTGCAGATGCTCGCGCGAGCGTGCGGGAAGACCAACGTCCACTCGCTGGAGCCCGAGGATCTGGCCGCGCTGACGACCGAGGCGGCCGCGATGGCTCGCGTGCCGCTGGCCGGCACGGAGTACATCCCGGGCGTGTCGGAGGAGCGGGCGCTGCAGCGAATCGAGACGCTCCTGGATCGCTACCTGGAGAACCCGATCGACCACCTGCCCGAGCGGGAGCCGGTGGAGCCTTGACGACCCACGTCATCATCTCCTCCGAGGAGCTCTCGGGCGAGCGCTTCCCGTATCAGGACGACATCGCGCTGGTCGAGGACGTCGATCTCGAGGCGGCGACCCCGGGCAAGGACATCAACTGGCTCGAGGACATCCACCTGCTCGAGGAGGAGGGGGTCCCGGCCGTCTTCGACCGCTACTCGAACTCGTTCCTGAAGATCTACTTCCCGATCCCCCAGGGGCGCGAGGACGAGATCGCGCGCAAGGTGCTCATCAAGCACCTCCAATCGGGCAACTCCTATGGCATCCGCCTAAAGGAGAAGCACTGCAAGTTCCCGCAGCCCGAGCTGGGTCCGTGGGTTGAGGAATCGCGGACCGTGGGGCAGGACTGGCGCCCGCCCGTGCTCGAGGGCTGGGAACCGCCGCTGCACTGATGCGGTCCGTCAAGCACCTCGTCATCGGGGCGGGAGTGCACGGCCTGTCGACGGCCTGGCACCTCGCCGAGCAGGGCGAGGAGGTCCTGGTGGTCGACAAGAAGGACGTGGCGGCGGGCGCGTCGGGCATCGCCTGCGGCGTCGTCCGGAACAACTACTTCCAGCCGGCCATGCAGGACCTGATGGCGGCCTGCGTGGAGATCTGGGAGTCCGATCCGGAAACGTTCGCCTACCACGGCTCCGGCTACATCGCGCTGGGCGACGGCGACCAGGAGGGCGACCTCACCGCCGTCTACGAGCGCCAGCAGCGGATCGGATACGAGTCGTCGCTGATCCTCGGCGAGGCCGAGGTGGCCGCGCACATGCGTTCCCTGTTCCCCGATTGGCGGGCGCCGGGTCTGTCCGTCTGCCTGCACGAGCGGCAGGGCGGCTTCGCGTTCAACCGCGACTCGATGCTGGGGCTCGCCTCGAAGGCGCGGGCCGCCGGCGCCGCGATCGAGACGGGTGTCGAGGTGACCGGCTTCGAGTTCGACGACTCGGACGCGGTCACCCGCGTCGAGACGACCGCCGGCCCGATCGCGGTGGAGCACGTCGTCGTAGCGGTCGGTCCTTGGATCGCCCGGTTCTGGGAGATGCTGGGGCTGCCACGGCGGCTCGAGGTGGCCGGCGAGGAACGCGAGATGTGGACCTACTGGTACCTCCAGGAGGGCGAGATCGACGTCGACCCGTCGATCTTCGTGACCGCCGACGGGTCGCTGCCGCCGGTGCTCCACGTGGACAGCCACGCGCCCCTGCACGCCGACACAGGCGAGCTCGTCACCGGCGAGCAGTGGGGCATCTACTTCAAGCAGGACAAGCACTCGGTTCAGGGCGGGGCGTCGCCGCTGCCGAAGGGGCACCGGTTCGAAATCGATCCGTACCCAACGGGTACCGTGGAGCCCGGCTTCCCGGACCTGTGGTGCGCGGCGCTGTCCCACTGCATGGAGCGCTTCGAGGGGAGCCGTCCGAAGTACCGGGACACGCGCTCGGGCGGAGTGGGCGCCTTCACCGCCGACAACTTCCCGGTGTTCGACCACATGCGCCCCAACGTCTTCGTGGCCGCGGACTCGAACCACGGCTACAAGATGATCGCGGTGGGACGGGAGATCGCGCGGGTGCTGCTCGGAGAGCACTCCACGCTGCTGCATCCGTTCCGCTACGAGCGCTTCGCGACCGGGGACCTGCACCCGGTCTCGCACAGCCCCTACCCCTGGTCGTGACGCACGTCGTCGTAGGCGCCGGGGTCAACGGACTCTCGGTCGCCTGGGCGCTGGCGGAACGCGGCGCCGACGTGGTCGTGCTCGACAAGGGACGCGCCGGCGGCGGCGCGTCCGGCATAGCCGGCGGGATCGTGCGCAACTTCTACCGCTCGGAGCCGATCGCCGAGCTCGTGAGGATCTCGGTCGAGATGTTCGAGGAGGACCCGGAGGCGTACGGGTTCAGGCAGGTCGGCTACATCGCGGCGGTGCCGGAGGCGCAGGTGGACGACCTGGTGGCGATCCGGGCGCACCACGAGCGCGCCGGCTACGACTCCGAGCTCGTGACGGGCTCCGAGAAGTGTCGCGAGTACCTGACGTGGACGTGGCCGGACTGGGAAGCGCCGGCGGAGGCCCTGCTGCACGAGCGCCGGAGCGGATGGGCGGACGCGATGCAGACGGTGCGCCGGCTGGCGGAGCGGGCGCGAGCGGCGGGCGTCGAGATCCGCGAGGGCGTGGAGGTGATCGGCTTCGACCGCGACGCCGCCGCAGTCCGGGCCGTCACCACGAGCGCCGGACGGGTCGA
This sequence comes from Thermoleophilaceae bacterium, assembly GCA_035947555.1. Classification (GTDB taxonomy): domain Bacteria; phylum Actinomycetota; class Thermoleophilia; order Solirubrobacterales; family Thermoleophilaceae; genus JACVRW01. The sequence continues at coordinate 2,247 of DASZJZ010000096.1, read as the reverse complement.
GTGCGAAGCCCTCGTGCTGGCACCGGGCCCATGGGCGGGCCGCCTGCTGGCGATGCTCGGACACGACGCACAGCTCGAGTACCTGAAGGCGCAGGAGGGGGAGTTCACGCTGCGGGGGGTGGGCCTGTCGGGACGCGCCGGAAGCGAAGCGCCCGTGGTGCACCTGGACCAAGCCGGTCCGCTCCGCTCGGACCGCGACGGCCGAGTGCTGGTGGATGGCCCGTGGGGGATCTACTTCCGGATGGGCCGAACGGGCACCGGCATCACCGGCGGGGGCCTACCGGTGCTGCTGGACGAGCCGACGCTCGATCCGTACGGCCCAAACGACAACCCCGGGCACGGCGCGGAGCCGAACTTCGAGGAGTTCTTCACCTCAGGCCTGGCCACAGCCCTGAGGCGCTTCCGCGGCAAGAACGCCTGGCGGCTCAGCGCGGCGGGCGGGATCGTGGCCCACACGCGAGACAACTACCCCGTCTGCGACTGGATCCTCGACAACACCTACGCGATCGTCGACTCGGGCCACGGCTTCAAGACGCTGGCGATCGGCCGGCTCGCCGCAGAGGACATCGCCGGCGGAGGCGAGCCGCTGCTGGATCCGTTCCGCCTGGACCGCTTCGAGCGGGGCGAGCTGCACACCGCCTCGAGCGGCCCGTACCCCTGGACCTGACGACTCCACGCCGGCCGCTCAGGCCGGCTGCGGCGCCGGCGGCGCCTCGGTGAGCTCGACGGTGTCCGCGGGCGCGTTCTGACGCCTCGACAGGGCCAGGGCGGGCACGGCCACCGCCGATATCGCGGCGCCGAGCAGGTAGGACGACGGGTAGCTCCACACGTCGGCGGCCCGGCCGAGCACGGGTTGGGCCCAGACGCCGCCGACGGAGCTCGTCATCGAGTCGAAGGAGAGGATCGTGGCGCGCTGGCGCGACGGGATCAGGCCGTTGAGGTACGTCTGCCGGATCGGCATGGAGGCCGCGAACAGGAGGCCCCAGATCACGATCAGCCCGATGACCGGCCAGAAGGACTCGATCACGCCGATCAGGGCCAGCGTCAGCGTGCTCGTCGCCGCCATCGCGATCAGCGCCGAGGTGCGACGGTGGAAGCGCCGGCGGATCCACGGCGCCGTGACCCCGCCGAGGATCTGGGAGCCGGCCACGATCGCGGCCACCAGACCGGCGATCTGGTACGCCTCGGGGTCGCCGTACAGCTCGAGCAGGTAGGGCTGCAGTGCGTAGAAGGCGTAGAAGCCGACCCCGCCGGTGAACAGGCTCTCCACCATCAGCCACTTCACGGCCGGCACGCGCCAGCCGAACTCGATCGACGCGGACGCGATCCTCCGCATCTCCGTGATCGGCCGCCCGCCCTTCTCGGGTGCGAACCCCAGGTCGTGCATCATCCTGAACGCGACGGCGAACATCACCACCAGCACCAAACCGCGCAGCACGAAGGGGACGCCGAGGCTCGTCTGCGCCGCCACGAATCCGCCCGCGACCGACCCGGTGAGCATCGCCACCCCGCTCACGATCTGACCGCGGCCGAAGACCGCCTCCAGCTCCCCGTCGAAACCCGTCGCGGTGAGGGCGTCGACGAGCCACGCCTCGACCGCACCGGAGAAGAAGGTGAAGCCGAGGCCGAGCAGGGCCGAGACCACCGCCCACTGCCAGAACGGCGCGTCCGTCTGCCACAGCAGCACGTAGAGCAGCGTCGTGGCCGCCAGCGTGAGCGTGCCAAGCAGGTACGAGGCGCGCCGGCCCACGGTGTCGGCGACGATCCCGGTCGGCACCTCGAACAGGACCATGCCGGCGGTGAAGAACGCGTTGGCCGCGAACGCCTCGAGGTTCGAGAGCCCTGCGTCGAGCAGGAAGATCGTGTTGATGCCCCAGATGAACGACGCCGCGAGCGTGTTGCCGAGCATCAGCAGCAGGTACGTGCGCTCGATCGTCCGGGACGAGTAGTTCATTGTGCGATCAAGGTTTGCATGCAGATGCATATATTGCAAGTGCATGGAGTTTCCGGCGACGAGTGCCGACTTGTGCTGCCGGAGCGGAGCGGCTAGCGCAGGGCCTCTGCGAGCGCCGCGCGGTGCGCCGGGCGCGCCGCCTCGTAGCGCTCGCGGCCGGCGTCGGTGATGCAGACGTAGATCCCGCGGCGGTCCTCGGGACACAGGCCGCGCGTGACGAGGCCGTCCTGCTCCAGCCGGCCGACGACGCGCGAGAGCGCGCTCTGGCTGAGGTGGACCGCCTTGCCGAGATC
>DASZJZ010000095.1:0-10506 GCA_035947555.1 Thermoleophilaceae bacterium | reverse complement strand
CAGCTGGTTGAGCGTCTGCTCGCGCTCGTCGTGGCCGCCGCCCAGACCCGCGCCGCGATGCCGGCCCACGGCGTCGATCTCGTCCATGAAGATGATGCAGGGCGAGTTCTGCTTGGCCTGTTCAAACAGGTCCCGCACCCGGGACGCGCCGACGCCTACGAACATCTCCACGAAGTCCGAGCCGCTGATGCTGAAGAACGGCACGCCGGCCTCGCCGGCGACGGCGCGCGCGAGCAGCGTCTTGCCCGTGCCCGGCGGGCCGTACAGCAGCACACCCTTCGGGATCCGCGCCCCTAGCGCCTGGAACTTCTTCGGGTTCTCGAGGAACTCCTTGATCTCATGGAGCTCCTCCACCGCCTCGTCCACCCCGGCCACGTCGCGGAAGGTGATCTTCGGCGAGTCCACCGACATCCGCTTCGCGCGCGACTTGCCGAAGGACATGACCTTCGACCCGCCCCCCTGCATCTGGTTGATGATGAACAGCCAGAAGAGCAGGAAGATGACGAACGGCAGGATGTAGGTGAGCGCGGTGAGCCAGCCCGAGCCGCCCTTCTGCTTGACGTCCACCTGGACTTCCTGGTCCCGCAGCGTGTTGACGAGGTGCTGCTCGGTGTTGTCCGGATAGGCGGTCTGGTAGTTGCGGCCGTTGTCGAGCTCGACGTCGAGCCGGTTGTTCTTCGTGTTGAGCGTAACCTCCTGGACCCGCCCGTCCTCGACCTGCGCGAGGAACTCCGAGTAGACCGGATCGGGGTTCCGGTCGCTGGGGCTGATCAGGCGCTGCGCAAAGAACGCGAGCACCACCACGATGAGGATCGGGAATGCCGCGCTCTTGAAGAATCTGCTCATACGAGCCTCTGCCAGACCTCTACGCACCCGCCGACGTTTCGTCTCAGAGTGCTCCGGGGGGTGAAACGACAGCGTAGCAGTGGTGTATTAGCCCTCTTCGCCGTTTTCCCCAGCTAGAACCGCAACATACGGGAGGTTGCGGTACCGCTCGGCGTAGTCCAGTCCGTAGCCGATCGCGAAGCGATTGGGGATCTCGAACCCCACGTAGCGGATGGGGAGGTCGATCTCGCGCCGGGCGGGTTTGGTGAGCAGCGCGCACACCTCGAGCGAGGCGGGCCCGCGCGCCCGCAGCATGCGGAAGAGGTAGGAGAGGGTGAGCCCGGAGTCGACGATGTCCTCCACGATGAGTACATCGCGGTCCTCGATGGGTGCGTCGAGGTCCTTGAGGATGCGGACGACGCCTGACGAGTCGGTGCTTGCGCCGTACGACGAGACGGCCATGAAGTCCACCTCGCAGTCCACGTGGAGGTGACGCATGAGGTCGGCGAGGAAGAACACGGCCCCCTTCAGCACCCCGATGAGGAGGAGCTGGCGGCCCGCGTAGTCCCTCGAGATCTCCTCGGCGAGCTCCCTGACGCGGTGCTCGAGGTCGTCGCGCTGGACCAGGATGTCGCCGACGGCGGAGTCGTGCATCGCGGGGCAGACTACCTCCGGCCAGCGTCGCTCGGCGGCGGCGACCGGGTCATGCGGCATCGAGGCTGCGCCCCGCCTGGGCGAGCGTCGCCTCGAGCTCGGCGATGACGTCGGCGCCTTCCCTCGTCACCCGGTACCAGGTGAAGCGCAGTGGGCGGAGGCCTATTGCGCTGAGGGCAGCGTCGCGGGCGCGATCCTCCTCGAAGGCCGTCGCTCGCGCGTGGGCGGCGCGGCCGTCGAGCTCGACGGCGACCCCTTCTTCTCGCCAAAGGCAGTCGACCTCGTAGCTGCGATGGCGGGTCCGCACCTTCACGTTGGTCTCGGGTTGGCGCACGCCGGCTTGGTGGACGAGCTCGAGGAACAGATGCTCGAGTTCTCGCCGGACTATCTGGCCTGGACGGTGGCGCTCGATGGCCTGCTTCAGCACCTTGACGTTGTGGCGTCCGTGGGCGCGTTGAACGGCGGCAAAGAGGGTGTCGAGGTCGAGGAGCCCTAGATACTCGGCTTCGCGGATCGCTCGGAGGATGCGGTCGCTCGGGAGGAGGTCGGTGAGGTCGATCAGGGTTCGAGCGACCGTGGTGACGGGGATGGCGTCTTTGACGGTGATGTCGGTGGGGTCGAGGCGCCGCGAGCGATGAACGCGGACGCCGGGCAGCCTACGCGCGGACCGGGTCGTCGTCGTCACGTGTATGTTCGCCCCCCGGCTCTCGTAGATCTCCCACAGCGCAGCAGCATCCAAGTGACTCAGCACCGCTCCAGGGCCGGAGGCCATGACGGCAGCGATCCAGCGGGCTTCGCGGGTCTGCTGGAGATGGCCGACGCCGTACACCCCGCGATAGAGCCGGACCAGCCGACCAGTCGCCACCCGGCGCTTCACCGCTGTGCCGCGGATCCCGATGGCGTCCAGTTGCCGGTGCGTCACCACACCGTGCTGTCGCCCGGCAATCCGCCCGAGGCGCGCCTCGGGGGGTGTGTCACCTGAGGGCACATATGCGGACCTGGAATTACCCACTCCCTGAGGTTTCCGGGGGGAGGGTGACCTGTGGGTGATGTGTGTAACGGGAGGGTTACTAGGCGCCCACGGGGTGCCAGGCGGTCTTCAGTTCGGTGACCGCTTCTAGGCGGGAGAGGGCGTCTCGGGTCGCCTCTTCATAGCCCGTCGTTGGCTCGGTGTGCCGCACGCGTGTCACGGAGTCCGCGGCCAGCTTGTCGATCTCCTCGCCGAGGGAGGGGTCCCCGGAGGCATCCACGACGGCGTTGACGGCGTGGTGGCCGGCCAGCACCGGCGCCAGCTCTTCGCGCCGGCCCGACAGGAGGTTGACCACGCCGCCCGGGACGTCCGCGATCCCCAGGACCTCGGCCAGGTCCAGGCCCGGCAGCGGGTGCTCGTTCGAGAGGAGGCATACGGCGGTGTTGCCGGCGGCCATCACCGGCGCCAGCTCTGCGATGAGGCCCAGCAGCGCTGGCGAGTCCGGCGCCACGATCCCGACCACGCCCGTCGGCTCGGGCAGCGAGAACGACAGGAACGGGGCCGCCACCGGATTGATGCCGCCCAGGACCGGCTGGAGCTTGTCGGTCCAGCCGGCGTAGTGGACCAGCACGTCGATCGAAGCGTCGAGCTCGGAGCGGGAGACGCCGGGCTCGCCGACCCGCGAGACGCCGGGCTCGCCGACGCGCGAAGCGCCGGGCTCACCGCCGCGCGAGACGAAGTCGGCGGCGCGCGACTCCAGGGCTTCCGCACACCGGTAGAGGATCTGCCCGCGGTTGTACGCGGTCCGAGCCGCCCACTTATTGCTGCTGTTGCGGGCCGCCAGCACCGCATCCCGCACGTCCTTACGAGACCCGCGCGGAATGTTGAATCCCTGGTTGCGGTCGTAGCGGCCCGACTCGGAGCGCACGAATGCGCCCCCCACGAACAGCTTGTAGGTCTTGCGGACCGAAAGACGGCTCATGCCACTCGCACGTACGGGCGCAAGCCCGCAGGCCCGCCCTCCCGCCCGAACCCACTCTCCTTGTAGCCCCCGAACGCCGCGGACGGATCGAAGTGGTTGTAGGTGTTCTGCCAGACCACACCGGCCTGCAGCGCCGCGGCCACCTCAAACGCCTTCGAACCCTTGTCCGTCCAGATCCCCGCGGCCAACCCGTACGCCGAGTTGTTCGCCTTCTCGATCGCCTCGGCCTGCGTGCGGAACGTCAGCACCGACACCACCGGCCCGAAGATCTCCTCCACGGCGATCCGGTGCGCCGGCGCCACCTCGGTGAACAGAGTCGGCGCGAACCAGTAGCCACGTGAGGGCAGTTCGCACGCGACGCTCCGCCGCACCGCTCCCTCCCCCTCACCGCTCTCGACGAGCTCGGTGATTCGCTCGAGCTGCTCGCGCGAGTTGATCGCCCCGACGTCGGTGTTCTTGTCGAGCGGATCCCCGACACGGAGCCGACCCATCCGCGCCCAGAGCTTCTCGACTACCACGGAAGCCACGCTCTCCTGAATCAGCAGCCGCGACCCGGCGCAGCACACGTGCCCCTGGTTGAAGAAGATCCCGTTCACGATCCCCTCGACCGCCTGGTCGAGCGCCGCGTCCTCGAACACCACGTTCGCCGACTTGCCGCCCAGCTCGAGCGTCAGCGACACCCCCCGACCCGCCAGCGCGGCCTGGATGTTCTTGCCAACCGAAGTCGAGCCGGTGAAGGCCACCTTGTCGATGTCCGGCTCGCGCACCAGCGTGGCGCCGGTCGAGCCGTCGCCGGGGATGACCGACACAACGCCCTCCGGGAGCTCCGCCTCCTGGCAGATCTCCGCCAGCAGCAGCGCGGTCACAGGCGTGGTCTCGGCCGGCTTCAGCACCGCCGTGTTGCCGCAGGCGAGCGCCGGCGCCAGCTTCCACGCAGCCATCAGCAACGGGAAGTTCCAGGGCACGATCTGGGCCGCTACGCCGAGCGGCTCGACCGAGCGGCCGCCCACGCCGTAGGAGAGCTTGTCCGCCCACCCCGCGTAGTGGAAGAAGTGCGCCGCGGCGAGCGGCACGTCCACGTCGCGCGACTCGCGCACCGGCTTGCCGCCGTCCATCGACTCGACCACAGCAAGCTCCCGCGCCCGCTCCTGGATCAGGCGAGCGATCCGGAATAGATACTTCCCACGCTCGAGACCCGTCAGTGCAGCCCAGCCAGGCTGGGCGACCCGGGCGGCCCGAACGGCACGCGAAACGTCCTCGGGACCGGCGAACGCGACCTCGGCGACGACCTCCTCGGTGGCCGGGTTGATCGACGGCACGCGGACCCCGTCGACCGGATCGACGAACTCGCCGCCGATGAACAGCCCGTACGAGTCGCGCAGGCGGACGTGGTCAGGGGACTCGGGCGCGGGCGCGTAGTCCCAGACGATGCGTGTGCGTGTGTCGGTCATTCCTTCGAGAAGTCCTCTGGCCGCGCGTAGCGGCCGGTCTGCGTCTTCTGGTACTGCATCAACAGGTCGTTGAGGAGCGACGAGGCGCCGATGCGGAACCGCTCCGCAGTCAGCCAGTCGTCGCCGAGCGTCTCCTTGACGAGCACCAGCCGGTGGAGCGCCGCCTTGCTGGTGGACACGCCGCCGGCCGCCTTCATCCCCACAGGCCGGCCGGTGCGCTCCACGTAGTCGCGGATGGCCTCGAGCATCACGAGCGTCACGCCCGGCGTGGCCCCGCTCGCGGCCTTGCCGGTGGACGTCTTGATGAAGTCGGCGCCCGCCTCCATCGAGAGCATCGACGCGTGCCGGACGTGGTCGTAGGAGCCGAGCTCCGCGGTCTCGATGATCACCTTGAGGTGGGCGTCGCCGCAGGCCTCCTTCACGCGCACGATCTCCTCCTGCACGCGCGTGTCGTCGCCGGCCAGGAAGGCCTCGCGTGAGATCACCATGTCGATCTCCTCGGCCCCGGCGGCCACGGCCTCCTCGGTGTCGCGGAGCTTCACTTCGAGCGAGGCCTGGCCGGACGGGAACGCCGTGGCCACCGAGGCGGCCTTGACCCCCGTGCTCTCGAGCGCCTCGCGGACCACCCCGATCAGCGACGGGTAGACGCACACCGCGGCACATGACGGGATCTCCGGCATCGTGGGCGCCGGGCACACCGCCTTGGCGCACAGGTGGCGCACCTTCCCGGGGGTGTCGGCGCCCTCCAGCGTGGTGAGGTCGAGCATGGACACGGCCAGCCGGATGCCCTGCTGCTTGGCCGTCGTCTTGATCGAGCGCTTGCCGAGCAGGGCGGCGCGCTCCTCGATGCCGACCCGGTCTACGTGTGGCAGGCGGCGGATCACACGTCCAGTATGGCGCGTCCCCGTCGCGCCATGGCGCGGCCGCAGCATGCCGTGCGGCATGATCGCGGCGCATGCGACGTGCCGCCGTGATCGTGATGGACGCCTGCGGCGTGGGAGCCCTCCCGGACGCGGACCTCTACGAGGGCGACGCCGGCTCGAACACGCTCGCCCACCTTGCCGAGCGCGTGGGCGGCCTCGACCTGCCTGCGCTCCAGCGGCTCGGTCTCGGCTCGATCCTGCCTCTCGAGGGCGTGCCGCCGGCCAAGCGGCCGGTCGTACACGGGCGGCTTCACCCGCTGGGGCCGGGCAAGGAGTCGACCACCGGCCACTGGGAGCTGATGGGCGTGGTGCCGCAGCATCCGCTGCCGACCTACCCCCAGGGATTCCCGCCCGAGGTTCTCGAGGCGCTCGAACGCGCCACCGGCCACCGCTTCTGCTGCAACAGGCCCTACAGCGGCACCGAGGTGATCGAGGACTTCGGCCGCCACCACCTCGAGACCGGGGAGTTGATCCTCTACACGTCGGCCGACTCGGTGCTGCAGATCGCCGCCCACGTGGACGTGCTGGACGAGCCGGGCCTGTACGCCGTGTGCGAGGCCGCCCGCGAGGTGATGACCGGAGAGCACAACGTGGGACGGGTGATCGCCCGCCCGTTCGAGGGCGAGCGGGGCGCCTTCGTGCGGCGAGAGGGGCGGCGCGACTACGCGGCGCCACCGCCCGGGCGCTCCTACCTGGAAGAGCTTCAGGAGGCCGGCGTCCCGGTGCACGGCGTCGGGAAGATCCGAGACCTGTTCGCGGGGGTGGGGATCGACGAGAAGCACGACGGCGGCACAAACGCCAAGGGGATAGCCGCCACCACCTCGCTGCTCCGGGAGCTCGACTCAGGCCTGGTGTTCGTGAACCTCGTCGAGACCGACCAGCTCTACGGGCACCGCCACGACGTGGAGGGCTTCCACCGGGCGCTCCAGGAGATCGATGCTGCGGTGGCCGAGTGGCTCCGGCTGCTGCGCGAGGACGACCTGCTGATCCTCACCGCCGACCACGGCGTGGACCCGAACGCCCCCCACACCGATCACACGCGCGAGTACTCGCCGCTCCTGGCCCGCTTCGAGGGGGACGGCGGGCGCCGCCACGACGGCCCGCTGGGCGACGTAGGGGCGAGCGTGCTGCGCTGGCTCACGGGGCGCGACGCGCCCGAGCTGCCGGGCGAGCCGTTCGTCTGACGGATGCGACGCCTGTGCGTCTTCTGCGGCTCGAGCCGTGGCGCCCGGGGCATCAAGGCGGCAGCAACGCCTGGCCCACGCTCCCCTCGTTGCCCTCGCTGTCGATCCAGTTGACGTCGCCCTCGCCGATGTTCGCGGGCACGGCAAAGAGGTAGAAGTCACCCTCGCCTGCGGGCCCCCCGATCGGCTTCATCTCGATCAGCTCCCCGTCCTCCGGGGAGAGCCGGACCAGGGCGGCCTCCTCCGGCGCCCGGCCGTAAACGAGGATCTCGCGCGCTCCGGCGGCCACGTTAGCGCTTCCGTGCCGCGAGCGCGGCAGCGAAGGTTTCGGCCGTGAGGTCCGCGGCCGCCTCGGCGTCGCCCGTGGCCCGCATCAGCCAGCCCGCCAGCCGGCGCGCGTGCCGCCCGTAGAAGCGGGCGAACGAGTCCGCGTCGCCGCGGGCGAGCAAGTCCGCGTCCTCCGGGCCGGCCGGCGCCGAGCGGCGACCGGTCGCGTCTCCCTTCATTGCCCCTGTATTCGCGCGAAGACGCGCTTTGTGACAACCCTCAGTCCAGCACGCCCTCCAGCCGCAGGACCCGCCGCAAGATCGCCAGCGACGACGCGTAGGTCGAGTCCATCCCGTAGTAGCTCAACCCGCGCGCCCCTAGCGTGCGCGCCTGCGTGTACGGCGTGTCGGAGGCGTAGTGGATGATCCCGAAGTCCAAGGGCAGCTTCGAGAAGTTCACCGCCTCGCCCACCGGGTGGCGGTCGGCGTCGGCGATCTCGTACAGCGCGTTGCAGTACGGCCCGGCCTCCATCTCGACCACCGTGAACGCCTCGCGGTAGTAGAAGTCGAGGTAGGCGCGGTTCTGCAGGAACGTGCTCTTCACGGTGACCGCGCGCTGGTTGTCGAGCCCGCTGCCGAAGCGCAGGTCGCCGGCCAGGTCGTCCACGCCGAAGGCGTTGTCGAGCCAGTAGGTCGAGCCCGAGTGCTCGTCGTGTACGACGCTCGAGATCATCACGTCGCCCACGTCGGCGTTGAGCGTGGCGGCCTTGCCGAGTACGTACACCCCGCGCAGCCCGGCTGTGTCCACCGCCACCTCGCGCAGGATGTTGTAGGCCGCGAGACCGAGCGGGTAGTCGATGTTCACCACCACGGCGTCGCTCGCGCGCAGCGCCTCCGCGTTCACGGCGCCCAGGCGCGGGTCGAGCCTCTCCGGATGCAGCCGCGCCAGCGGCATGACCTGCGCGGGGACGCGCAGCGCGGTCGAGCTGCGCAGGTGCGACACGCCGCTCTCCTGCTCGGCCCGCCGGCGCGCCTCGCGCCCCTGCGGCCCGTGCGAGTCGAAGTAGAGCCGCGCCACGAAGTAGAGGAAGTTCTCCCACGACCCCTCCGTGCGGCCCTCCCGGAAGGCCCGGAGCTCCTCCTGCAGGATGTCGTCCTCGGGCAGCGTCTCGACGAACCGCACGAGGCTCTCCTCGCGCTCGCGCGCCACCCCGGTGGCGATGTTGACGAGGCTGTGCGTATTGGAGCTGACGAAGTACATCGGCGCGTTGGTGAGCCGCTCCTCCGCCAGCTTGTCGTGCACAGGCGTCCACCAGTGCCGCGTCATGCGGGCATACCCCACCTGCGTACCGCCCAGCATGCGCACGCGCAGGTTCATCCGCTCGTCGGCGATCAGGCGCAGCCGCTCGTCGAAGCGCTCGCGCCACGCCTCCCGCAGCCGGGTCCAGTCGTCCACGGACCCGCCCAGCACCTCCGCACACTCCTCGGCCGTCGGCTCGTGCTCCGGCGGCCACCCCGCCGCCCGCTGGCGCACCCGCAGCTTGTTCCACTCGATCTGGAAGGCGACGAGCGTGGGGGTCAGGTCGTCCACGTCCGACCCGCTCGCCAGCAGCACCGCGTGCATGCCGTCCCCGCCGTCGTACCAGCGCCGACGCCGGGCAGGGGCGTCGGCCTCGTTCCACTCCTCTATGACGATCCCGTTGCGGGCGAAGACCTCGGCCTCCTGCCCCATGATCACGAGCCTCGCGCCCACGATCCCGTCCGGCAGACGCCGGATCGCGTAGATGAACGCGCCGAGGTCGGGCTCGTCGCTGTCCGCCAGCGGATGCAGGCTCGACCCCATCGCCCGGTGCGAGGACTCGAGCACCCGCAGCGCGGTCTCGCCGCTCGAGCGCAGCAGCGTGTTGTAGGTGCGCTGGTAGAGCTCGACCTCGTCCGACAGACGCCCGCCACCGGCCTCCTCGGTGGGGCTGGCAAGCACGAGTCGGGAGACGACCACGCCGCTACTCCTTCACGTACGGCAGGCCGAGCGCGGCCGGCGGACGCGAGCGGCCGATCAGCCCCGCCACGACGATCAGCACGAGTACGTATGGAAGCGCCTGGAACAGCACCGCGAGCGACTCGGAGAAGGCTGGCAGCCGCTGCGCCACCGCGCTCGAGAACCCGAACAGGAGCGCCGCCGCCAGTGCCCCGCCGGGCCGCCAGCTGCCGAAGATGACCGCCGCGAGCGCGATGAAGCCGCGGCCGTCGGTCATGTTCTCGTTGAACGACCCGACCAAGCCGACCGACAGGAACACGCCGCCCAGGCCCGCCAGCACTCCGGAGGCGGTCACCGCCAGGTAGCGCGTGCGGGTGACCGGCACGCCGACGCTGTCGGCCGCGCGCGGCTTCTCGCCCACCGAGCGCAGCCGCAGCCCGTTCGGCGAGCGGAACAGGAACACCGCGAGCAGCGGCACGAGCAGCAGCGCCACCCACGTGAGCAGGCTGGCGGAGCCGATCGCGTCGCCGAGGAAGTCGATGTCCTCGATCACGGGGAGGGTCAGCTCGGGCACGCGCGGCACGTCGCCCGGCGTGCCCTGGTCGCCGTAGTGGGCGATGAAGACGTAGCCCGTTACCCCCAGCGCCAGGAAGTTGACCGCGAAGCCGCTCACGACCTGGTCCGCGCGAAACGCGATCGAGAAGAAGGCGTGCACGAGCGCCATGACGCCGCCCGCCGCCATGCCGGCCAGCGCGCCGACGAACCAGGAGCCGGCCAGGTCGGCGACGAAGATGCCGAAGAACGCGCCCATCAGCATCATGCCCTCGAGCCCGATGTTGATGACGCCGCTGCGCTCGCTCAGGATGCCGCCCATCGCCGCGAACACGAGCGGCGTGGCGAAGCGCAGCATCGCCGCGATCAGCGCCGACCACACGAACACGCGCTCGAGGTTGGCCTCGCCGGACTTGGTGCTGACCACCGCGGCGATCACGGCCAGCACCGCCGCCACGATCGCCCCGTAGCCGAGCTTCCGCTGACCGCCCTGCACCGCCAGCGAGCCGGCGCCGGCGGCTGCCGCTGCGAGCAGGATCGACGGGATCGGCGTGCGCACGAGCAGCGGCGGCAGGGTGATGAACCAGGCGATCGCGGCGAGCGCGACGCCCGCCCAGCCGATCTGCTTGGCGCCGAGGCCCGCGCGCGTGACCGCCATGGTGGCCGCGCTCACGGCGGTGCCTCCTCGGCGGCCGTGCGGGCCGGCCGGCGCCGGCGCGAG
>DASZJZ010000094.1:0-4695 GCA_035947555.1 Thermoleophilaceae bacterium | reverse complement strand
GGATCCGGCTGGCCGAGTTCTCCGTGAACCAAGTGCTGGTCAAGGACCTGCGCCCGGTCCCCGCGGTTTGCGTGATCGGGCGGCCCTAGGCGCGCTGCTAGGCCGACGAGTGATGGCCTCTGGGGATCAACACTCGGGACGGTCTCCGACCGATTCTCCGACAGGACTAGACGAGGGTCGCTCCCACCCCATCGACTCACCCAGCGTTGTTGATCTTCTAGAAGAGCAGCAGCGACGTCACGGCTGGCGATTGGCGCGGGCAGACGGAGCGCATCGGTCAAAGCTGGAATTCGAGCCCGGGGTGCGAGCCTCGCGTGGCATCACCAGCCGGTACGCACCGTGTGGGTCACCGGCCCGGGACGTCAGGTCTAGGGCTACCGCTCGCCGTTCGATCCGCCCCGGGTTTCAGGCGAAATCGGACTGGGTCGAATCGGCTCCGGACGCGGAGTCGGCTGCGGCTGAGGACCGCTTGTCGGTGTGCCTCCGCTGGGCGCCTTCGAGCAGCGACCGTCCAGCGCCTCGGTGAGCGTCATGAACGGCAGGCCGAGCTCGGCGACGCGCGCGGCGATCAGCGGCAGCGCCTCCACGGTTGGCCGGGCGCTGGGGCGATGGCCGTAGCGGGGCGAGTCGTGCAGGAGCACCACCGCCCCGGCCGACAGGTCGGGGATCACCAGATCGGCGATCCGTTGCGGAGAGATCGTCTCCCAGTCCGTGCCCCACGCCGACCAGTACACCGCCTCGAGCCCAAGTGCCTGGCAGGCCTCGTACGAGCCGTGCGAGAAGCGGCCGTACGGTGGGCGGTAGAAGCGCGCCTCACGCCCGGTCGCCTGGCGTAGCGCTCGGGCGCCGCGCTCGAGGTCGAGCCGAGCCTGGTCCGGCGCCAAGAGGTCATGCGCCACGTGGCCATACCCGTGTAGCTGCACGTCGTGGCCGCGCTGGGCGATCTCCCGGGCGAGCGCCGGGTCGGCCTCGACCTGCTCGCCGACGACAAAGAAAGTCGCCACCGCCCCTGCCGCGTCGAGCGCGTCGAGCACCGTGGGCGTGGCGTCCTGGTCGGGGCCGTCGTCGAACGTCAGAATCACCCCTGCGGCCCCATCGGCGCGCTCCCGGGCGGGGAACAGCCGCCAGCGTTCGAGCGTGTCGACCTGCTCGCTGAAGTGGGGCATCAGCCCGCGAGCTCGGCTACCGCCGCGAACGCGTCGTCACGCGCCCGGAAGGTGCGCCTGCAGAGGAGCTTCCCGTCGCGCAGTTTCCAGAGGTCGAAGATCTCCATGTGCGAGGCAACGCCGCTCTGGCGGCCGCGAGCGGACAGGCGATACGCCAGGAAGAAGAGATCCGGCTCCAGTTCGACCGCCTCGTCCATCTGCAGCGACAACTCGGCGAGGGCCTCGTCGATGGCCGCTCGCCACCGCTTGACGCCCTCCCAACCGTGGAAGACGAGCTCCATACCGGGCCAGAGCGTATGCCACTCGATCTCCGGATCGCAGTGCGCGACGATGCGCTCGTCGTCCCGGGACTCGAACGCATCGAAGATCGGCCGCCAGACCGACACACCGTCCTCCTCCATCACTGGCAAGTATCTACCCGGCGCAGGGGCACGACACAAGCGCGTCGCCTCGGCACCCAAGCCGGACTGACTGGATGGGCTGACGTCATGCGGCAGCCTCGAGACGCCCCGGGTAAGCACGACGCATGGCCAGTCAGAAGCAGCGCGCCGCGGCGCGCAAGAACGTCAAGAAGGCCCAGTCTGGCGCCCGCAAGAAGCAGACGCTCAGGAACCTGCCGAAGCAGACGCGCACGGCGCTGGGAAAGGAGGCGGGCAAGGTTCGGCGCGGCGAGGAGCCGACGCGGCGTGAGCTCGAAGAGGAGGCGCGCCGGCTCGACATTCGCGGGCGGTCGAAGATGGGCAAGGCCGAGCTGAAGCGAGCGGTCGCGCGCGCGAAGTAGCAGCGGGTGTCGTGGCGGCGGCGCCGGGTACGCCGCCGGAATGAGCCTCATCGAATCCGCCCGCGCGCTGTTCTGGGCGCGCCGTCGCCAGCCGGACGACGTCGTGTACGTCGCTGCTCTCGCCCACGAGCGCTTTCCGCCGGAGGAGCTGCTCGACCAAGCCGTAGCCGCGGAGCGGGCGGGCTTCGACGGGGTGGCATGCTCGGACCATCTCGCCCCGTGGTGGACGGACGGGGATCCCGCCCCGGCCGAGTCCGGCAACGCCTGGGTCTGGCTCGGCGCGGCCGGCCACGCGACCAGCGACGTGTCGATCGGGCCGGCCGTGACGGCAATCGTGTACCGCTACAACCCCGTCGTGGTCGCGCAGCAGATCGCGACGCTCGAGCGCCTGAACCCGGGCCGCGCGTTCCTCGGGGTCGGCTCGGGCGAGGCGATGAACGAGGTGCCCGCGGGCTTCGACTGGCCCTCGCCCGGCGAGCAGCTCGACCGGACCGAGGAGGCGCTCTCGATCATCACCAGGCTGCTCGACGGCGAGACCGTGACGCACGAGGGCAAGTACTTCCGCACCCGGGGCGCCCGGCTCTACACCTTGCCGGAGCGAAGGCCGCCGGTCTACATGTCAGCGTTCGGCGAGCAGGCCGCCGAGGTCGCGGGCCGCCATGCCGACGGGGTCTGGACGCTTGCGGACCCGCGCACGGTGCC
The DNA here is from genome assembly GCA_035947555.1 of Thermoleophilaceae bacterium. Lineage (GTDB taxonomy): Bacteria > Actinomycetota > Thermoleophilia > Solirubrobacterales > Thermoleophilaceae > JACVRW01. The sequence continues at coordinate 2,046 of DASZJZ010000094.1, read as the reverse complement.
GAGCGTGCTCGCCGCCTACCGGCGCTCCTGCGAGGAGGCGGGCCGCGAGCCCGGCGAGATCATCCTCCAGGTGCCGATCGCGTGGGCCGAGGACGACGACCAGGCGCTCGATTCGGCGAAGGAGTGGAAGGCGACACTCGTCGACGAGCACTACACAGACCCCATCTACGACCCCGCCGAGATCCAGAGCAACGGGCGCGAGGTGTCCGACGCGATGTTCAAGGCGTCGGCGATCATCGGCTCCGACCCCCTGTCGCACGTGCGGAGAATCAAGGCGATCCAGGCGATGGGCGCCACGGCCATCGTGCTGATGAACGTTTCCGGCGCAGACCCGCGCGGCACGCTGCGCATCTACGGAGAGCAGGTGCTGCCGCAGCTGCGGCGTTAGCTACGGGCCCTCGCGGGCCCAGGCGCGCGCCATCGCCACGCGCTCGAGCGCGCTCGGGTGGCTGTCGAACAGGAAGGCGAACCAGCCGGGCGGGTCGGGGTCCGCGAGGCCCTCGTCGGTGAACTGCCTGTGGAGCGTCTCCATCGCCCGCGGGTCCCGCGTCGCGTCGAGCGCGGCCCAATCGGCCTCCGCCTCGTAGCGGCGCGACGCCGCCGACTGCAGCGGCGTGCTCAGGAGCACCACGATCACCGTCACGAACAGCGCCACCGGCACGGCGGACGGGTCGGCGAGGCCGCGCCGGCGCGTGGCGATCGCCACCGCGAGCGCCGCGGGCAGCGCGAGCAGGGCGAACCACCCGATCTGCTTCGCGATGTGGTCGTGCCCGTGGTGGCCGAGCTCGTGGGCGATCACCCAGCGCACCTCGCGGCGCGAGAAGCCGCCCTCGGCCAGCGTGTCCCACAGCACCACCCGGCGCGACTCCCCGAGGCCGAAGGCGTAGGCGTTCGGGGCGTTCGTGAACTCGCGCACCTCCTCGACCCGCAGCGGCACCGCGGGAAGCTCCTCCGTGCGCGCGAGCGCGCGCGTGTCGGCGGCATAGCGAGAGGGCGCGCGCTCGAGGCCGGGCGTCAGGTAGGGCCCCACGAAGGCGAACAGCGCGGCCAGCCCCACGAACACCGCCGTGGCCGGGAGCCACCAGGCCGAGCGAAGCAGGCGGGCCAGTCCCATCGTCACCAGCAGGGCGACGCACACGAACAGGAACTCGCCCCCCAGCGCGGCGAAGTCCTCGATCACGTAGTCGACGTAGCCGATCTCGACCACGTCGTGGCGGCGCGACCACCACAGCTCGACGAGGCCGAACGGCAGCTGCGCCAGCCAGACCAGCGCCAGGCCCATCATCCCGATCAGAAAGCCCGTGCCGATCGGCCCGGCGGCCGACTCCGCCGCGAAGCGCGCGCCCCGGCGGGTGTAGACGGCCAGCACGGCTACGAGCGCCACCTGCGACGCGATGAACAGCCAGCGCACGACCGTCTCGTAGTCCTCGGCCTCCTCGATCAGCGCCGGATCGAAGACCGACTCCGAATCGAGCGCCGGCAGGTCCACCCCGCCGGGAACCGTCGTGTCCCACAGCAGTGCTCCGGCCCACACCCAGGCGACGGTCAGTCCGGCGGCCGCGACCGCGTAGGCGGCCCGCCTCAGGGCGCCTCCGGCGCGCGCTGCCAGGTCTCCGGCGGGCGTTGGGCGACCTCGGGCGCCGCCCCCTCCGACGGTTGATCCGCGGCCTCGGGTCGCCCGCGGCCGTCGGGCCCCGTGTACGGGTAGCGCTCCGTCAGCAGCAACAGGTAGCCGTAGAGCTGCGTCTGGTAGCGGACGGCCCACCCGAGCAGGCCCTTGAGCCCCTCCGGAATCCGCCCGGTGAAGAGCGCAGCCCACCAGGCCCCGATGGCGGCGACGAGCATCACGGTGGAGAAGCCGCTGCCGATCAGGAACGCCGGGACCGCCAGGAACAGCCGGAAGAGCGTCTTCAGGCGCGACTGCCGCTGGGGCGGCTCGATCTCCACGTCGACCGGGTAGCTCCCGGCGCGCCCGACGAACCCCGGATACGGGCCGCCCAGCACGTACACGAAGGAGATCACGTGGGTCGAGTAGCGGACGAACGC
>DASZJZ010000093.1:0-15949 GCA_035947555.1 Thermoleophilaceae bacterium | reverse complement strand
CCGGGGGCTCACGCCCCCGGACCCCCGCTGATGCCTGGCCGGTCTTGGGTTGACCGGGGGCTCACGCCCCCGGACCCCCGCTGATGCCTGGCCCGGCCTGAGGTTGCCCGGCCTAGGTATGAGCCGTCCCGGCGGCGACGGCCACCAGGAACAGGCCCAGCAGGAAGGCCCACAGGGCGATCCGGTCCGGCTGGGCCATCTGCGACTCGACCACCGAGCGGCGGCGTGCCGGCGTGGGCTGGCCGGCGATCTGGATCGTCACGCGCTCCGCGGGGGTCTCGGACTTGGCCGCCGGCGGCGCGCCGCGCTCGAAGCGGCGCGGCACCGGGCTGGTGGCGTCCTCGGCCAGGCGCAGGGGCACGGGCTGCGCCGGCGGGGCGTCGGTCTCCTCGTCCGGGGCGGCGCGCTCGAAGCGGCCGCTCTCCCTGCGCTCGGCGTCCTCGATCTTGCGCTCCCACTGGAGCAGGACCGCCTCCCGACTCATTCCGTTGTCATCATCCTCCCGCAGGGCGCGGGCACCGGCTGTCGACATCGGCTCTCTCTCTTTTCGCCTGCGGGGTTAGCTGACGGGCTGGCGCTGAAAGAGTCGCGCCTCGCGACGGATCGCGATTCGCCCCCGGCTCTGCGGCCATCTGGGTCCCCCACGCCCCGCTGCCGGGCGGGGCTTCGGCTTGGATGGACGCGGCCATGCTAGCAGCAGAGCGCATGGGCCGGACGGAAGGAAAATCCGGAAAGTCCAGGTTGCTTGGAGGCGTGCTCCCTAGGCCCTCTCGGGCGCGTTCTCAGCGCCCCGCGACGCGGGCGACATAGGCCGCCACGTCCTCGGCATCCTGGCCCTGGAGGAGGTCGGCGGGCATCCGCCCCTGCCCGGTGCCGCCGTTCTCGATGGCGTTCAGGACGCGCTCCTGATCGAGGCCACCGAGGTCGTCCAGGTCGGGGCCGGTGACCCCGGTGGCCTGCACCGCGTCGAGGTTGTGGCAGCTCTTGCAGGTGGCGATGAAGAGCTGCTTCCCGTTCTCGAGGTCGGCGCTGACCTCCTGTGTGCGAAGGCTGCCGACGCCGCCCTCGGCCTCTCCCCGGGCGGCGATCACGGCGGCCGGGACGGCGATCCCGAGGGCGACGTAGATCACGAGGATGGCGATCCCGAAGAAGCGCCGCCCGCCGCTCAGATAGGCCTCGCGGGCCCGGCCGCCGCCGCCCGCGAAGGCCACGAAGAGCACGCCGATCCCGAGCAGGAGGAAGGGGCCGATGACGAGCAGCACTTCCATGGAGGGCGGCACTCTACCTGCCGCGGAGGAAGTCGCTAGGCGGACTCGGCGGCCGCTCGGCGAGCCCGCTTCCAGCTGCCGTAGGCGGCGAACACGTCGCTGAGGGCGGGCAGGTCGTCGTCGTCGGAGGCGCGCTGCTGGTAGTCCACCATCAGGAGACGCTCGGGGCGCTGGCCGGCGTCCTCGGCCACTTGCCGGATCGCCTTGCGCACGTCGTCCTTGGAGGCATCGGCGTCCCCGCCGGCCCGCTTCGCCTCGTGGGCGAACACGCCGGCGGCGCTCCCGCGCGCGCCCGGCTCGGCCGACGGCGTCGGACGGGCCCGGCCGGTGCCCACGAGCAGGCGGCAGTGCGGACACCGCAGCGGCTCCGTCGGCCAGTCCTCGCCGACCTTGCGCTCGATCAGCAGATGGCAGTGCGGGCAGAAGGCGTCCTTGGCCGGCTTCGTCTTGGCCGGCTGGGACTTCCTCCTACGTGCGGTGGGCGGGCTCTTCTTCTGACGACTCGTTACTGACGGCAATGACACCCCCTGGTGCGCCTCTTGTCGCCGGGACCGCCGTCGCCCAAACCGGTATTCGATGAGCGGTCGTCTGCCGTCGCCCGTCCGCGGCGACGCACCAGCCGATCCGCACCTGCCCGCGCGCCCTCGAGGCCGGCGCGGGTGCGGGCTTAGGGGGTGCGGCGACGCAGCAGCTCCGCGTGCCGCCTCGCGGCCGCTGCCTGCCGCGCGTCCGCGCGATCGCGCTCGTAGGTCTCCCGCTCCCGCTTCCCGGCCTTGCGGGCTTCCGCGTTACGCGCGGCCACGCGCTCCATCGCCTCCTTCCAGCCCTTCTCACCGCGCGTCGAGGAGCTCCAAGTGGAGCCGTCGTCCTGCTGGCTCATGCGCACCATCCCTTTCTGGCTCCCAGGGATGCCGACCACTGGGGCGCAGGGAGCGCGGCACCCGACGGTGGGGACTGCTATGACCAGGATACTCCCCGGGCGGGCTATTCCCGCCCGGGGCGCATCCAGACGACGTGCGCGGGGTTGACTCCGAAGCGCTCGCCGTCGGTGGCGTTGAACCACGCCAGCGTTCCGGCGCTACTGCGTGCGGCGTTCTCGAGGTCCTTCGAGATCCGCTCGACCGAGCCGGTCACCTCGAGGGTCTCGCCGGTGGCGAGCATGACCGTGGTCCCCTCAGGGGGCGAGGGGTCGGCCCGCCCGGAAGCGATGTCGCGCTCCTCGCGGTCCGTCAGGCGATGGGCCGTACGTTGACGGCCTTCGGCCCCTTGTCGCCGGCCTCGGCGTCGTAGGACACCCGGGCGCCCTCGGCAAGCGACTTGAAGCCGCCGCCGGCGATGCCCGTGTGATGCACGAACAGGTCCTTGCCGGTCTCGTCGGGAGTGACGAAGCCGAAGCCCTTGTCGTCGTTGAACCACTTCACGGTTCCGGTGGCCATTGCTGTACCTCCACTGATTTTGCGTGCTGCGTCGCGGAGGCTGTGAAACAACGGCTGCGGGCGCTAACACTGATTCGCCGAGCTGTTCGGCGCTTACCCCCCGGACGGTAGCAGCGTGCGTCGCGTGCGCGCGTAGAGCAGCCACCGGCTCGAGGGGCACGCCCCACCCCCCCACGCCGGCGCCACGCCCGACGCCGGGCCTTATTGAGAATCATTCTCAATAGTGTTAGCGTAGCCGGCATGGGCACCACTTGGGATTGCATCGTCGTGGGCGGCGGAGCCGCCGGATTGAGCGCGGCCCTCGTGCTGGGCCGGGCCCGGCGCCGCACGCTGCTGGTCGACGCCGGCGAGCAGAGCAACCTCTCGGCCGGGGGCATCGGGGGGCTGCTCGGACACGACGGCCGCCCACCGGCCGAGCTGTACGCCATGGGCCGTGACGAGCTGGGCGCCTACCCGACCGTCGAGCTGCGCGAAGACGTGGTCGAGGGCGGCGAGCGGGTGGACGGCGGGTTTGCCCTCGACCTTGGGGGCGGCGGGCGTGAGCTGACCCGCCGCGTGATCCTCGCGACCGGCATGGAGTACCAGCCGCCCGACCTTCCCGGTCTCGCGCCGCTGTGGGGCCGGTCGGTCTTCCACTGCCCGTTCTGCCACGGCTGGGAGATGCGCGACACCGCGCTCGCGGTCCTCGGCGGCGGCCACGGCGGGCTGCACCGGGCCCTGCTGCTGCGCCGGTGGAGCGACGACGTGATGCTGCTCAGCGACGGTCCGGCCGGGCTCGAGCCCGATGGCCGGGAGCGGCTCTCGGCGGCCGGCGTGGAGGTGGATGAGCGACCGGTCGCCCGTCTGGTCGCCCGGGATGGGGCGCTCGCTGTAGTGGAGTTCGCCGACGGCTCGAGGCTCGCTCGCGACGGGCTGCTCGTACCGGTCACCGTGAGGCAGCGCTCGACGCTCGCGGCTGAGCTGGGAGCGGAGCCGGCCGAGCCGGGTCCCATCGTGGTGGACGCCCTGGTGGTCGACACGATGTTCCGCACGACCGCGCCGGGCGTATCGGCGGCCGGAGACGTGAGCGCACAGCTCCAGCAGGTAGCGGGAGCGATCTCCGCGGGATCGCTGGCGGCGGTCGGCGTGGTGCAGGGCCTGATGGCCGAAGACCACGGTCTGGAGGCGCCGCCCGTGCCGAGCCGGACGGCCGCATAGACCGGCCGGCACGCACGTCCGCGGCCAGCGCCGCCCGCCGCCCGTTTGCCGGGCGCCCATACATAGAAAGGCCCCGCGATCGCGGGGCCTTCCCTTAGCCGACCTGTAAGCCGGATCCTGTCTCGAGCAGCCATCTGTCTCGTCCGGTCGCGGTCTGTGACCGCTCCGGACGGGGCTCTCGCCCTGCGGCCTACCTGGAGCTCGGCGGGCAGCGTCGTCGCTCCTGCTTGGCCTTGCACCGGGTGGGGTTTGCCTGGCCGCCGCGTCGCCGCGACGCCGGTGCGCTCTTACCGCACCATTTCACCCTTGCCGGCGCTCAGCTGAGAAGACTCCCGCGCAGCCATCCGGCTGCTGCGGGCCTTGCGAGCTGGGCGCTTAGGCGGTGTGTTTCTGTGGCACTGTCCCGCGGGTTTCCCCGGGTCGGTTCCCCGACCACCCTTGCCCTGCGGTGTCCGGACTTTCCTCGAGGGGCCGGTTGTCTCCCCGACCTCCCCGCGACTGCTCAGCCGGCAGGTCCAAGTGTAGGCCCGAAGGCGCCGCCCGGCCACATCCGCACCGCGCTGCCCGTGGTCTCTAGGACAACGTCGAGCCGCAGCGCGAGCAGCGCGCGGCCGCGCCCTCGGCCTCCATCCGGCCGCGGCACACCGGGCACTCGGCCACTCCCTCGGCGTGGACCGACCGGAGCGCGCTGTCGAGACGCTCCTCGAGCGTGATCCCGCGTCCGCCGGCAGCGCGCGCTGCGCGGGCCTCGCCGAACAACGACAGCGGCGATTCGAGCAATGCGGTCGTCATGACACCCTCCTGCACAGGCCCACCACGCGCCCGAGCACCTGCGCCTCGCGGGTGCGGATCGGGTCGAGGGCCTCGTTCTCCGGCTGCAGGCGCACGTGGTCGTTCTCGCGGAAGAAGCGCTTGACGGTGGCCTCCTCGCCGACGAGCGCGACGACGATGTCCCCGTCGGTCGCGGTCTCCTGGCGCCGGACGATCACGAAGTCGCCCTCGAGGATGCCGGCGTCCTTCATGGAGTCGCCCTTCACGCGCAGGACGAACTCACCGTCGTCGCCGCCGGCGATCCCCGGCACGGGGACGTACTCCTCGATGTTCTCGTCCGCCAGGATCGGCTGACCCGCTGCCACCTGCCCCACCACGGGCAACCCGTTGGGCGCCACCACCTCGCGCGCCTTGTGCTTCAGCACCTCGATCGCGCGCGGCTTCGTGGGATCGCGCCGGAGCAGCCCGAGGCGCTCGAGGTTGGCGAGATGGGCGTGCACGGTCGACGAGGACGCGAGCCCGATGGCCTGGCCGATGTCCCGCACGGTGGGCGGATAGCCGTGCTCGCCGACGTACTTCTTGACGAAGTCGAAGATCTCCTGCTGGCGCTTGGTCAGGTTCATCTCGACCATCGTGACCTCCCATGAGGGCCGGGGTTTCGCGAGCGTCCGAACATGTGTTCGCAGAGTACCCCGCCCGTCGGACGACATCAAGGGACGGGCCCGCCAGGCCGCCACAGGCTCTACGTGGACGGCGGCGCAGGCGGCTCACGGGCGCCCCCGGAGGCCGCCGAGGCGGCTCTATACTCAGCGCTCCACGCGCCTGTGGCGGAATTGGTAGACGCGCAAGGTTGAGGGCCTTGTCCTGCGTAAGCGGGGTGGGAGTTCGAGTCTCCCTGGGCGCACTGGAAAGCTCTGGTAGCGCGGAGCTTGCTCGTTCCGAGCGCCCGTGACCTCAGCTTGCGAGGACTTCGGAGTTGGAGGCCGTAAGCGCGCTGGACAGCTGTCGGCGGGACCGGATCCCGAGCTTGGCGAACACGTGGCGCAGGTGCCACTCCACCGTGCGCGGGCTGAGGAAAAGGCGGGTGGCGATCTCCGGGTTCGAGAGCCCATCGCGGGCAAGCTGGGCAATCCGACGCTCCTGGGCGGTCAGGTCGTCGCGAGTCTCGACGGTCCGCTTTCGCACGTTCTCGCCGGTGGCCATCAATTCGCGGCGGGTGCGCTCGGCGAACGCCTCCATTCCGATGGCGGCGAGCATGTCGTGGGCGGCGTGGAGCTGCTCCCGCGCGTCCACTCGTCGGCCCTCGCGGCGTAGCCATTCTCCGTATACGAGATGGGCGCGCGCGAGCTCCGGGCGAAGTTGCGTCCGGTTGAGCCGGTCGAGGGCCTCGCGATACAGCTCCTCGGCGGCCGCGCCGTCTCGCAGCAGCGCCCGGCAGCGGGCCTCGATTCCGAGCGCGAGGTCATTGCCGCAGGGGAGCGTCGTCTCCTCAAGCCGTTCGAGTGCGCTGCCTGCGAGCTGAGCGTCACCGGCGCGCGCGGCCGCCTCGACGAGCTCGGGAAGCGCCCATATGCCGGACAGCGCCGCCAGCGGAGACCCGGGAGTGGTCGTGGTGGCTTGCCCCGCGGCAGACTTCGCGTCTTCGTAACGGGCGAGGCCGTTGTAGAGGACCGCGGCCGCCCAGTGCGCATGGAGCGCTGCGGTTCCTTGCCCTCGCGCCTTCGCGTGCTCGACTGCCGCTGCGATCAGCGCGGAGCACTCGGCCTCCTTCCCCCGCAGTGCGGCGAGCCGAAGCGCGGGGTAAGGTGCGATCTGGCTCCGGGTTGCCGCCGCGACGCTGTCGCTCTCGGCGACGAGCGAGGCGGCACCCGCGAAGTCGCCCGTAGATGCGGTCGCGACTCCTAACTGCCAGAGGTGGAGGGGCAGTTGCGCCAGCGCGCCGGCGTTGCGGACGAGCTGAACCTGTCGCGCCGAGATCTCGCGCATGCCCTCGATATCCCACACGAGGCAGCTCGCGTCTGTGGCGATCCAGCCCCAGCGCACGACGTCGTCCACCGGGATGTCGCAGAGCGCTTTCGCTGCCCGCTGCAAGGTGGAAGCCGCGGCAACGTGTCCGTCGGCGGCCAGCAGTGCGAGGCCGTCGAGCAGCCGGTCGAGGGGGCGCGGGTTGCCATTTGTTGCGGGCAGCGACTGGACGGCGCGGCAGATTTCCAGGCGGACTCCCCCTCCTGCGAGGCGTCCAGCGATGCTGGCAGCGCCCCAGGCGGCGAGGTACGTCTCGCGCGCGAGCCTTAGGTCGAACGGCTCGAGCCGCCTAGCGGCCTTCAGAAGCAGCCGCGGAGCGTCGCTGCCCAGACCCGAGGTGAACGCCACATGGGCGCGCACCATGTCTGCCCGCGCGGACTGGAACTCGTCCAGCGGGCCGGCTCCCGCCGTGTCCAGGAGCCCGAGTGCCGAGTCGAACGCGCCGGCTTGCTGGCTCGCTTGTGCCGCGGCCAGGGCGCGTTCCGCACGTCGAGCCGGGTCCACCGTCAGAGCGACGGCACGCTGTAAGAACGCCGCCGCTGCCGCGACGCCGCCGCGAGTCTGGGCTCGGCCGGCCGAGCGTTCGAGCTCGCCGGCGATGTGCTCGTTAGGGCCCGGCGTGGCGTGGGCGTGGTGCCAGGCGCGCCGGTCTGGGTCTGTCTCGGCGTCGGTGGCCTCAGCGAGGGCGCGGTGCACGCGTTGGCGGTCGTCCGCCGCAGCTGCGCGATACGCGGCGGACCGAACGAGTGGGTGAGTGAACTCCACGCGCCCCCCGATCGTGAGCAGGCCGGCGTCCACGGCGGGGTTGGCCGCCGCCATGTCGAGGCCGAGGGTCGCAGCGGCACGCTGGACCAGCACGGAGTCGCCCAGCGGCTCCGCGGCGGCGGCGAGGACGAGCAGTTGGGTACCCGAGGGGAGCTGCCCGAGACGCCGTGCGTAGGTCTTGTCGATCTTGCCCCTCACCGGCTCGCTGCCGGGAAGTCCAAACCCGCCCGCGAGTTCCGCGGTGTTCCAGGTGCGCGGAAGCTCGAGCAGCGCGAGCGGGTTGCCGTGGCTCTCCGTGACGATCTGGTCGCAGACGGCCGTATCGAGCGGGCCGTGCACGTTGTCGAGCAACAGCGCACGTGCATCGCCGTCGTTCAGTCCGCGGATGCGCAACTCCGGGAGCCCGCCCATGACGTGGTCGCCGATGCCAGTGCGCGCAGCGCACACGATCGCGACGCGCTCGGCGAGGAGGCGGCGAGCGACGAAGCCGAGGATCTGCGCGGAGGCCTGGTCGAGCCACTGCGCGTCGTCGACGAGGCAGACGAGCGGTTGCTGCTCGGCGACCGCGGCGAGGAGCGTCAGCGTGGCGAGCCCGACGCGGAACGGGTCGGGCGCAGCGCCTGCGCTCAGTCCGAACAGCGTCGCGAGCGCATCGCGCTGCGGGGCGGGCAGGCGCTCGCGGAAATCAAGCATGGGGGCGCAAAGGTGGTGCAAACCCGCATATGGAAGCTCCATCTCGGACTCAACACCCGCCGCTCGCACGACGCGACACTCGGACGCCGTTCCCTCCAGGTAGTCCAACAACGCCGACGTGCCGACCCCCGCCTCGCCACGCAAGACCAACACCCGACTCTGACCCGCCCGTACACTCTCCAGCAGTCGATCGAGAGCCTGGCTTTCGCGGCGCCGACCAGCGAGCGCCAGCTCAGGGTGACCATTCGACATGGCACCCACTCGGGCCCGTGTCCGGGGATCGCCACGGGCCGACGCGTGCGTGGGGACACTGACTTGGGTGCCCGGGCGGATGAGGTAGCCGTTCCTGGGATGCATGGGGTTCCCTCCCTTTTGGCCAGCAGGTAGATCGGCTCCAGGGATGGTGCGCTTCGAAGGGCCGCGCTCCCAGGCGGGTGGGCCGCCAGATCCGAGGCGGCCACCCGAGCGATCGTGGCGGACAACCGACGCTCGGCTTGTCGGCTAGCCGCCTGGTGGGACGGATCGCCGGTACCGATGATTTGGGCGTGCCCGTCCGGGTCCTCATCGTCGACGACAATCCTGGGTTCCGTCTCAGGGCGCGCCGCTGCCTCGAGGCCGGCGCCTACGAGGTTGTGGCCGAGGCGGCCGACGGTGCGTCGGCGCTCGAAGCGGCTCGGCGTCACCGGCCCGCCGTCGTACTGCTTGACATCAAGCTTCCCGACACGAGCGGGCCGTCGGTCGCCGAGTGGCTCGCTCGTGAGCCCGCCCCGCCTGCGGTCGTGCTGACCTCGACGCACGACGGCGCGGATTTCGGCGGGCGCCTGTTGCGCTGCGGCGCGCGCGGCTTCATTCCCAAGGCCGAGCTTTCTAGCGAGCGACTCTCGGCGCTGCTCGCATAGCGGGGGTGGTCGGAGCCCTCGCAAAGAGGGATGATGGTGCGATGCCCACACTGCTGCGGACGGAGCGGATGGTGGCGCGCAGCTTGGCTGAGACTGCGGATCCGCGCGATGCTCTCGCGGGGGCGCTGAGGGCCATCGGTGAGAGTCTGGGGTGGCGGTTTGGAGCCGTGTGGGAGCCGGCGGTCGACCGGCCGGAGGCACTGCGTTGTGTCGAGAGCTGGCACGCGGACGGGATCGGCGCGCGGGAGTTTGAGGCGACTAGCAGGCGCACTCTCTTGGCCGCCGGGGAAGGGGTGCCGGGACGCGTCTGGAGCAGCGGCGAGCCGGCTTGGATTCCGGACGTGCTCGCCGACGACAACTTTCCGCGTGCCCCGGCGGCGCGCCGAGCGGGGCTGCGCGCCGCTTTCTGTTTCCCCGTCCGCAGCGCCGAGGGTCTGCTTGGCGTGATCGAGTTCTTTACGGGCGAGGCGCGCGCGCCCGATGCTGAGCTGCTCGCCACCATGGCTGCTCTAGGCGACCAGATCGGCCAGGCCGTGGAGCGCCGCCGTGACGCCGAGGCGCTTCGCGCGAAGGAGGCGCGTCACCGGGCGATGCTCGCGGCGGCGCTCGACTGCGTCGTGACGATGGACCACGAGGGCCGGGTGGTGGATTTCAACCCCGCTGCGGAGCGCTGCTTCGGCTACCGGGCATCCGATGTAGCGGGCCGCGATATGGCCGAGTTGATCATCCCGCCGCTGCTGCGCCAGCGGCACCGCCGCGGTCTGGCGCGCTACCTGGAAACCAAGGAGGCGGCGGTGCTAGACCGCCGTATCGAGATCACCGGTATGCGCGCCGACGGCACTCTGTTCCCCCTGGAACTGACGATCACGCGCGTCGACATCCCCGGCCCCGCCACCTTTGCGGGCTATCTGCGGGACATCACGGAGCGCAAGGCGGCCGAGGCGGAGCTGCGGGCGTCGCGAGCGCGGATCGTCGAAGCGGCGGACGCCGCCCGCCGCCAGCTGGAGCGCGACCTCCACGACGGAGCGCAGCAGCGGCTCGTTGAGCTGGCACTCGACCTCCGGATGGCGCGCGCACGGCTCGACGGTGACCCGGAGCAGGCACGCGAGTTGCTCGACGCGGCCCTCGAGGATCTCGCGGCGGCGACCCGCGAGCTGCGCGAATTGGCCCACGGCATCCACCCGGCCGCGCTCACCGAGGGCGGGTTGCGTCCGGCGCTCGAGGCGCTGGTCGCCCGCGCGCATGTACCGATCCGGCTCGTCGCCGTTCCACAAGCGCGGTTCTCTGCGGCCGTGGAGGCCACGGCCTACTTCAGCGTCGCCGAGGGCCTCACCAACGCGGCGCGCCACGGCGGCGCGCGGCACGTGGAGGTCGAAGCGGCGGAGGGGGGCGACCGCCTCCGCGTCGAGGTGCGCGACGACGGCCGGGGTGGAGCCAACGCGGCGGCGGGATCGGGCCTGCGTGGGCTGGCCGACCGCCTAGCGGCGCTCGACGGCGACTTGGAAGTGATCAGTCCGCCGGGCGGAGGAACGGTGCTGCGGGCGGAGATCCCATGCGGGTCGTGATCGCCGACGACGCCGTGCTGGTGCGCGAGGGGGCCGCCCGACTGCTCGAGGAGGCCGGTTGCGAGGTCGTCGCGCAGGCCGGCGACGCCGACGATCTGCTGCGCAAGGTGCGGGCGCACAAGCCCGACGTGGCGATCGTCGACGTGCGCATGCCGCCGGGGAACGAGGACGATGGTCTGAAGGCAGCGCTCACGATCCGCGATGAGCTCCCGGACGTGGGCATCCTGCTGCTCTCCCAGTACGTCGAGGACCGCTACCTCGCGCAGCTTCTGGCTCAGGGCGCGGAGGGCGTGGGCTACCTGCTCAAGGACAGGATCGCCGAGGTCGAGCGGCTCGGCGAAGCCGTGCAACGCGTCGCTGCCGGGGGCTCGGTGCTCGACCCGGAGGTCGTAGCCCAGATGCTCGGACGGGCCCGCGCGGAGGGGCCGCTCGACGCCCTCACTGGGCGCGAGCGCGAGGTGCTCAAGCTGATGGCCGAGGGGCGCACCAACCGCGCGATCGCCGCCGAGCTCTTCATCAGCGAACGAGGGATCGAGCGCCACGTGACCAGCATCTTCACCAAGCTCGGCCTGCCCACTACCGAGCAGGACCACCGCCGCGTGCTCGCCGTGCTGGCGTATCTGCGCCCGTAGGTTCGAGCCCCGGCGAGCCTGGCGAGAACCTCGCGCCCTGACTGCCAGTCGATCGACTCGCTGAGAGGGCGCGGGTGTCTTCTACGCGGCGCCCGAGGTCGAGGCGCAGGCGTGTCAGGGCGGTTCCGTGATCGTCGTCGGCGGAGCGAACTCGGCGATGCTGGATTCCATCCGGATCACCGATTGGTCTTCGAGTTGGTGCGCAACCGTCATCGCCGCTCGCCGCCGAAAGCTGCACCATCAACAGGAACACGTTGAAGATGTCGAGGAAGATGCTCACCGCGATCGGGACCGCGCTCTCGACGCCGCTGCGCCGGAGCCGGTTGACGTCGAAGATGGTGAACCCGCCGAAGATCGCGGGTCCGGCGATGGCATAGATCAGGTTCTCGTCGCTCCGGCGGCCTGCCACAGCGCCGCGGGGTCCGCGTTCGCGTAGGCGTTGATGACGGGGCCGACTGCCAGCCCCAGTAGCAGGCCCAGCCCGAGCAGAAGCGTGGTCGCGAGTTGCTCGCGCCCGCGGGCCGAGGTGAGGTTTAGACCGATGACGCAAAGGAACGCGGCGACGAAAAACGCGATCCCGGCGCCACCGGTGAGATCGCGGCCGATGTAAGCGCCGAGTACCAGGCAGCCGAGCGTCAGAGCGACGAGTCCCATGGCCTGGCCGAAGGCCGCCCGGGCGATATCCCCCCTTGCGGCGGAGGAGCCGCTCGCCAGCTGGCTCGGATGGGTGGGTATTGGGACTGAGCCCTGCACAGTGATTCCTCCTTCAGGCCGCGCCGGCCTGTTGCGACGGCGGGACGAGGATCGCGGCCAGATCGACAGCATCTGGCCTGTAGGCGTCGCGCGCGCGACGATGGTGGCGTTCGTGCAACGAGAAGGCACCAGCTCCGATGACTGCTCCGACGGCAACCGGAATCGCAAGCGAGTGGACCCCCGCGGCTTCCAGCACCAGGCCGGCGCACGCCGCCACCACAACGCTGTTGACTACCGCGACCATCCCGGCGACCGTAAGCGTCAGTTGCCATGGGCTGGGGGCGAGCCTCTCCCCGTCAAACGGCGCCGCCGCGCGTGTCCCCCGGACAACGACGAGGTACGGCTCGAGCTCCGGCGAGAGTCGCAGGTAGAAGTTGCGCAGGAGCCCGATCCGATGCGCGTATGCGATGTCCTCGATGGAGGACTGAACCAGACGCAGGAATGTCACCACCCCCACGAACGCCAACACGGGCAACAGAATCAGCGCGAACGAATAGAACGCCACGCCGAGTTGGGACATCTGACCGATGAAGGCCAGCGCGATTAGGTTGCTGGACAAGGCAGCGAGGTAGATGGCGGCGCGACCGTTAGCTTCAGAGACGGTGATCGCGCGAGCGGTTTGCAGATTGAAGTGCTCGGTGGTCGCGAACGTGGCCGCGGGTCCTAAGCGTGGACCGAGGATGTCCGCCAGTTCCGCTTGGCCCGAGTCGCGCCGGTTGTCAGAGCCCTGATCCGCGCGCCGCGCGCCGCCGCCGCGGCTGACGGGGAGCTCGGTCGATGCGTCGGAAGTCCTCACGGCGCGTACCCGAACGGATGGCGGAACGCGTCGCCGGCGGTCTCTCCTCTGACGGGGAACACGAGCAGGCACGCAGTCCGGCTGTCAGCTACGACGATCTGGGTGTTGTCCGTGTCCCGGTCCCACTCGAGCGAGACCGCGTAACCAGCGTCTTGGCGTGTGTCGAGCTCTACAAACACGATTGCTCCTCCCGCCTTCGGTCTGTGACAGGGAAACGACTTGACGGCGAGGCTGCGCTTCCTGGTGCGGGATCGCGCCCGTGTCACGTCCTGGGTTCCCTCACGGGGATCGAGCAGTCGTGCACCCTGGCGGCGGGCTCAGAGCGCTCCTGCGACCACGCGATTGGGAGACCGGACAGCAGCCCAAGGGGGACTCCAGGGGACACCCAGTGAGCAGACCCAGGGCCTTCGACGGGCGCGACGTGCAGACAACACGACCAGGCTTCGTGCGGTCCCAACCAACCGTCCCCAACCAAGGAGGACCACATGGCCGTCATGGCCGAAAAGCCAGCGGGCGACACAACCATCCGCCCATTCACGATCGAGACGCCCGAGGCGGATCTCGATGACCTCCGCGCCCGTATCGTCGCCACGCGCTGGCCCGAAAAGGAGACCGTCGAGGATCAGTCGCAGGGCCCACGGCTCGCGACGATGCAGGCACTCGCGCGCTATTGGGCGGAAGAGTACGACTGGCGCAAGTGCGAGGAGAAGCTGAAGGCCCTACCGCACTTCATCACCGAGATCGACGGCCTCGACATCCATTTCGTTCACGTTCGCTCGGGACATGAAGATGCGCTGCCGCTCCTCGTTTCGCACGGATGGCCCGGCTCGATCATCGAGCAGCTGAAGATCATCGATCCACTGACCAATCCGACGGCGCATGGCGCGAGCGCGTCGGACGCTTTCCACCTGGTGATCCCGTCGATGCCGGGCTACGGATTCTCAGGCAAGCCGGCCGTCACCGGCTGGGGCCCCGAGCAGATCGCGCGGGCCTGGGCGGAGCTGATGGAGCGCCTGGGATACGACCGCTACGTCGCCCAGGGCGGCGATTGGGGCGGGCAAATCGTCGATCTCATGGGTGCACAGGCCCCTCCGGGGTTGATCGGCATCCACACCAACTTCCCTGGTGCGGTTCGGCCCGACGTCTCGGCGGCGGTCCAGTCCGGGGGCCCGGCGCCGTCCGGTCTGGATGACGAGGGAACACGCCTCTACGAGAGGCTGAAGGAGTTCTTTGCGACAGACGTGGGCTACGCAATCGAGCTGGGGACTCACCCGCAGGCGCTGTACGGCATTGCGGATTCACCCGTCGGCCTGGCCGCCTGGATGCTCGACCACGACTCGACCAGTTTGGCGCTGATCTCTCGGGTCTTTGTCGACGGGGCCCAGGAAGGCCTGACCCGAGACGACGTGCTCGACAACGTCACCCACTACTGGCTGACGAACACCGGGGTCTCCTCGGGACGTCTCTATTGGGAGAACAAGCTCGGCTTCTTCGACCCGAAGGGCGTGGACATCCCGGTAGCCGTGAGCGTCTTCCCTGACGAGCTCTATCAGGTGCCGCGCAGCTGGGCAGAGGAGGCCTACCCCAACCTCATCCATTACAACAAGCTCGACAAGGGCGGGCACTTCGCCGCCTGGGAGCAGCCCGAGCTGTTCGTGGAAGAGGTGCGCACGGGCCTCCGGTCGCTTCGCTAGGTGACCGTGTTCGACCGTCTGCTGATGCCGTCGCTCGGCGGGGGGAGCGAGTGGCTCACCTCCGAGCCACTCGGCCCCGCCGAGCCGCGACGTTCCTTGTCAACACCTCGACTTCGTCGTCAGCCCCGACCTGGACGGCGAGCTTCCGATCTCGCCGAGCATCTGGATCGGGTGTTCCGAATGCCTTGCCACGGGGGGGCGTGGCCCCACCTGCGCCTATGCCTGACGCGCTCGAGCCCCTCACAAGGAGACCGGATGTCCGACACGCCCGAAACCGCGCCAGGACGGCGCTGGTACCACCTCCGGCCCGAACCTCGCCGGCGCACCGACCTCATGGGATTCAGCTCCACCCTGTGGATGGCGGTGGGCTGGTTGATCGTGATTGTCGTGATCTTCTTCCCGTTCCCTTGGTGGGGGTGGTGAGATGAGCACGATCGAATCAACGTACAACGACCCGACGGTCCACGGCGAGGCGATCCCGCGCGACCCCGCCCGGGAGCTCCTCGTTCCGGTCATGGGCTTCGTCGCGGTCACGGTCGGGTTCGCGGCGCTCGGCGCCTACCTCGGGCGGGAGCTCAGCGGCGGGACCGGCTTGGTGCTGTACATGGGCGCCTTCGCCTGCATCGTTGGCCTCAACATCGCCGCCGCCAAGGGCCGCGAGCAACTCGCGGTCGGACTCCTGTTCGGACTGGGCCTCCTGCTCGGCCTGGCGGTCGCCCCCGTCATCGCCCACTACGCCAACGCAGACCCATCCGCTCTCTGGCAGGCGTCCGGAGCCACCGCGGCGTTCGTCGCGGCGTGTGGCGCGTACGGCTACGGGACGCGCAGAGACCTCTTCTTCGTGGGGACGCACCCTGTTCCGGGCCTTGCTCGCCGTGATCGTCTTCGGAATCGTCGCGACCTTCGTCTCGATCCCGAACAGCAACCTGATCTCCGCCATCGCAGGACTCGGGATCTTCGGCGCATTCACGATCTTCGACTTCAGCCGGCTGCGCCGTGCCGACGCCGAAAGCGCAGTCGTGATCGCCGCCGGCATCTTCCTCGACATCTTCAACGTCTTCCTGCTGGCGCTCAACCTGTTCGGCGGCCAGCGCGAGTGAGGATCGCCTTCGAGCAGGGCAACCACAGACACAGAACTTCGGAGCAAAGGAGAGCGCAATGAGCGACAACACCGAGACCGCCATCCTCGCTGGAGGCTGCTTCTGGGGCGTCCAGGAGCTGCTGCGCCACCGCGATGGAGTCATCTCAACCAGGGTCGGATACACCGGCGGGCAGAACGACAACCCGACCTACAGGCACCATCCTGGTCACGCCGAGGCTGTCGAGATCGTCTTCGACTCCGGGCGCATCTCCTACAGGGACATCCTGGAGTTCTTCTTTCAGATCCACGACCCGACCACGAAGGATCGCCAGGGCAACGACTTCGGCTCTGACTACCGCTCGGAGATCTTCTAT
>DASZJZ010000092.1:0-18058 GCA_035947555.1 Thermoleophilaceae bacterium | reverse complement strand
GAGTTGAAGTACGCGATGTCGTCGCGGTTGACGTAGAACCAGTTGAAGGTGAAGCCGATCTTGCTCGCGGCCTCCATGAACGCGGCCGGCGTGCGCATCTTCTCCGGGTCGTTGAAGTCGACGAACCCGAGTGCCGAGTCGGCCTCGTGGAAGTACGTCGAGCGCAGCTGGGTGTAGACGTGCGGCGTCCCGTCGATCAGGCCGCGGCCCACCTCGAGCCCCAGCTTGGTGCGGTTCGTGCGGAGCGTCTCCTGGCCGGGCGGCGACGGGTCGGCGGCGTTCGGGAGCCAGCGGTTGTTGCGCACGAGCGGCTCGATCGCCTCGCACCTGCCCCGGTAGAGGTAGCCCTGCGACTGGAGCGTGGCCTGGCCGCCGCCGGGCTCGCAGAGCTCGAGCGCAAAGGTGTCGACGATGTCCTGCCCGGCGGAGGTCGCGCTCCACGCGTAGTCGCGCCCGCGGCCGAGCTGCACGTACAGGTTCACCCCCGGGAAGGCCGCGCCGCGCGCGTCGATGCCCTGGCGCATCTGGCCTTCCGGCGTCCGGGTGGCGGGCGCGTGGATGTCGATCTCCATCAGGATCTGCGGCGAGAAGTAGCCCGTCTGCGGGCCGAACACGGCCAGTGGCCGGCCGGACTGCGACTCGGCGCCGGACACGAGCAGGGCGTTCGACGCGCCGCCGGGGAAGGGCGGCAGGATGCCGCCGGGCAGGCCGGGACCGCTGCCGCCGGGCGCGACCACCTCCGTCTCCTGCGCCGTGCCGGGATCGGGCCGGCCGTCGCTCGCCGGGTCGGGCGTGGCGGGCGGGACCTGGTAGGGGAAGCTGCCGCCGGTCGTGACGGGCGCCTCGGGATCGTCCGCCGACCGGAAGTCGTCGTAGACGGCCCTGGCCGTGGCCTCGTCGCCGCCGAACCGGGCGATGGCCTCCTCGAGCACCTGCGCGGCGTCGAACTCGCCGCCGCCGCCCTTCCCGAAGATGCCGCCCACGAGCGAGGCAGTCGCGATCACGTCGGTCACCGTCCACAGGCGCGGGAGCGGCGTTTCGTCGGGCAGGCCGTTCG
Organism: Thermoleophilaceae bacterium; assembly: GCA_035947555.1. Taxonomy (GTDB): domain Bacteria; phylum Actinomycetota; class Thermoleophilia; order Solirubrobacterales; family Thermoleophilaceae; genus JACVRW01. Next base: position 17,001 of record DASZJZ010000092.1, on the reverse strand, counting down.
GGACGATCGCGCCGTAGGCGCCGGGCAGCTTCTGCAACGGCGTGGAGCCGTTCTTGCCGTCGATCTGGCGGCGCTGGGACGCCGAGCAATCGGGCCGCAGCGGCTGCGCCTCGCAGATGTACTTGTTGATGCCGGCGACGTAGGCGGTCACGTCCTCCTGGAGTGACTCGCCCGCCTCCCCGTAGACCTCGTCGCCGAGGTCGAACTGCTGCTGCAGATCGGCTTCCGTGTAGGGCGCGATCCGCCACTGGTCACGGTCCATCTCCCGGTTGCTCTCGGACCCGCCGATGAACGACGACAGCTGCGCCCGGCCCGCGTGGCGCAGCACGTCCATGAGGAAGAGCCGGTCCTCGGCGCCGACGTAGCCCGCCCCGAACATCGCGCCCGCGCGCGTGTCGCCGTAGACGTGCGGGACGCCGAAGCCCTTGTCGCGCACGATCGTCACGTCGTCGCGCGGGCTGTAGGTCTTGTCGACGTCGTCCGGACGGACCCCGAAGGTGGCGTCCTTGAAGAAGTTGGGGAGGTCGGCGGCGGGCAGCGTGGGGCTCGCGTAGACGAGGTCGGCGTAGGTCGCGAGCTGGTCCCGGGTGTGCGGGGGCACCGGCTCACTGCCGGTGCCGAACAGCGGTCCAGCGAGCGAGAAGGCGATCACCTGGCCGGCGTCGGCGTGCCCGTTCTGACCAGGCGGGAGGACGTTGCGGAAGCCGCCCGCGTCGTTCGTCCCATACGGCTGGGGATCGGGCGCCGCGGTCGCGGTCGTGCAGACCGCGAGCGCCAGCATGAGCGCCGTCACCAGCGCTGTTCGTGCTTCGCGTGTGAAGATGGCCGCCTCCCCGCGGACTCTCGAGGGCGCGACCGTACCAACCGTCCGGGGCTCGCGCGCCGGTTCTCGGCTAGGGTGGCGCGCCGTGCAGATCCGTGCCGCCGTCCTCGAGGAGTTCGCCCAGCCCCTCGCCGTGCAGGACGTGGAGCTCGACGGGCCCGGTCCGGGTGAGGTGCTGGTACGGCTGGCCGCCTGCGGCGTGTGTCACACCGACCTGTACACGGCGAGTGGCGCCGACCCGTCCGGCTACGCGCCGACGGTCCTCGGGCACGAGGGCGCGGGGGTGGTCGAGCAGGTCGGCGAGGGAGTGACCAGCGTGGCGCCGGGTGACCACGTGGTCACGCTCTTCTCGCCCCAGTGCCGCGAGTGCGTGCACTGCCTCTCGCCCAAGACGAACATCTGCCTGGCGATCCGCGAGCAGCAGAACGAGGGCTACCTGCCCGACGGCACCACGCGGCTGTGGCGGGACGGCGAGCGGATCCGCCACTTCATGGGCACGAGCACCTTCGCCGAGGCGGCCGTGATGCCGGAGATCGCCCTGGCGAAAGTGGACCCCGAGGCCCCGCTCGACGTGGTCTGCACGCTCGCCTGCGGAGCCACCACCGGAATCGGCGCGGCGCTCTACATCGCCAAGGTCGAGCCGGGCTCCACCTGCGTGGTGTTCGGCGCGGGCCTCGTGGGCCTCGGCGCCGTGGCGGGCTGCCGGCTCGCGCGCGCCGAGCGGATCGTCGCCATCGACCTCTCCGAGGACCGGCTCGAGCACGCCCGCACCCAGGGCGCCACGGACACCTTCGTCGGAGGACCGGACTCGGTGGAGCGGATCCTCGAGATGACCGGCGGCTTCGGCGCGGACTACACGTTCGAGGCCACCGGCAACGTCGCGGTGATGCGCCAGGCCGTGGAGTCGGCCCGGATGGGATGGGGCCTGTGCACGATCGCCGGCGTGGCCGGCAAGGGCGAGGTGCTGGAGGTGGTGCCCCGCTTCCTGATCACGGGCCGGCGCATCGCCGGCGCCTCCTTCGGCGGCGCGAAGGGCCGCGACCGCGTGCCGGAGCTGGTGGACAGCTACCTGGCCGGCGACCTCGACCTGGACTCGTTGGTGACCCGCCGGATCTCCCTCGACGAGGTGAACGACGCCTTCGAGGCGATGGAGCGCCAGGAGGGCATCCGCACGGTGATCACGTACGGCTGATGCCATCCGGGGGCTCGCGCCCCCGGACCCCCGCGGAAATTGGCCTGCCGCCTAGGCCGCCGACCCAGACTCCTTCAGCGACGCGATCTCTTCCGCGGAATAGCCGAGCCCCGCTAGCACCTCGTCCGTGTGCTCGCCCAGCGCCGGGCCGGGTCCCGCCGGCGCACCCGGTGTTCGGGACATCTTCACCGGCACGCCCAGCAGCTTCACGCCGTCGGTGCCGGGCTGGGCCAGCTCCACCACCATCTCGCGGGCCCGCACCAGCTCCGAGTCGAGCGCCTCGTCCAGATCCAGCACCGGCTCGAGGCAGCAGTCGTGCTCGTCGGCGAACCGCGCCCACTCCTCGCGCGTCCGCTCCAGGAAGATGCGCTCCACCTCGGCGTGCGCCTCCGAGCCGGGCGCCTCGAATTGCTTCTCGATCAGGTCCTCGCGCCCCACCCCGCGGCACCAGGCCTGCCAGAACTTCGGCTCCAGCGCGCCCAGCGTCATCCAGCCGTCGCTGCACGCGTAGGGGCGGTAGCAGATCAGCCGACCCGCCAGCTCGAGGTCGCCGCGGGTGGGCGCCTCGCCGCCCGCCAGGCGGGCCGCCGCCACCATCGCCAGCCAGGCGAGCGAGCCGTCGAACATCGACACGTCCACGAGCTGCCCCTCGCCGCTCTGCTCGCGCTCGCGCAGCGCGGCGAGGATGCCGAACGCCGCCATCAGCGCGCCGCCGCCGATGTCGGCGATCTGTCCCGCGGACTGCACAGGCGGTCCGCCGGGCTCGCCGGTAAGGCCGAGCAGTCCGTTCAGTCCGAGGTAGTTCATGTCGTGCCCGGAGCGGGCGGTGTACGGGCCGCTCTGCCCGTAGCCGGTGATGGCGCAGTAGACGAGGCCCGCGTTCTCCTCGCGGAGGCGCTCGTATCCCACGCCGAGCCGGTCCATCACCCCCGGCCGGAAGGACTCGAGCAGCACGTCGTGGGTCCTCACCAGCCGGAACAGCACCTCGCGGCCGGCCTCGTCCTTCAAGTTCAACCGGATCGATCGCTTGCCTCGGTTCAGGGCAAGGAAGAGCGCGGACTTCGCCGAGTCGTCCGCGCCTTCGTGGAACGGAGGTGACCAGCGGACGTAGTCGCCCATCCCGGTGTCCTCGACCTTCAGCACCTCGGCCCCGAAGTCGGCCAGCAGCAATGAGCAGAACCCCCCTGGCAGGAGCCTGGAGAGATCGAGGACACGGATACCGGCGAGCGCGCTCACGGCTGGCCGGCGCCTCACGCGCTCGCCCGCTTCGGCGTCCCGAGGAGCTCGCGCGCCTCGGCCACGCTGGCCACGCGCCGGCCTGCGTTCTCCACGATCTTCCGCGCCTTCGCGATCAGGTCGCCGTTCGAGCGGGCCATCTGCCCGTCCGGCAGGTAGAAGTTGTCCTCCAGCCCGGCCCTCACGTTGCCGCCGAGCGCCGCGGCAGCGGCGATGAGGGCCCACTGGTCCCGGCTGATCCCGATGACTCCCCAGTTGTGCCGCACGGGTGGAACCTGCTCCGCCATGTGAGCGAGGTTCCTCGGCGTTGGGCGGATGCCGCCGGTCACGCCCATCACGCAGGACACCTGCAGCGGCTCGGAGAGGAGGCCCATGTCGATCAGCGGGTCGAGGTTCGCCACGTGGCCCGAGTCGAAGCACTCGTGCTCGGGCCGGATCCCCAGCTCGTTCATCGCCTCGAGGAAGGCGATGATGGTGTCGAAGGAGTTCTCGAACACCGTCTTGAAGACGAAGTCCTTGCGCCGCGCCGAGTACTTCGCGTAGTTCATCGACCCCATGTTCAGCGCGGCCACGTCCGGCCGCAGCTCGCGCAGGTACGCGATCCGCTTGTCGATCGGCACGCCAATCGCCCCGGTCGAGTAGTTCACGATCACGTCGTCCACGGCGCCGAGGATGGCCTCGGTTATGGCGCGGAAGTCCTCGACCTCGTATGACGGCACGCCCTCGGGCGTGCGCGCGTGTATGTGGATCATCGCGCAGCCCTCGTCCGCTGCCCGCGTCGCCTCTGCGGCGTACTCCTCGGGGGTGTACGGGATCGCGGGGCACTGCTCGCGGCTCGCGACGGCGCCCGAGATCGAGCAGGTGACGATGCAGGGGTCCTCGAAGCGGCTCACGGGCGGCGCAGCGGCTTGATGTCCATCCCATTCGACGAGTCCTCGATCAGCTGCTCGAGCCGGCGCTCGCGCGTTTCCTCGCGCTTGGCGCTCATCACCCAGTGGATCGCGCTTCTTCGGTACCAGGGCGGCTTGGCGTCGAAGTACTCGGCGGCGGCCTCGTTCGCCCGCAGGCGCTCCTCGTACTCGGGCGGGAGCTCGTGCTCGTCCCGCTCGAACGAGTAGACGCCCGTGCGGTCGTGGCGGCGGCGCTCGAAGGCCGCGAGCCCGGCCGGCCGCATCAGTCCGGCCTCCTTGAGCCGCTCGACCTTCTCGACGTTGATCTTGCTCCAGTTGCTCCCCGGGCGGCGCGGCGTGAAGCGCTGCATGTAGCGGTCCTCGTCGATTGCGTTCGCGCGGCCGTCGATCCAGCCGAAGCAAAGCGCCTGGTCCACCGACTCCGACCAGCTCATCGCGCGTTTCCCGGTGTGCTTCTTGTACATCCCGACGTAGACCTCGGTTTCCGTCTCGTGGTGCTCTTCGAGCCAGTCGTAGAACTCTTGCGGCGACTGGAAGAAGATCGGCTTGGGCTCGCTCACACCGGCATCACCCCGTGGCGCTTCCACGGCCGCTCCACGCGCTTCGTCTCCGCCATCTCCAGCGCCCGGATCACGGTCGGCCGCGTCTCGCGCGGGTCGATGATGTCGTCGATCATCGCGTTGCCCGCCGCGATGTACGGATCGATCGTCCTGCGGATCCCCTCGATCATCTCGGCGCGCGCCGCGTCCGGGTCCTCGGCCGCCTCGATCTGCTTGCGGAAGATGATGTTGACCGCGCCCTCCGGGCCCATCACCGAGATCTCGGCCGACGGCCACGCCACGATCAGGTCCGGCTCGTAGGCCTTTCCGCACATCACGTAGTAGCCGGCGCCGTATGCCTTCCGTATCACGACCGTCACCTTCGGCACAGTCGCGCGCGACACCGCGTACAGCATCTTCGCCCCGTGCCGGATGATGCCCGCCTGCTCCACCTTCGTGCCCACCATGAACCCGGGCACGTCCATCAGGAACAGCAGCGGGATGCCGTAGGCGTCGCATAGGTTCACGAAGCGGGCCGCCTTGTCGGCGGAGTCGTTCTCGAGGATCCCGCCGAGGTGCTTCGGCTGGTTCGCCACGATGCCGACCGCCCGGCCTCCCATCCGCGCGAAAGCAGTGATGATCGTGCGCGCCCAGCGCGGCTTCATGTCGAACCACTCGCCGTCATCCACGATCCGCCGGATCACCTCGTACATGTCGTACGGCTTGCGCGGCGAATCGGGCAGCACGTCGAGCAGGTCGTCCTCCATCCGGTCGCCCGGGTCGGCGGTCTCGCGTCGCGGCGGCGGCTCCTCGCAGCTCTGCGGGAAGTACGAGAGGTAGTCCTTGATCGCCTGGATGCAGTCCTCGTCCGAGTCGACCTCGAGGTCGCCGACCCCGGATATCCGCGTGTGGATGCGCGAGCCGCCCAGCTCCTCCTGCGTCACGTCCTCGCCTGTCACCGCCTTCGTGAGATGCGGCCCGGCCAGGGCCATCGAGCCGCGGCCCTTCACCATCGGCACGAAGTCGGCCAGGCCCGGGATGTACGCGGTGCCGGCGGCGCACGGCCCCATCAGGGCCGCGACCTGCGGGATCACGCCGCTCGCCACCACCTCCTCGCGGAACAGGTGGCCCGAGCCGGCGAACAGCGAGCCGGCCGCCTCCTGGATGCGCGCTCCGGCCGAGTCGAGCAGCCAGATCATCGGGATGCGCTTGCCGAGCGCAAGGTCGCGCAGGCGCGACACCTTCAGCTCGCCGGTCATGCCCATCGAGCCGGCCATCACCGTGAAGTCGTAAGCGGCCACGGCGACCAGGCGGCCGTCGACCTTGCCGTAGCCGGTGATCACCCCGTCCGCGGGGGCCTCCTTGCCCTCCATCGCGCGCTGCGAGAAGTGCGGCCGGCCGTGGATGCCGAGTTCCACGAACGTGTCCGGGTCGATCAGGAGCGCCAGGCGCTCGCGGGCGGTCAGCTTGTCCTGCTCGTGCTGGCGGGCGATCCGCTCCTCCCCGCCGCCGAGCCTCGCCCGCTCGCGCCGATCGTGCAGGTCGTCGACCAGCGAACGGAGCGGCGGCCGCGCGACCAGAGTCCCCTCGGCGACGGCCTGCGCCTCTCCTGGAGCCGCCCGCTCGGCCATCAGCGCGACAGCCGGTCGAGCAGCGGATCGAGCACGCGCATCGCGGTCTCGGCCATGTCGGCCCGCTCGTCCTCGTCCCGGGGCGCCTCGAAGGCGGTGATCTCGAGGCCGACCAGCTCGGAGTCCTCCGCCACCGCCTCCATCAGGTCGTAGAGCTTGTCGGACGACAGCCCGCCGGGAGCCGGCACGGCGGCGGGGAACTCCTCGGGGTCGAGCACGTCCAGGTCGAGGTGGATGAACACCGGGGCGCCGTCGAGCGCGTTCTTTACCGCCACCAGCGTCTCCACGATGCTCGCCCCGATCACCGTCGCGGCGCTGCGCTCGAGCAGCTCGCGCTCGCCGGAGTCGAGGTCGCGCACGCCGGCGAGGACGACCCGCTCGGGCGCGATCGTGTCGCCGAGGCCCGCGTCCCACTCACCGCACGCCGCCGCGAGGCACATGCCGCCGAGGTAGCCGCTGCCGGTGGTGTCGGGACTGTTGTAGTCGCCGTGGGCGTCGAGCCACAGCACCTTGGCGTCGGGCCGGTGGCGCAGGGCGGCGGGGAGGGTGGTCACGGAGATCGAGCAGTCCGCCGCGGCGATCACCGGCACGCGACCCGCGGCGAGCGCGTCGTCCACCTGGCCGCCCGCCTCGAGCAGGCAGCCGCGCGAGTCACGCAGGTCGTCCTCGAAGCGAGTCTCGCGCGGGTCGGCCGCGCTCCCGATCGTGCGCGGCTCGATGCCGAGCCGCTTGCCGATCAGCGGCGCGAGGGTCTGGGCGCCGAGCGCGCCGCCCGGGGTGCGGTCGGATGTGCGGCAGGACAGCAGCACGAGCGAGACATCGGTCATCTCCCGCTCCAGACCGGGTCGCGCTTCTCGAAGAAGGCGGTCACGCCCTCCTGGATGTCCTCCGTGGTGAAGGCGATCGAGAGCTGCGCGCGCAGGTAGTCGAGCGCGTCCTCGAACGGCATGTCGAGCTGCCGGTACATCGCCTGCTTCCCGAGCCGCATCAGCACCGGCGACTTCGCCGCGAGCTTCGTCGCCCACTCGTCCACCGCTGCGTCCAGCTCGGCGGCCGGCACCACGCGGTTCACGATCCCCACTTCGCGTGCCTCATCGGCCGAGATCCGCTCGCCCAGCAGGAGCAGCTCGTTCGTCTTCTTCCGCGGCACGTTGCGGTAGATCAGGGCCATGATCATGAACGGGAAGACGCCCACGTTTATTTCCGGGGTGCCGAAGGTGGCGGCGTCGCCGGCCACGATCAGGTCGCAGCAGAGCGCGAGCCCGAGCGCGCCCGCCAGGACGTGCCCGTTAGCGGCGCAGATGGTCGGCTTGCCGAGGTCCATGATCGTCTGGAAGAGACGCGGGAAGGCCTCCGTCCCGAAGTGCTTGTGCACCGGCGGCACCTCGGCCGCGAACTGGTCGAGCGAGGCGCCCGCCGAGAACACCTTGTCGTGCGACGAGGCGAGCACCACGCAGCGCACCCGCTCGTCGTCGCGCGCGGACTCGAACGCGCCGGTCAGGTCCCGGAGCAGCGCGTTCGTGAGCGCGTTGCGGTTGTCGGGGGTGTTGAGCGTGACGGTCGCGACCCCGTCGTCCCGGATCTCGTACAGAATCGTCTCGTAGGACACGCGGCGATTTCTACTACGGAGGGCATGGCGGACATGTTCACGACGGTGGTGGTGGGCACGGACTGGTCAGAGACGGCCGAGGTCGCGTTCGTGAAGGCGCTCCAGCTGACGCGCGCGGAGGGCGGGCGCCTTCACGTGGTCACGGCGAGCCCGCAGTCGGCGCCGCCGGCAGCCGGGCGGAGCGCCGGGGCCAGCGGCGGCCGCTCGCTCGGCCCGGACTTTCAGGCCGACGTCGTACTCGAACAGACGCTCGACCGCCATGGCGCGAACGACGTCGACGTGCGCCAGCACACTGCGTCGGGAGATCCGGGCGAGGCCATCCTGAGGGTGGCCCGGGAGGTGGGCGCAGACCTGATCGTGGTGGGGAACCAGGGCATGCACCGCCGAATGCTCGGGAGCATCCCGAACACCGTCTCGCATCGCGCCACCTGCGACGTGCTGATCGTGCAAACGGGCTGATTCAGCGATAGGTTGCCCCCATGTTCACGTCGATCGTCGTCGGCACGGACGGATCCGAGACCGCGGACATCGCCCTTCGCCGCGCGATCGAGCTGGCGTCCCTGACGGGCGGCAAGCTGCATGTCGTGAGCGCCTACGAGCCCTCCCCGGCGCGCGTGGGCGGCAACAAGCCGGTGGCCGAGGCGGCTGAGTGGTCGGTGGGCTCCGACTTCAAGGTCGAGGCCGTGCTCCAGCGCGCGCAGGAGGAGGCCCGCGTGGGCCAGATCGACTTCGAGGTGCACGCGCCGAAGGGCGACGCGGCCGATTCGCTGATCCAGGCGGCACGGGAGCACGACGCCGACCTCATAGTGCTCGGCAGCAGGGGGATGCGCGGCGCCCGCCGCGTGCTCGGGAGCGTGCCGAACAAGGTTTCCCACCACGCCCCCTGCGACGTGCTGATCGTCCAAACGACTTAGGCGAAGCTCGACCAATTGTCGAAAAGCCGCGCCGGTCGTCAAGCGCGCCCAGCACGCGGGCGATAGGTCGGCCACGAGCTCGTTCCTGGCAAACCCTTCGCGAGGAGGGGACGCAAAGCTAGAGGTCTCCTCACGGAGATAGCTCGGCTGCCGGCTCCACGGACGCTACCGAACCATGCAAGGAGCCTCGGCGAGATGCTTCGTCTCGTTGCCAGCTTGGCAGTCACAGCCGCGATCCTCGCGGCGCCCGCCCATGCGGGCCCACCCGGGGACATCTCCACCTTCGCGGGCACCGGCGCCGCCGGTCCGGGCGGCGAGGGCGAGACGGCTGCCGCGACGTCTTTCGACAACCCGATGGACCTCGAGTGGCTCGCCGACGGGAGCGTCCTGGTGGCGGACACCGGCAACCACCGCGTCCGCAGGATCTGGCCGAGCGGCATGGTCGCCACAGTGGCCGGCACCGGCGAGCCAGGCTTCTCCGGAGACGGCGGCGCGGCCACGAACGCGCGGCTGAGCTCGCCGACCGGAGTCGCGGCGACCGGCGACGGCGGTTTCCTGATTGCCGACCGCGGCAACCGGCGGGTGCGCAAGGTGTCCGCGGGCGGGACGATCGCCACCGTGGCCGGCACCGGCGCGGCCGGCGCCTCCGGGGACGGCGGCCTCGCCACCTCCGCCACGCTCGACGAGCCGACGGGGCTCGCGATCGCTCCCGACGGAGGGTTCCTGATCGCCGACGCCGGCAGCCATCGGGTCCGCGCGGTGTCGCCCGCGAGCACCATCTCGACGGTGGCCGGCGGTGGCGGTGCCGGCGGCGATGACGATGACGACGAGGACGAGGAAGGCGGGACGGGCTCGTCCGGCGACGGCGGGCCCGCCACCTCGGCCGAGCTCTTGTCTCCTGTCGGCGTGGCCGCGGCTCCCGCCGGCGGTTTCCTGATCAGCGAGCAGCAGGGCCACCGGGTGCGGCTGGTCTCGCCCGCAGGCACGATCACGCGGGTGGCCGGCACCGGTGTGGCCGGCTTCTCGGGCGACGGCGGGCCGGCCACGTCGGCGCGGATCAACCAGCCGGCGGGCATCGCGCCGACCCCGGACGGCGGCCTCCTGATCGCCGACAGCCGGAACGGCAGGATCAGGAAGGTCACGCCGGAGGGGACGATCGCCACGCTGGCCGGCAGCGGCCAGACCGGCTTCGGGGGCGACGGCGGCCCCGCCGCGCTGGCTCACCTCAACCTCCCGCAGGCGGTGGCGACCGGCCTCGGCGGCACCCTGCTGATCGCGGACGCGGGGAACAACAGGCTGCGAAGGGTGGAGGGAACACCGGTCGCCGCGTCCGATCCCGGTCCGGCCCCGAGCGGCGGTGGTGGTGCGGGCGGTGAACCGGTGGCGGGCGGTGGCGGTACCGGTCCGGGCACCACCGCGAGGGCGGCCCTCAGGCTGTCCCGGTGGAGGCTCGTGCTACGGCTACCACGCTCGATCAGGGTCGGCGCCGACGGCACGCTCCACCTCCCGGTGGGCTGCCCCTCCACGGCGCCCGGCCGCTGCCGCGGAACGATCCGCCTCCAGCTCCGGCCCCGACAACGGCGCGGGACGGTCCGCGCCGCGTCCGCGCGGACGCGGGTGGTGGCGCGGGCGCGCTTCTCGGTCGCCCCGGGACGCACGCGTCGCGTGAGGCTCCGGCTGTCCCGGTCCGCCAGGCGGCTGCTGCGCAAGCGGGGGAGCTTGCCGGTACGGGTCGTGGCGGCGCGGCGCGGCGGGCCGAACATCGGGAGCAAGTCGAAGCGCGTGACGCTCGAGCCGAGGCGGTCGAGGGGGCGCGCATGACCGGCGCGCGCGCGTTCACGATGGCGATCGGCGCCGGCCTGGCCGCCTACGCCGCGCACGTCGTGCTCGGGGTGGGCGGCGAGGGCGCCGAGAGCTTCTTTCAGGACTGGCTCTACAACGGGCTGATCCTCGCCGCCGCCGCGTCGTGCCTCCTGAGGGGCTTCGTGACGCCCGCCGAGCGCGCGCGGTGGCTCAGCCTCGGCGGCGGCCTGCTGTGCTTCCTCGGCGGCGAGCTGTACTACACGCTCCACCTCTCGAAACTGGCGGAGCCGCCCTACCCGTCGCTCGCCGACGCGCTGTTCCTCGCGTTCTACCCCGCGGCCTACGCCGGTCTGGTGCTGGCCTCGCCGAGGGCGTCGCGCCAGCACCGCGCGAACCTGTGGCTCGACGGGCTCGTGAGCTCGCTGGCCGTGGCGGCGCTCACGGCGGCGCTGCTCCTCCAGCCCGTCGTGACGACCACCGGCGGCGAGCGGCTCCAGGTGGCCATCACCCTCGCCTATCCGCTTGCGGACGTGATCCTGCTCGTGTTCGTGGTCGGCCTGCTGGCGCTGAACGGCTGGAAGCCGTCGAGGTCATGGGCACTCATCGCCGCCGGGGTCACGACCATGGCCGTGGCCGACGGCATGTTCCTCTGGCAGAGCGCGCACGGCTCGTATGTCGAGGGCGAGGCGCTCGACGCCCTGTGGCCTGCGGCGGCGGTGATGCTCGCACTGGCTGCCTGGCAGCCGTCACGGCGGGCGAGCGTCCGCCTGGACGGCTGGCGGCCTCTCGCCATGCCGGCGCTCTTCGCGCTCGTACCGGTGGGCCTGCTCGTGTACGGCAACCTGGAGCCGATGAACCGCCTGGCGCTCGTGCTGGCGGCGGCCGCGCTGGTGGTGGCGATCGTGCGGATGGCGCTCACCTTCGCGGAGACGCTCGGAATCACCCGGGAAGCGACCGCGGCCGCCCTCACCGACGCCCTGACCGGACTTGGCAACAGGCGCGCGCTGCTCGCGGACCTCGACGCGGCGCTGACCTACGCCGACGTCCGCGATCCGGCCGTGCTGGCGCTGTTCGACCTGGACGGCTTCAAGGACTACAACGACGCCTTCGGGCACCCCGCCGGCGACGCGCTGCTCGTGCGCCTCGGCGCCCGGCTCGAGGCGGCCACCGCGGGACGCGGCTCGGCCTACAGGCTCGGCGGCGACGAGTTCTGCGTGCTGCTCAGGTGCCGCGGCGAGGGCTTCACGAGCGACGTGCAGGACGCCATCGCCGCGCTGGACGAGCACGGGGAGGGCTTCCATGTGACGAGCTCCCACGGCACCGTCGTGCTGCCCGCGGAGGCGCGCGACTCGGAGCGGGCGCTCCAGCTGGCCGACCAGCGGCTCTACGCGCAGAAGGGAGTGCGCCGCCGGCAGGCGACGACGCGGCAGGTGCGGGACGTGCTGCTCCAGATGGTCTCCGAGCGCACGCCGGACCTGCGCCACCACATCGACGACGTGGCGGCGCTCGCCCACGGGGTGGGCCGCCGGCTGGGGCTGAGGTCGCACGAGCTCCACGAGCTCGTCCGCGCGGCCGAGCTGCATGACATCGGCAAGATGGCGATCCCGGACGCGATCCTCGAAAAGCCCGGCCCGCTCGACGGGCCGGACTGGGAGTTCATGCGCCGGCACACGGTGATCGGCGAGAGGATGCTGCACGTGGCGCCCGCGCTCGAGGGCGTGGCACGGCTCGTGCGCTGGAGCCACGAGCGCATGGACGGCCGCGGCTATCCCGACGGGCTGCGGGGGAGCGAGATCCCGATCGGCGCGCGTATCGTGGCCGTCTGCGACGCGTTCCACGCGATGACGTCGAGCCGGCCCTACCAGCGGCCGATGAAGCCGGCCGAGGCGCTGGCCGAGCTCACGCGCTGCTCCGGGACTCAGTTCGACCCGGAGGTGGTGACCGCGTTCCGGGCCGAGCTCGAGGCGTCGCTGGCCGCAGCGGCCTAGGCGGCCGGCACCCACGCCGCCTGCATGTCCACGCGGTCCCCGCTGAACGGCACGCCCTCCTCCTCGAGCAGCCGGCGCTGGCGGTCCCCCTTCGCCAGCGAGCCGTCGGCGCGCACGATGCGCTGCCACGGCACGTCCGGGTCGTCAGCCGCGTGGAGCACCGCGCCCGCGTAGCGCGGCGCCTCGGGGCTGAGGTCGCCGTAGGTGGTCACGTGGCCGCGCGGCACCGACCGGGCGCGCTCCAGCACGGCGCGGGCGCGTGGTGTCTCGGTGTCTATCGGGCGTCGTAGGGCCAGGGCCGGTTCATCTTGACGATGACGTTTCTGTCCCGGCGGCGCGTGCGCCGGCCGTTAGGCGACCACCCGGTGTCCCTCCGGCTTGCAGGGCCCTGCCACGCCGAGCTTCTCGAGCAGGTAGAGCCACACCTCGCTGCGAGTGGGGAACGCGGGCACGGCGTGGAACAGCCGGTCGATGGTGACCTCGCTCACCACCGCCGTCGTGGCGGCCTGCAGGAACTCGGCCACCTCCGGGCCGGTGAAGGTGGCGCCCACGACCACGCGGCGGTCCGCGTCCACCACGAGCCGCGCAGTGCCGGGTGTGCTGTCGCGCCCGTAGAAGCTGGCGCCGGCGTTGCCCTGCATCGGCACGTCCGCCGTCCGAACGTCGAGGCCGGCCTCCTGGGCGGCGGCGAACGTGTAGCCCACAGCCGCCACCTGCGGGTCGGTGAAGATCACGCGGGGCGAGCGCGAGCCGTCCACCAGGAGACAGGCGTTCTCCTCGCCGAGGATCACGTCCGCGGCCACCCGCGCCTGGTACTTGCCCATGTGGGTGAGGAGGGCGCGGCCGTTCACGTCGCCGATCGCGTAGAGCCAGTCGCTCGCGCGCATGGAGTCGTCCACCTCCACCGGCTTGCCGGGTTCGAGGCCGACAGTGTCCAGGCCGATGTCGGCGGTGTTCACACGCCGGCCGACGGCCACGAGGAGCTCGTCGCCGCGGGCGGGGCCGCCGGAGTCGAGCTCGACGATGATCTCGCGGGCGGCCGCCGAGCTGCTCTGGCCGACCGCCGCCCCGCTTTCGCGCTCCTCGACCCGCACCGCGGTCGCCTTCACCCCCACCTGCACGTCCACCCCGAGCTCCCGCAGGCCCTGCTCAACGTGCTCGCTCGCGAACGGCTCCTCGCGAGCGATCAAGCGGTCGGCGACGTCGATCAGCGTCACCTGGGAGCCGAGCGTCCGGTAGGCCTGGGCCATCTCCACGCCGACTACGCCGCCGCCCAGGATCACCAGGCGATCGGGCAGCTCCTTGGCGGTGGTGGCCTCGCGGTTCGTCCAGGGCTTCGCCTCGCGGAGCCCGTCGATGGGCGGCATGACCGCCGTCGTCCCGGTGGCCACCACCACCGCGCGGCGCGCCACGAGCGTGTCGTCGCCCGCCTGCACGCGCCGCTCGCCATCCAAGCGGCCGTGCTTGCGCACCAGCGTCACGCCGCGGTCGGCGAGCCACGGCTCCATGCTCGAGTCGTCGAGGTCGTGGATGATCTCGTCGCGGCGCCTTAGCACGGCAGCCGCGTCGAGCTCGCCCGTCACCGCCTCGCGCACGCCCGGGATGCGCCGGGCCTCGGCCAGCAGCTCGCCCGGCCGCAGAAGCGCCTTCGACGGCATGCAGGCGTAGAAGGAGCACTCGCCCCCGACTAGGTGCGGCTCCACGATTGCCACCTCGAGCCCGGCCTCGCCGAGCCGGCCGGCGCACACCTCGCCGGCGGGTCCCGCGCCCAGGATCACCACATCGAACTCTCGCTCGCTCATGAGCGGACGCTAGCGCGACTAGCCTGCTCCGCGGATGGACGCGTACGACTCGCACATCGAGCTGCCCGCCGGTCGCCGCCATCCTCTGCGCACGATCGGGGAGCGGCTGGCGCTCGCGGTGGGCCTGGTGGTGCTGGTGGCGGTCCTCGCGTACATCGGCCGGGACGGCTACATCGACCCGGAGGACGACAGTGTCAGCCTGCTCGACGCCTTCTACTACTCCACCGTCACCATCACCACGACGGGCTACGGGGACATCCGGCCGGTGAGCGACGGGGCGCGCCTCGTCACCACCGTGGTGGTCACCCCCGCGCGCATCCTGTTCCTGATCCTGTTGGTGGGCACGACGCTCGAGGTGCTGACGGAGCGCACCCGCGCGGCCTACCGCCTGTCACGCTGGAGGAGGGCCTTGAAGGATCACGTGATCATCTGCGGCTTCGGCACGAAGGGACGCGCCGCCGCCACCACCCTGCTCGGAAACGGCTACGAGCCGGAGCAGCTCGTCGCCGTGGACGAGGATCCCTCGGCGCGGGCCAAGGCCACCTCGATGGGGCTGAGCGCCGTGGCCGGCAGCGCCACCACCCAGCACGCCCTTCGCGATGCCGGGATCGTTGACGCCGCGGCCGTGGTCGTGGCCGTCGACCGCGACGACGCGGCCGTGCTCGCCACGCTCACGGCGCGTGAGCTGAACCCGAACGCGACGGTGGTGGCCGCCGTCCGGGAGGACGAGAACGCCCACCTGCTGCACGAGAGCGGCGCGAACTCGGTGATCACGTCGTCGAGCTCCGCGGGCAGGCTGCTCGGGCTCGCCACCACCACGCCGGACGTGGCCGAGGTGATCGAGGACCTCCTCTCGGTGGGAGCCGGGCTCGACATCGCGGAGCGGCCGGTCGACGAGTCGGAGCTGGGCCCGCTCGCGGAGCTCCGCCCGCGCAACCCGGTGGTCGCGGTGTCGCGGGACGGCCGGCTCCTGCGCTTCGACGACCCGGAGGCCGCGGAGCTCCGCCCGGGCGACAGGCTGGTGGAGATCGTCAGCCGGGGGTAGCGGCGGTACGCTGCCGCCATGGCCACCGCCGACTCGCTCCTCAAGCCCGACCACGGCGCCTCCCGCAAGCACTTCATCTTCACCGAGGAGCACGACCAGCTGCGCGAGTCGATCCGCTCGTTCGTCGTGAAGGAGCTGGCGCCGCACGCCGAGGAGTGGGAGGAGACGACCTTCGCCGACTGGGTTTTCCCGCGCATGGGCGAGCTCGGCCTGCTCGGGCTCTCCTATCCCGAGGAGTACGGCGGCCAGGGCGGCGACTACTACGCCAACCTCGTCCTCGCCGAGGAGATGGTGCACTCGAACTCGGGTGGCCTGGCGATGGGCGTGGCCGTGCACACCGACATGGCGACCCCGCCGGTGTTCCTGTTCGGTACCGAGGAGCAGAAGCAGGAATACCTCGTGCCGGCGATCCGTGGCGAGAAGATCTCCTGCCTCGGGATAACCGAGCCCGACGCCGGGTCGGACGTGGCCGGCATCAAGACGCGCGCGGTGCGCGACGGGGACGAGTGGGTCATCAACGGCTCGAAGACCTACATCACGAACGGCCTGCGGGCGGACTTCATCGTGCTCGTCACGAAGACCGATCCGGACGCGGGTTACGACGGCTTCACGCTGTTCCTCCTCGACATGGACACCCCCGGGGTGATCCGGGAGAAGAAGCTCGAGAAGCTCGGCATGCACGCCTCCGACACGGCGCTGCTCGCCTTCCAGGACGTGCGCGTGCCGGCGAACGCGGTGCTCGGCCAGGAGGGCAAGGGCTTCTACCACATCATGTGGGAGCTCCAAGGCGAGCGGCTGATCGGCGCCGCCGGCTGTGTGGCGGGGGCGCAGAAGGCATTCGACCGCACTCTGCAGTACGCCACCGAGCGCAGCGCCTTCGGGCGGCCGATCGCCAAGTTCCAGGCGATACGCCACAAGTTCGCCGAGATGGCGACGAAGATCGAGGCCGGCCGCCAGATGGTGTACACGACCGCGTGGCGGTTCCAGAACGGCGAGTACCCCGTGCGCGAGATCTCGATGGCGAAGCTGTACACCGCGCGGATGGCGTGCGAGGTGGTGGACGAGTGCCTCCAGATCCACGGCGGCGCGGGCTACATGAAGGAGTACGGCATCGAGCGCGCATGGCGCGACGTGCGCCTGAACCGGATCGGAGCCGGCACCGACGAGGTGATGCTCGACGTGATCGGACGCTCGTACGGGCTCTGACAGAGCGGTCAGGCCCCCGCGGCGCTCGGCCCGTCCTCGCGGCGCTTGTCATACGAGGTTCTGCGCGAAAGGGCACACTCCGTGACGTCAGTGCGACGGTTGCGTGAATTGACCACCCGGTGAGCCTCCGGATCGAGATCGATCTCTCGCGGCCGCTTCATCTCGGCGCCGAGCGGGGACACAACCGCTGGCATCCGGACCTCGCGCCGGTGGCATCGGTCGAGCCGGGCGAGGAGGTGACCTTCGAGGTACGCGACTCGCGCGACCGCCAGATCGGGCCGAATGCCGACCACAATGCGCTG
>DASZJZ010000091.1:0-20124 GCA_035947555.1 Thermoleophilaceae bacterium | reverse complement strand
CGGCCGCGCCCGTTCCCGCCGCGGCCAGTCCTCCTCCTCCCACCGAGCCTCCGCGCCGCAGACCCCCGCAGAGGGGCGGGCGGCCCACCGGAGCCATCGCGCTGGCGCTCGTCCTGCTCGGACTCGCCGGCGCCGGCGTGCTCGCGGCCGTGCTGTCGTCGGGCGGCGACGGCGACGGATCGCAGCAGGCGGATCGCGGAAACCAGCAGCAAGGCGACCGCAACCGCGCGGAGCGAAACACGGAGCAGCAGCAACAGCAGCAGGCGGAGCAGCAGCAGGCCGAGCCCGCCGAGCCCGCCCCGGCGCCGGCCCCCGAGGCGGAGGAGGAGCCCCCGGCCGAGCAGCCGTCCGGCGGCGGGGACCCGGCCACCGGCGCCGAGCTGAACGACCAGGGCTACGCACTCATGCAGCAGGGCGACTACGCCGGCGCCGTGCCGATCCTGCAGGAGGCCGTGGCCTCGTGGCCCGAGGACAGCACGGACATCACCTACGCCTACGCCCTGTTCAACCTGGGCAAGTCGCTCAACCGCTCCGGCAACCCGGAGGCGGCGATCCCGTACCTGGAGAAGCGCCTTCGGTGGGACGACCAGCGGGCGACGGTGCAGGCCGAGCTCGACTTGGCGAAGCGCAACGCCGGACAGGGATAACCTGCCGGGCCGCGTGGCCCGCCTCGAGCTGATCCCCACCGACGAGGAGCGCGAGATCCGCGCCGCGGTGCGCGGGATCTGCGACTCCTTCCCGGAGGACTACTCGCGCCGCAAGCACGGCGAGGGGGAGCCGCCCACGGAGCTGTGGGACGCGCTCGCGGAGAAGGGCTACCTCGGCGTGAACGTACCCGAGGAGTGGGGCGGCGGCGGACTCGGCATGTCCGGGCTCGCGGCGGTGGGCGAGGAGATCTCGGGGGCGGGGAAGTCGCTGCTGCTGATCGTGGTGTCGCCGGCCATCGTCGGCTCGATCCTGGCGCGGCACGGGACCGAGCAGCAGAAGGAGCAGTGGCTTCGGGGGATCGCCGCCGGCACGACCAAGGTGGCGTTCGCGATCACCGAGCCCGACGCCGTCACGAACTCGCACAACCTCGCCACGTCGCTCGAGCGGCGCGACGGACGCCTGCTCCTCAACGGCCAGAAGACCTACATCTCCGGGGTGGAGCACGCCGACGCCGTGCTGGTGGTGGCCCGCAGCCGGCTGCCGGACGGGCAGCTCGGCCTGCCGTCGCTGTGCCTCGTCGAAGTGGACGCGCCCGGATTCACTCGCGACGCCATCCCGATGCCCTACATCGGCCCCGACAGGCAGTGGACGCTCTTCTTCGACGACGTGGAGCTCGAGGAAGAGCGCCTGATAGGCGGCGAGGGCGGCGGCCTCGGCCCCGTCTTCGACGGGTTGAACCCGGAGCGCATCATGGGCGCGGCGATCGCCTGCGGCGCCGGCCGGCGGGCGCTCGAGAGGGCCGCCGCCTACGCCAACGAGCGGGCGGTGTGGGGCGCTCCGATCGGGACCCACCAGGGCATCGCGCACCCGCTGGCGGAGGCCAAGGTCGATCTGGAGCTGGCGCGTCTGATGATGCAGAAGGCGGCGGCGCTCTACGACGCCGGTGCGCCCGGCGCCGGCGAGGCCTCGAACATGGCGAAGTACGCGGCCGCGGAGGCGGCGATCGAGTGCGTGGACCGCGCGATCCAGACGCACGGCGGGAACGGCTTCGCGCTCGAGTACGGCCTGAGCGACATGTGGTGGGGCGTGCGCCTCACCCGGACCGCGCCCGTCTCGCGCGAGATGATCCTGAACTACGTCGCCGAGCACTCCTTGGGCCTGCCGAAGAGCTACTGATCCCCTCGAGCAGGAGCGGCGCTATCCGCTCGGGCACGCCCGCGATCGAGGACATCGCCCCGCCCGCCAGCAGCAGCCGGTAGACGGGCAGCGCGTGGAGCACGTCCACCACGGCCTCCACGTCGAGGTCCTCGCGCAGCTCGCCGCGGTCCACGCCGCGTCGCACGATCTGGGCGAGCAGCTCGCGGATCGGCAGCACGGCCCGCGTGACGATCTCGGCGTGCAGGTCGGGATCCTCCGACGCCTCGCCCAGCACCCGAGGCATCATGCGAGGCAGCTGCGAGGCCTCGAGCCGCAGGCGCTGGAGGTCGACCATCGCGTCGAGGTCGCCCCTGAAGGAGCCCGTGTCCGGGGCGGGACCCGGTGGGCGAAGCTGCTCGATGGCCTCCACGATCAGCTCGTTCTTCGTCTTCCAGCGCCGGTAGATCGTGGTCTTCCCAACACCGGCGCGGGCGGCGACCGCCTCGATCGTCAGCCCCTTCAGCCCGTGCTCGGGCAGGAGCTCGACGACCGCAGCGAGGATGGCCCGGTGGGCCTCCGCGCTGCGGGGGCGGCCGCGGCCGCGCGGTGCCTTCTCCGGCGTCACGCGGCGGCTGCCTCCGCCGCCACGGGGCTCGTCTCGATCCGCTCGCGCTCCCTGCCGGGCAGCACGAACAGCGCGACCATCGAGCCGGCCAGCGCCACGGCGGCCGCCACGGTGAGCGTGGTGCTCATCGCGGAGCTGAACGCGGTCTCGGCGAACCGCTCCAGCCCCGCGCCGGCGCTGCCGCCGACCTGGTCCGCAACCACGCTCGCGTGACCGATCGACTCGCCCGCCGCCTCGGCCGCCGGAGCGGGCAACCCCTCTGCCGCGCCCTCCATGTCGGCACCGTAGCGGCTGGACATGAGGCTTCCGAGAACCGCTACGCCGAGCGTTCCGCCGACCATCCGGACGGTATCGTTCATGGCCGAGCCGACACCCGCGTGGGCCAGCGGCAGTGAGCTCATGATCGACTCCGTGGCGGGCGCCTAGCGATACGAGAACGTTTCGTATCGCTATTGGAGCAGGGCGTGGCTATTTATGCAACGTCGGCGTGTCGTATGTCACAGAGCGGCCGCTTCAGCTCACAGAGCGGCCGCTTCGGCTCACAGAGCGGCCGCTTCGGCGGCCACCTGCGGGCCGGCCAGCAGCGCCACCTGCAGGTACAGCAGCACCGGCTCGAGCCGGGGCAGCTCGCCGGCGCCCGATTCGCGGATCCGGCGGACGACCACCTCGTCCACGGCCGCGACCAGGGCGTGGAACACCTCCGCGGGCAGGCGGGGGAGCGCCGGGATCTCCACGCGCGCGTCGTCCTGGAGCTCACGCAGCACCTCGGCGTAGCGGTCGCGCAGCCGCTCGCGGCGCTCGGCGGCCACGGGGCCCGCGGCCGCTACCTCGATCAGGAACACCCGCGCCAGCGCCGGCTCGGCCGCCAGCCAGCGCAGGTACGCGACGATTCCGGCGCGTGTCCGCTCGAGCCAGCCCTCCTGTCCCGATTGCGCCTCGCGCAGCCGGGCGAGCAGCTCGTCGCTGGCCGCCTCGTAGGCGGCGAGGAAGCAGTCGAGCTTGTCGGCGAAGTGGTCGTAGAAGGTCTTCTTCGAGACCCCTGCTCCGCGCACGATGTCGTCGATGGTCGCGGCCGCGTAGCCCTTCTCGGCGACCGCTCGCCCGACCGCCTCGAGGAGCCGCGTCCTCTGCGACGCGGCGACCACGCCGGGGTCGAGCCCGTGGGTGCCGCGGGGGAGTCGGCGGGGGATGTCGCGAGGAGCCGACATTGTGTACGCCCTGGTACATTACTGCGCATGGACCTCACGCTGTCGCCCTCCGAACAGGTCTTCCGCGACGAGCTGAGGGAGTGGCTCGCCCAGAACCACCCCGGTGAGGACCCGCCGGGCGACGACGCGCAGTTCGAGCACCGCCGCGCCTGGCAAGGGAAGCTCTTCGAGGCCGGCTACGCCGGCTTCTCGTGGCCGAAGGAGTACGGCGGCCGCGGCGCCACGCTGGTCGAGCAGGCCCTGTTCGGCGAGGAGATGGCGCGCGCCAAGGCCCCGCCGCCGGTGAACATCCTCGGCATGGTGATGGGCGGCCCGGTGGTGATCACCCACGGCAGCGACCAGCAGAAGGAGCGCTGGCTCAGGCCGATCCTCACCGGCGAGGAGATCTGGTGCCAGGGCTTCTCCGAGCCGGAGTCGGGCTCGGACCTCGCCTCGCTGAAGACCAAGGCGGTCAAGTCGAACGGCGAGTGGCTCGTCACCGGCCAGAAGGTCTGGACCACCTACGCCCACAAGGCCAAGTGGTGCATGCTCGTGGCGCGCACCGACCCGGATGCGCCGAAGCACCAGGGCCTGACCTACTTCATCATGGACATGGAGCAGGACGCCGTGCAGGTCCGCCCGCTCCACCAGATCACCAAGGAGCCGGAGTTCAACGAGCTCTTCATGGAGGAGGCTCGGATCCCGGACGAGTACGTGGTGGGCGGCGTCGGCAACGGCTGGGCGGTCGCGATCACCACGCTGATGAACGAGCGCGCCGGGCTGGGCGCCTCGTCGGCCGCGGGGGTGAGGATCGCGCTCGACGAGCTGAAGCAGCTGGCGGCCGAGCGTGGCGTCGACGACGACCCGGTGATCAAGCAGAAGCTCGCCCAGCTCACCATCGAGGTCGAGCTGCTGCGTCTCAACTCCTGGCGCGGCCTGACCCAGGTCATGAAGCGCGGGGTGCCAGGCCCGGAGGGCTCGCTCCCCAAGTGGCAGTGGGGCGAGATCAACCAGACGCTGACCGAGCTCGCCGTGGACATCCTCGGCGAGGAGGGCGCTTACTGGGAGTCGCGGTGGACCTACCGGCTGCTGCGCTCGCGCGCCAACTCGATCGAGGGCGGCACCACCGAGATCCTCAAGAACATCGTCGCCGAGCGCGTGCTCGGCCTGCCGAAGCTGCGGTAAGGGGCCGAGCATGAACTTCGACTTCTCAGACGACCAGCAGGCGATCAAGCGGACCGCCAAGGAGCTGCTCGCCGAGCGCTTCAAGATGGAGCGGGTGCGCGAGCTCGCCGAGGCGGGTCGCTACGACGACGCCGCCTGGGACGAGCTGTGCGAGCTCGGCTGGCCCGGCATCTTCATCGCGGAGGAGCACGGCGGCCAGGGGCTCGGCACCGTCGAGCTGATCATCCTGATGGAGGAGCTCGGCTACGCGCTCGCGCCGCTGCCCTTCCTGTCGAACGCCGCGGCCGGCCTCGTGCTGGACGCGGCCGGCTCCGACGAACAGAAGGAGCGCTGGCTGCCGGGGATCGCCTCGGGCGAGGCGCGCGGCACCGTGGGGATCGTCAAGGACGGCGGCGAGGCAAAGCTCGTGCCGGACGCCGACTCAGCCGCAGTGATCCTCCTGCTCGGCCACGACGGCGCGCGCATCGTGGAGCGCGGCGAGGCCGACGTGGAGCGCGTGGAGACCATGGACACGACTCGCCGCTACGCGCGGGTGCAGGGCGGCGACGCCGGCGAGCCGCTCGAGGGCGACCGCATCCCGGGGATCTCGCGCGCCGCCGTGGCCGTGGCGGCGGAGCTCACGGGCATCTGCCAGCGGGCGATGGAGATGGCGGTCGAGTACGCACGCGACCGCAAGCAGTTCGGGCGCCCGATCGGCTCGTACCAGGCGGTGTCGCACCGGTGCGCGCAGATGCTGCTCGAGACCGAGGGCGCGCGCTCGGCGAGCTACTACGCGGCCTGGTGCGGCGACGCCGAGCCGGAGACCCTGCCGCTGGCGGCTTGCATGGCGAAGGCCTACGCGTCGGACGCCGGCTGGGGCGTGTGCACGTCGGCGCTCCAGGTGCACGGCGGGATCGGCTTCACCTGGGAGCACGACCTGCACTTCTTCCTGAAGCGGGCCAAGGTAGACGGGATGCTGTACGGCTCGGCGCGGGAGCACCGCGACGCGGTGGCCGACCTGTCGGCCCCGCGTGAGACGGCGGCTAGCGCCGCGTGAGCGCCGCGGCCAGCGGCGACAGCACGCCGTAGTCCTCCCGCTCGGGCGGGCGCTCCCAGTTCACCTGCGCCTGGGGCTGCTGCGCCACGACGTGGAGCACGCTCACCCCGGTCAGCTTCTCGAGCCGGCGCGGCAGGTCGAGGCCGAGCCAGCGCGACACGCCGGTGGGAAGCGTCGAGACGACGATCTCGTCGAACGACATCGGGTCCCAGGCCTCCATTGCGGCGACCACGGGGTCGGTGTCGCCCATGCGGCCGTCGACTTTGGCCAGGCCCGCGGCCCGCATGGCCTCGAGCGCCTCGTCGAGGCGGTTCGCGGAGTCCCCGGCGGAGCGAGGCATCACGAGCGTGAAGCGGCAGGCGCCTTTTTCAGCGCGTTCCTTCAGGGCGGTGAGCAGCTCCTCCGAGGTCGCGGTGACGTTCGCGACGACAAGGACGTGGAACTCCCAGGCCATTGCTCCTCCTCGTGACGTTCGCTACGAGATTACCGCAGACTCGTCTTCTTCCTCGCCCGGGAAGCTCGGCAAGCCGTGCTCGTGCGGCTGTCTCGGTCCGCGCCGCTCCGAGCCGAACGCGAGGCGCTCGAGCCGGGCGATCTCGCGCTCGCCCTCGATCCGCGCGGGGTGGTCCTCCGGGAGCCCGCCGATCAGGTTCCGGATGCGGTTGCGGATGTGGAGCGCGAAATGGGGCGTCGAGGCGCCCATCAGCTGGCGCACGTCCTCCACGGTGGGCTCGCGCTGGTACCGGTCCGGTCGCTCGAACTCACTCATGACCCGAGGGTACCCCGTGCGGGCGTCCGGCCCGCACCTCTGATGGCAACGGTCGCCCTCCGGCGCCCGAGATCATGGCGACGTCGCCTGCACCGGGATCAGCTCGGTGATCGCGTCGATCTGCGCCTGCTGGCGCACCGAGATCGCCGTGTCGTCGCCGAGGATCCAGGCGCGGTTGTAGACCGCGTCGCGCGGGTCCTGCTCGTACCCCGGCTGCACGCTCAGGAGGTACGTCTCGAGCGCCTCCGGGAGCTGCTCGGCTTCGTCGGTCAGCAGCAGCGGCGCGAAGATCCCGCGTGTCCCGAGCGGCGCGGCCGCCGCCGCGTCGGCGGGCCGGGTGGTGCTGGCGATCGCGAAGTTGTGGCCCGGGATGTTCACCTGCCAGCCGAAGTCGCCCTTCTCGTAGCGGGCGAACGCGATGGCGTTCTCCACCGGGGTGTCGCCCTCGATCCGGTTGACCGAGCGGGCGAGCTGTCGCTCCCTGAGCTGGTCGGCCACCCGCTTCGAGATCACCCGCTCGGGGCCGAGCAGGTACACGTTCGGCCGTTCGTGTGCCTGCAGGGCGCGCGCAACGGGCCGGGGGATGGTGTCCGCCTCGACCGGCAGGGCCGCGTCACCCGAGCGCGCTGCCCACGACGCCGCCGGCATTGCCCATTCGGCGCGCTCGGCCGAGTAGAGCACCACGTCGTTTGACGGCCGGCCGCGCGCGGCGGAGAAGAAGCGGTCGATCGCGGCGGCGCGCTCGAAGGGGTCGTCGCCCTCGATCAGCGCGGTCTTGAATCCCTCGGGGCGGGCGACGTCGGGGCCGATTCGGATGACCTGGGCGTCCTCCGAAAGGTCGGAGCCGCGCGGCGCGAGCCGCTCGAGGGTGTCCTGGGTCACGGGCGGAAGCTCGTCGCCGTCCGAGAGCAGGATCGGGGCGCCGATCGGCGATCCCGTGAGCACCGAGGCGGCGATGCCGGTCTGCCAGTCGTCCTGGTCCACGAGCACCACGGCGGTGGGGCGGTCCGACGTTCCGGTGGCGGGGAAGAGGGCGCCGGCCACGCCGGCGGCATCCGCCGCGGCGTCGCTGCCGCCCACCCTGATCGTGTTGCGGGTGGCGCTCGACGGGAAGCCGAGCTTCTCCACGGCCTCCTCGTCCTCGGCCTGCACGCCGAGCTGCGGCGGGCGCGAGGTCTCCTCGTCCCCGAGCGAACAGCCGCCCAGGAAGGCGAGCAGGGCCAGCGCGGAAGTAAAGCGGCGCACGCGGGGCAGATTAGAGGGGGGTGGGTCACCTGAGGGCACGTATGCGGCCCTGGGGCGACCCACCCCCTCGCGCCGCCCCTTGGTTGCTAGTTCGTTTGCGCCGGCGCGACCGGCGGCGGGCGCGTGTACGATTGACTGGTCAGTCAATGCAGCCGGGAGGCGGTCGACGCTCGTGGATTTCAGGCTCAGTGACGAACAGCTCGAGTACCAGGCGCACTGCCGGCGGTTCGCGCGCGATGTGATGCGGCCGGTCGCCGCGAAGCACGACCGCGAGGAGAGCGTGCCCTGGGAGACCATCCGCGCCGCGCGCGAGTGGGGCCTCCACGGGCTCGACCACATCCAGAAGCTGGGCACGGACCCGGACGGCCTGTTCGGCTGCATCTACGCCGAGGAGCTCCACTGGGGCTGCGCCGGCATCGCGCTCGCGATCCAGGGCGGGTCGCTCGCCGCGGCCGGCATCGCGAGCTCCGGCACGCCCGAGCAGATCGGGCGCTGGGTGCCGGAGTGCTTCGGCATGGGCGACGAGATCAAGCTCGGCGCCTACGCCGTGACCGAGCCGAGCGCCGGGTCCGACGTACGCTCGCTGCGCACCACCGCCGTCCAGGACGGCGACGAGTGGGTCCTCAACGGCACGAAGGTCTTCATCACGAACGGCGGCATCGCGGACGTGACCGTGGTGGTGGCCACAGTCGACCCCGACCTCGGCCACCGCGGCCAGGCCTCGTTCGTGGTGCCGAAGGACACGCCGGGGCTGTCGATGGGCAAGAAGGAGTCGAAGCTCGGCATCCGCGCGTCGCAGACCTCGGAGGTGATCCTGGAGGACTGCCGCGTGCCCGGCGACTACCTGCTCGGCGGGCGCGAGAAGCTCGAGCGCAAGCTGGAGCGGGCCCGGTCGGGGCAGTCGACCGGCCGCTCCTCCAACGCGCTCGCCACGTTCGAGCTGACCCGGCCGCTGGTGGGCGCCTCGGCGCTCGGCATAGCCCAGGCGGCGTACGAGTGGACGCTCGACTACCTGGAGGGCAAGGTCGAGGAGGGCACGCCGCTGCTCGAGCAGCAGCGCGTCCAGCAGGTGCTCGCCGAAGTGGCCACGGAGATCGAGGCGTCCCGCCTTCTGGTCTGGCGCGCGGCCTGGATGGGGCGCAACGGCGTGCCGATGACCGGCGGCCAGGGCTCGATGTCGAAGCTGAAGGCGGGCGACGTGGCGATGTGGGCCACCACCGCGCTGATGGATCTCGTGGGTCCCTTCGCGCAGACGACCGACTGCCCGCTCGAGAAGTTCTTCAGGGACGCCAAGATCTACCAGATCTTCGAGGGCACGGCCCAGGTGCAGCGGCTCGTGATCTCGCGCATGCAGCGGGAGCAGTACCAGCAGAGCCTGGCGGCCGCCGCGGAGGTGCTGGAGCAGGCGCCGGGCAACGCGCCGGGCGACGTGGTGCGCGAGGCCGCTGCCTCGCTGCAGCGCTCGTAACGCCCCGCGGGGGGTTAGCCCTCGGGCCGCTCGTCGTCGTCGCGCTGGCGGATGAACCAGCGCCCGACGAGCACGAGCACCGTCCACGGGATCACGAGCGCCAGGATGAACACGGCCGCCAGCGCGGGGTGGTCGTAGACCGCGTGGCCGCCGTGGGCGAGGGTGTCAAGCTCCATCCATGGCAAAGGGTAGTCCGATCGCGATCGTCGCCCTCGTGCTGCTGGCGGCCGGATGCGAGAAGGACGAGCCCGAGGTCAACCCGCTCCCGCCGCCGGTGCAGCAGGGCGCCGAGTACGAGAAGCGCGTGATCCGCGGCTGGCTGCTGGCGCTCCAGCGCGACGACTACGAGGGCGCCGCCCACTTCTTCGCCCCCCACGCCCTGATCGACCAGGGCGACCCGTACCGGCTCGACGGGCCGTCGGACGCCAAGATCTTCAACGCGTCGCTGCCATGCCGCGCCGACCTGGCGGGCGTGGAGGACGAGCCGGGGCCGAGGTCGCTCGCCTCGTTCCGCCTGCGGAAGGGCCCCGGCGGGCCCTGCTCGGGCATCGTCAAGGTCCGCTTCACGATCATGAAGGGCCGGTTCACGGTGTGGCGCCAGCTGCCGGAGGAGCCCGACCCCTCGGGCCCGGTCGCCTAGATGCGCTCGGCCTCGATGGAGCGCCGCTCCGCGAGCCGGTTGTCGCGCCGCATCTGCGCCTCGCGCGCCCTGCGCTGCTCGTCCGGGGTCACGGGGTCGACCGGGGGCACCGCCGCCGGCCGCCCCTCCTCGTCCAGCGCCACCATCGTCAGGTAGGCGGTCGAGGTGTGGGTGACGTCGCGGCTTCGCACGTCCTCGGCCTCCACGCGCACGCCCACCTCCATCGAGCTGCGCCAGGCGGCGTTCACGGTGGCCTTGACCGTCACCAGGTTGCCGACGTAGACCGGGTGCAGGAACGTCATCCGGTCCATGGCGGCGGTCACCACACGCTGTCCCGAGTGGCGCACCGCGGCGATGCCCGCGACCTCGTCGCACAGGTGCATGATCACGCCGCCGTGGACGTTCCCGGCGGTGTTGGCGTCCCCGATCCCCATCCAGCGGCTCAGCTCAGAGCGCGAGCGGGACGGTGGGCGGGGCTCCACGGCGGCTAGTCTAGGTTTCAGCACGATCCAAAGGTCGAAGGAGAACGCGATGCCAGGGCTTGGCGGGCGCATGTCCACCGTTATCAAGGCGAAGATCTCGAGGATGCTCGACCGGGCCGAGGACCCCGGGGAGACGCTCGACTACGGCTACCAGAAGCAGGTCGAGATGCTCCAGAACGTCAAGAAGGGCATCGCCGACGTGGTCACGGCCAAGAAGCGGCTGCAGATGCAGTCCGGCAAGCTCGAGCAGCAGGTCGTCAAGCTCGACACCCAGGCGCGCCAGGCGCTCGCCCAGGGCAACGAGCCGCTGGCCCGCACCGCCCTCGAGCGCAAGACGCTCGCGCAGACGGAGCTCCAGACGCTCGACGTGCAGGTCAAGGAGCTCGAGGGCCAGCAGGAGCAGCTCACCGCCAACGAGCAGAAGCTGCGCCAGAAGATCGAGCAGTTCAGGACCAAGAAGGAGGTCATCAAGGCGCAGTACTCCGCCGCCGAGGCCCAGGTTCGGATCGGCGAGGCGGCCTCCGGCGTGGGCGAGGAGATGGCCGACCTCGGGCTGGCGATGCAGCGGGCCGAGGACAAGACCGAGCAGATGCGCGCCCGCGCCGGCGCGGTCGAGGAGCTCGAGGCGGCCGGGACGTTCGACGACATCACCCAGCTTGGCCCGGGTGAGGACGACATCGACCGTCAGCTCAAGGAGCTCACGAGCGGCGCGCAGGTCGACGATGAGCTGGCCAAGATGAAGGCCGAGCTCGGCACGGGCGGCGGCGACTCTCCGGCACTCGAGCAGGGGAAGGAGAACCCGTGATCGTCCGTATCTCGGGTGAGGGGCAGTTCCGCCTTCCCGACGAGGACGCGGAGCGCCTGAACGAGCTCGACAACCAGGCCGTGGCGGCGGTGGAGCAGGGTGACGAGGCGGAGTTCCAGGAGCTCTGGGAGCAGATGCTCGACCTGGTGGCCAGCGACGGCAACGCGCTCGACGACGACGAGCTCGTGGAGTCCGACGTGATCCTGCCGCCGCGCGACGTCACGTTCGAGGAGGCGTGCGGCGAGTTCACGGGAGAGGGCCTCATCCCCGACTGAGGTAGGAGCGATGGACGAAGCACGGCTGCGGGAGATCCCGCTGTTCGCCGGACTCGGCAAGAAGGAGCGCCGGGAGGTGGCGAAGCAGGCCGACGAGGTGGACGTGCAGGCCGGCCGCCACCTGGTGCGCGAGGGGGAGTTCGCGTACGAGTTCTTCGCCATCGAGGAGGGCACGGCCGACGTGCGGCGCGGCGAACAGCTCCTGGGGGAGCTCGGCCCGGGTGACTTCTTCGGCGAGATGGGCCTGATCGAGAAGGCGACCCGCAACGCGTCGGTGATCGCCACCACGCCGATCAGGGCGCTCGTCCTCACCGGCCCGGCGTTCCGGCACCTGGAGCGGGAGCTGCCGGCGGTGTCGAAGCAGATCCGGCGGGCGATCGACGAGCGCTGCCACCAGCTCGAGCCGCTGGGCTGACCGGGTCAAGTTCTTCCAATACCGGCGGCGTGGCCGGGCGTACGGTTGGGGTCCGACCGACGAAGGGAGAGATCCATGGCAGGCGAGCTGGCGTTCTTCGAGCTGGGAGTGGAGGACACCGAGCGCGGACGGGCTTTCTACGAGGGCCTGTTCGGGTGGAAGTTCCAGAGCGGACCGTCCGGAACCGGCTTCGTGATCGATACGCCGAACGTGCCGGGCGGCATGCACGGCGGCGATGCCGGCGGGGCCCCGCTGGTGTTCTTCCAGGTGGATGACATGGATGCCGCGATCGAGCGCGTCCGCGAGCTGGGCGGCGAGATCGACGAGGTGGACGTGGAGGGCGACGAGGACTCGATCGCCCGCTTCGGGCGCTTCAAGCTCTGCCGCGACGACCAGGGCTCGCCGTTCGGGCTGCACGAGGCGCCGCGTACCCTTGGCTGAGCGAAGCGTGATGACCGCGCAAGTGCCCCCGAGCCGCGTGTTCCGGCACGAGTCGGAGGAGGACCGCTGGGACATGGTCCAGGGCGCACCGGATCCGCGGCTTCGGGGTCATGTGCTCTCGTACTGCTCGTACCGCGAGGAGACCAGCAGCTTCGTCCGCCGGCGCGAGCTGCCCGGGGTGCGCGTGGTGCTGATCATCAATCTGGGGGAGCCGATACGCGTACTGGCGCCGGGCTCCCGCGCCGGCTGGAGCGACCAGCCGGAGGGCTGGCGGGCTGCTGCGGGAGGCGATCGCCGAGGCGCCGGGCTGGGCCGAGCGCTTCGAGCTCGTCGACGACTTCCTCCTGACGCTGCTCGAGGGAGCGCTCGCCGTGCCCAGCGTGACAGGTGCCCTGGGCCGCCTGCACGAGAGCGGAGGCACGGTGCCCGTCGGAGTGCTGGCCGCGGAGATCGGCTGCAGCCGGCGTCACCTGATCGCCCGCTTTCGCGAGCACGTGGGCGTGACGCCGAAGCTGCTCGCGCGCATCCTGCGGTTCGAGCGGGTCGTCGCGCTGGTGGACGCCCCGACAGAGATGGGTTGGGCCGAGATCGCGCAGGCCTGCGGCTACTACGACCAGGCGCACATGATCCGCGACTTCAACCAGTTCACGGGCGGCCCGCCGAGCGAGTTCGCGCGCCGCCGGCTGCCGGACGGCGGCGGGGTAATCGGTGACTGAACGGGCTCAGTCGCCGGCGGCGCCGACGAACAGCGTGAAGGCGCGCACGCGGCCGTCCGCCACCCGGGCGCCCAGCACGGCGTAGGGCACCGGCCTGCCGAACGGCAGGATTCCCTGCGCCAGCCGGAAGCCACGGCGGGTGCGCCTGGCGCGCGGGTACAGGCGCTGGAGCTTGGCGACGCCGTTGCCGATGCGAAGGCCCTTCGCCGTCCGCCAGCGCCGGTCGCCCGACACCACCGCCTTCTGGGCACGGCCGCCCGAGGGCTCGCACGAGTCCACGCCGCCGAAGTTCTGGAACGTGATCCGCACGCCGATGTCGGCCCAGCGGACACGGCAGATCTCGCCGCCGCCGTTCGTGGCGGTCGGGTCGCCGTAGGCCCGGATGGCGGCGCCGAGCCTTGGGTTGCGGGCCGGCCTGAAGTCCCCGATCGCGCGGACCACCCCGGGGCCTTTCTCGCTGCCGCGTGCCTCGATCACGAACGGCCGGGCCGTGGCTGGGGCGGCGACGGTGAGTGCCGCGGCGATGGACAGGACGGCGATGGCGAGCAGGGACGTGCGCCTGCGCGGGGAGATTGCGAGCACGTGCAGACCCTACCTGGCGCACCGGCGCGTCGAGTAGCTTCATGCGATCCGCTCGCACGTGATCCAGCCGCGGTCGATCGAGGAGGCGCTTCGCGCCCGGCGCGAGGTTCCCGAGGCGGTGGTGGTGGCGGGCGGGACGGAGGTGATGCCGCTGCGCAACCGCGGTGGGCGGCCGGGGCCGCTGCTGGATCTGTCGCGGGTGGGGGAGCTCGGTTTGATCGAGGATCGCGAGCCGGTCAGGCTCGGGGCGTCCGTCACCTACACGCGCCAGCTGGAGGAGCTCGCTGAGCCGCTGCCCGTGCTGGCGCTCGCCGCGCGGACGGTCGCCTCGCGCCAGGTGCGCAACCGCGCCACGGTCGGCGGGGCGCTGGCGATCGCGGACCCCTCCGCGGACATCCTCGCCGCCCTCGTGGCTTCGGAGGCCCAGGTGGAGGTGGCTTCCGTGTCCGGCGTGCGGCGCCTTTCCATCGCCGACTTCCTGACCGGCCCGTACGAGTGCGACCTGGGGCC
Source organism: Thermoleophilaceae bacterium (assembly GCA_035947555.1). Taxonomy (GTDB): domain Bacteria; phylum Actinomycetota; class Thermoleophilia; order Solirubrobacterales; family Thermoleophilaceae; genus JACVRW01. The sequence continues at coordinate 5,958 of DASZJZ010000091.1, read as the reverse complement.
GGACGAGCTGATCCTCGCGGTGCTGGTGCCGCGGGCGGCCGGGCCCGCGGCGTACGCGAAGGTGGGAGCGCGGAACGCAATGGCCCGGGCGGCGTGCGCGGTGGCGGTGGTGCTGGACACGACCCGCCGGACCGCGGGGATCTGCGTGGCGGCGTGCGCGCCGACGCCGGTGCGGGCGAGCGCCGCGGAGGAGCTGGTGGCGGCCGAGGCGCGGTGGGACTCGAGGGGTGAGCTCGATCCGGACTTGGCAGCGCGAGCTGGAGCGCTGGTCGCGGAGGCGACGCGGCCCCGCTCGGACGGCCGGGGGTCGGTGGAGTACAAGCGGCACGCGGCGGCGGTGCTGGCCGGACGCGCGCTGGCCCGCGCCTGGCGCGCCCGCGACGACGCAGCGCCCGCCCTCGCTTCGCGCGAGTCCGCTTCGCGCGAGGGCGAGCCCGCTTCGCGCGAGTCCGCGTCTCGCGCCTTCGCTTCGCGCGGCCGCGAGCCCGGAGTGGGGTCGCCCCCGCCGAGCGGGGCGCGCCCGAGCCTCCGCGTGGATGGGGCCGAGCATCGGCTGCCGGAGCACGTAGCGGACGAGAGCCTGCTTCGCGTGCTCCGCGACGAGCTCGGTGTGACTGCTCCCAAGAACGCGTGCGAGGAGGGCGAGTGCGGGTCGTGCACGATCGCCGTCGACGGTGAGATCGTATGCGCGTGTCTCATGCCGGCGGCCCAGGCGGCCGGCTCCGAGATCGAGACCGCGGCCGGTCTCGCCGCCTCCGACGGCGCGCTGCACCCGGTGCAGGAGGCGTTCCTCGAAGCCGGCGGGGTGCAGTGCGGGTTCTGCACCCCGGGCTTCGTGATGGCCGCCCGCGACCTCCTGCGCCGCGTGCCCGACCCGACCGTGGAGGAGATCCGCGAGGCGTTGAACGGCAACCTCTGCCGCTGCACGGGCTACCAGAAGATCGTGGCCGCGGTGCGGCTGGCGGCCGAGCGATGAGGTTCACCACAATAGTCGAGGGCGGCGCCATCGCGACCATGGACGACGCGCGGCGCGAGTTCGATGACGGCCATCTCATCCTCGAACGGGGCCGCATCGCCGCAGTCGGCCCCGGGCCCGCGCCGGCCGCACCGCGCGGGGCCTCGCTGGGCACGGACGCCGTCCGGCGCATCGACGGCCGCGGTCTCCTCGCGACTCCCGCCCTCGTCAACTGCCACCACCACCTCTACCAGTCGGCCACCCGCGGCATGGCGCAGGAGGCCACCCTGTTCGAGTGGCTCGTCGAGCTCTACCCGGTGTGGGCCGGGATCGACGACCGCACGGTCGCTGCCGCGGCCCGGGCGGCTCTCGCGGCTCTGGCCCGCTCCGGCTGCGGCACGACGTCCGACCACCACTACGTCTTTCCGCGTGGCGAGGGCGACCTCCTCGGCGTGGAGATCGAGGCGGCGCGCCAGATCGGCCTTCGCTTCCACCCCTGCCGCGGCGCGATGGACCTCGGCAAGAGCCACGGCGGCCTGCCGCCGGACGACATCGTCGAGGACCGCGACGAGATCCTCGCGGCGTGCGCGGCGGCGATCGACCGCCACCACGACCCAGGCCCCGGGGCGATGGTGCGGATCGCGCTCGCGCCGACCTCACCGTTCTCCGTCACCCGCGAGTTGATGTCGGAGACCGCCGAGCTGGCGCGCTCCCGCGGCGTGCGGCTGCACACACATCTGGCCGAGACCCGGGAGGAGGACGAGTTCTGCCTCGAGCGCTACGGCGTGCGGCCGCTCGAGTACCTGGAGGAGCTCGGCTGGCTGGGCGACGACGTCTGGCTGGCCCACTGCGTGCACCTGAACGACCGCGAGGTTGACCGGATGGGCGAGTCGGGGACCGGGGTGGCGCACTGCCCGATCTCAAACGCCCGGCTGGGGGCGGGCATAGCGCCGGTGCGGGAGCTGGTCGACGCCGGTGCGCCGGTGGGGCTGGGCGTGGACGGGGCGGCGTCGAACGAGTCGGGCGAGCTGACCGATGAGCTGCGCGGCGCGCTGCTGATGGCGCGGGTGCGTCGTGGCCCGGCCGCGTTGACGGCGCGCGAGGCGCTGGAGCTCGCGACCCGCCACGGGGCACGCTGCCTTGGCCGCGAGGGCGAGCTGGGGCGCCTGGAGGAGGGCGCGCTGGCGGACGTGGCCCTGTGGCGCATGGACGACGCGGCCCGCGCGGGGATCGCGGACCCCGTGGCGGCGCTGGTGCTGGGGCCGCCACGCCCTGTGCACACGCTGCTGGTGAACGGCGAACCTGTCGTGGAGGACGGCGAGCTCCGAACCGCCGACCCCGTCGTGCTCGCCGCGGACCTGGCCCGGGAGAGCGCGCGCCTGCGGGAGCGGGCGGCGTGACCACGGGCGGCGTCCGCGAGCGCGTCCGCGGCGGCATCGGGGAGCGGCTTCCGCGCAGCGACGGTCGCGCGAAGGTCACCGGGCAGTTCGCCTATGCGTCCGACCTTCACGCCGAGGGCATGCTCGTCGGGGTCACGGTTCGCAGTCCGCACGCCTCCGCACGCGTCCTCGGGATCGACACCGTTGCCGCCCGCGCCCTGCCGGGCGTCAGGGCCGTGCTCACCCACGCCGACGTTCCCGGCGCGAAGTGCGTCGGACCCGGCCCGCACAAGGACCAGCCGGTGCTCGCCTTCGACCGCGTTCGCTGCCACGGCGAGCCGGTCGCGGTGGTCGCCGCCGAGGACCTCGGCACCGCCCGCCGCGCCGCCGGCCTCGTCGACGTGCAGTACGAGCCGCTCCCTGTGCTGTCCGATCCCGCCGCGGCCCTCGCCCCAGAGGCCCCGCAGCTCCATCCTCACGGCAACGAGCTGCGCACAGTGCGGATCGTCCACGGCGAGCCCGCCACCACCGGCCCGGTGGTGGTCCGCGGCACCTACGAGATCGGCATGCAGGACCAGGCCTTCCTCGGCCCCGAGGCGGGTCTCGCCCGCCCGCTCGAGGACGGTGGCGTGCAGCTCGAGGTCGCCAGCCAGTGGCTCCACCTGGACCGCCAGCAGGTGGCAGCGGCGCTCGGCCTCCCCGAGGAGCGCGTGCAGCTCGTGCTGGCCGGCGTGGGCGGCGCGTTCGGCGGGCGCGAAGACCTGTCGGTCCACGTGCATGCCTGCATGCTCGCCCTTGCCACGCGCCGTCCCGTGAAGATGGTCTACGGCCGCGACGAGTCGTTCGTCGGGCACGTGCACCGCCACCCGGCCCGGCTCGACTACGAGCACGTGGCCGGCGAGGACGGCCGCCTCTTCTGCGTGCGCGCCCGCCTTCTCTTCGACGGCGGCGCATACGCGTCGAGCTCCACCGCGGTGATCGCCAACGCCGCCACCCAGGCCTGCGGCCCCTACGCGGTGCCCAATGCCGGCATCGAGGCCACCGTGGCGTACACGAACAATCCTCCCTGCGGGGCGATGCGGGGCTTCGGGGCGCCGCAGGTCGCGATCGCCTACGAAGCCCAGATGGACCGCCTGGCCGAGCGGCTCGGCATCGGCCCGGTCGAGCTGCGGGTCCTAAATGCGCTCGGACCGGACGACGAGATGCCGACCGGGCAGACGGTGCCGGGTCCGGTGGACGCCGAGGCCCTGTTGAACGGAGTTCGGGAGCTGCCGCTCCCGCCGGCCCCCGGCAGCGGGGGGCGCGGCTGGCCGGGCGGCTCCTTCGGCACCACCGAGGGAGAGAGCGTGCGCCGCGGCGTCGGGTTCGCGCTCGGCTACAAGAACATCGGCTTCTCAGAGGGCTTCGACGACTACACGGTGGCGCGCGTGCGGCTGTCCGCGCCCGGCGGCGTGCCGCTGGCGGAGGTCCGGTGCGCCGCCGCGGAGGTGGGCCAGGGAGTGGTGGGCGTGATCGAGCAGGTCGTGCGCACGGAGCTCGGCGTAGACGACGTGCGGGTGCTCGCGGCGGACACGGGCGTTGGATCCGCGGGCGCGGCCTCGGCCAGCCGGCTCACGTGGATGGTCGCGGGGGCGGTCAGCGCGGCGTGCGCCAAGCTGCGCGAGCGGCTAGCCGGCGACCTGGCCACCGTCGGCGCGCTCGAGGAGGAGGCCACCTACCGCCACCGGCCCACCGCGGAGATGGACCCTCGGACCGGTCGCGGCGAGGTGCACGCCGGCTTCGCCTTCGTCGCGCACCGCGCCGTCGTGGACGTCGACGTCGAGCTGGGGGTCGCCCGCGTGGCGCAGCTGGCCTGTGCGCAAGACGTGGGACGGGCGATCAACCCGCTGGCGCTCGAGGGCCAGCTCGAGGGCGGTGCCATGCAGGGCCTCGGGCTCGCGCTCATGGAGGAGATGGGTGTGGAGGACGGCGTGGTCACCACCCGCTCGCTCGGCGAGTACCGCATCCCGACGATCGTCGACGCTCCCGAGATGCCGTCGCTCGTGCTGGAGCTCGGGAACCCCGACGCGCCCTACGGCGTGACCGGCGTGGGGGAGATGGCCGCGATCACCTCGACCCCGGCGGTCCTGGCCGCCCTCCGGGCGGCCACCGGACGGCCGCTCACGCGGGTGCCGGCGCGCCCGGAGGACCTCGCCGACGTGCCGTCCGCGCCCGGGCCCAGGGGACCCGCTGACACGAGCGAGCTCCGCCCACCCCCCGCACGAGACGTGGAAGGCTCCTCGCCGTGACTCCGCCCTACACCCTCCTGCGTCCCGAAAACCGGTACGCGAGCCGGCTCCCCAACCTGCGCGACGCGCTCGTCTACAAGCTCGTCACGCCCCGCCACGCGCCCGCCCGGCTCGGGCAGTACCTGGTGGCGCTGGAGCCCGGCGGCGGGACGTCGGCGCCGGTGGCGCCCGGCTTCGAGGACTTCCTGTACCTGCTCGAGGGCGACGTCGGGGTACGGGCCAACGGGATCGAGTTCCGGCTGCGCCCGGGCGGGTGGTGCTACCTGCCGCCCGACATGTCGTTCGAGCTGGAGGCCGGCGCCGACCGCTCCACCGACGTGCTGTGGATCAAGCGCCGGCTCGAGCGGTGGCCCGGCCTCGAGCCGCCCGAGGCGCGCTCCGGCCACCGCGACGACGAGCCCTTCGACGAGACGCCCGTGCCGGGCTTCCGCCGGCGCGAGCTGCTCGACCCCGCCGACCCGCGGCACGATTTCAACATGAGCCTCCTCGCCTTCGATGCCGGCGTGGGGCTCGCCAAGGTCGAGATCCACGACGAGGAGCACGGGCTCTACATGACCGCGGGTGGCGGGCGCTACCACCTCGACGGGTCGGAGCACGACGTGAGCGAGGGTGACTTCATCTACATGGCGCCGTACTGCCCGCAGTCGTTCACGGCGGCCGAGGACGGGCCGGCGGAGTACCTGCTCTACAAGGACGTCTACCGCGACGGGTTCTGAGCTGCGCCGGCGGCGCGCCGGCGATCGACCGGCGGAGTCGTCTACGGCGAAGCGTTCCGAGCCGGGCTCGCGGCGAGGCGCTCGACGAAGCGCGTCATCACGTCGATCGCCACCTGCACGTCCTCGGCGCGCACCGACTCGTCCGGGTGGTGGCTCACCCCGCCCGCGCAGCGCACGAAGAGCATCGCCACCGGCGTGATCGCGGCCATCATCGCCGCGTCGTGTCCCGCTCCGCTGGCGAGCCGCGGCGCCTCGTGGCCGGCGGCGGCGGCCGCGGCGAGCTCCTCGGACAGCTCCGGCGAGCATCCGACGGCGGGCGTCGACTGGATCTCGTCCCACTCGAGCCCGACCCGGCGTTCGGCCGCGATTCGCTCGGCGCGCTCGCGGAGCGCGTCGACCGCCGCCTCCCGTGCGGCGTCCTCGGGGTGCCTCACGTCGAGCGAGGCCGTCGCGCGGCCGGGGATCACGTTCGCGGCCCCGGGCTCCGCGGCGATCTCGCCTACGGTCGCCACGAGGCCCTCCTGGCCCCGCGCCTCGGCCTCCACCGCGCCGATCCACTCGGCAGCGGCCGCCAGGGCGTCGCGGCGACGGTCCATCGGGGTGGTGCCGGCGTGGCCGGC
>DASZJZ010000090.1:0-7153 GCA_035947555.1 Thermoleophilaceae bacterium | reverse complement strand
GCGCGCCGGTCGCCACCACGACCCCCACCGCCACCCCGGCCAGCAGGACCGCGCCCGCTGCCAGCGCGGCGCGGCGGCGCGCCGTGGCGGCCCCACGGCTCGCCCGCACGAGCTCGCGCTGGTCGTCGGTGACCGTTGGCTGTCCGAGCCGCGCCCCGCGCTCGAGCCACTCCTCCGCCCAGCGCAGCTCCGGGCCACGCAGCAGCGCGCTGCGGCCCTTGCCCGCCGCCTTCCACTGCGTGGCGCGGATGACCAGCCGGGTGTGGGCCTTCAGCCACTCCGGGTCGGTCTCGAGCGCTTGGAGGACCGTGGCGAGCGTGAGGTCGAACTCGCCGTCGTCCTGTGCGTCGATCCACTGCGGCTTCCCGAGCGCCTCGAGCGGCGGGCCGACGGTCGCCGGCCGGCGCAGGATCGGGACGATCCGCTTGCCGTGCTTCAGCGCGTGCAGCACCTCCACCTGGCACATCTCCGAGGCCAGCGAGTCAGGGCTGATGACGAACAGGAACGCCTCGGCCCGCTCGATCCCCGCGTACAGCTCGGCGAGCCACTCGGCGGTGGGCGGGATGTCCTCGAAGTCCACCCAGACCGACAGCCCGTGCGCGGTGAGGCCCTCGTGGAGGCGGCGTACGAACGTCCGGTCCGCGCGCGAATAGGAGATGAACGCCTCGCTGCCGGCGAGGTCCGCCGTCCATCCGGGCGCGGAGGGATCGGCGCGGGTCGCGGGGGCGGCGCTGGCCATCGGGTGCGCTTCTACGCCTGCGCGCTCACCGAGTCAACCCATGAGAGATCTCGAACGGTCTGCGTGAGTGATGGCGGCGATCCCGGGCAAGCGGCTGCCTAGGTTCCAAACTCAAGGAGGGGTAAGGATGCGGAAAGGCAGGATGCTTCTGTTCAGTGCCGTGCTCGCGGCCGCCTTGGCCGCGCCGGCCACGGCCAACGCGGCGGGCGCGGATGCGGCGGACGGCAAGGTCACGGTCCGGTCGAAGATCACCGGCTTCTCCGTCGCCCAAGGCCGCCTGGTGGCGAATGGCGTGGTCAACGCGAGGATGGTCGCCGGCGGCGACGTGGCGCGCGAGCGGGCGCGGGTCCGGTTCCGCGTGGCGCAGGCCAATGGGCGGCGCTGCGACGTGCTCACGCTGAACCTCGCCCCGCTGACGCTCGAGTTGCTCGGCGTGAGGGTCCAGACGAGCGAGATCAACCTGGAGATCTACGGCCGCCGCGGCGCGCTGCTCGGCGACCTCGTGTGCGCCCTGTCGAGGGCCAGGATTCGCCTGCCGCGGGTTGCCGCGGCGCTGAATCGCCGGCTCGATGGCAGGCCGCTGCGCGTGCTGGGCACGAGCAGTGAGATCCGTACGGCCGACCATCAGGGCGTGTGCCAGGTGCTCCGCCTGGTGCTCGGGCCGCTGCATCTGGATCTGCTGGGCCTGAACGTGGACCTGTTCGGCGAGAACCGGCGGTCGCCGGTCACGGTGACGATCACCGCGCTGCCTGGCCACGGCGTGCTGGGCGATCTGCTGTGCGGGCTCGCCGGAGGGCCGACCCCCGCTGCTCCGGTAGCACCGGCGCCGGTCCCTTAGCGGACGACGACGAATGCGACCGGCGGCCGCCCATCAGGGCGGCCGTCGGCCTTTCGTCGGCGTTTCGCCAGAATCGTCGACCCATGGCCGAGGACTTCACCTGGCGCGACGGCGAGCGAGCGATCCGGTTCGGCGACGGCGTGGCCTCCGAGGCGCCGGGCCTGCTCGGGGCGAACGGCTTCGAGCGGTTCGTGCTGGTGACGACAGAGCGGGCTGCGGGCGGCGTGCCGGGGCTCGCGGAGCGGGCCGCGGATGTGCTGGGCGTGCCCGCCGGGAAGGTGGACGACATCTCGGCCGCGCTGCTCCGGCGGATGCCCGATGGCCCGCGAGAGGAGCCCGGCGAGCGCGCCGCGGGGCGGGCGCCCGGCGAGGGCGGCGCGCGCGAGAGGCGCGGCGAGCGCCTTCCGCTCGTGGCGCTCGGCGGCGGCCGCGTGGTCGACACCGCCAAGGCCCTCGCCGGTGCTACCCGGGTCCGCTGCGCCGCCATCCCCACCACCCTCTCGGGCGCGGAGATGACCCCGTTCCACCGCCTCCCGGCCGGCGTGGAGGGGGCCCGCATGGTCCGGCCCGCGCTCGTGATCGCCGATCCGGATCTCATGGCCGGCGCCCCGCCCACGCGGCTCGCGGCTAGCGCCATGAACGCGCTGGCTCACGCCATGGAGGCCCTCTACACGCCGCTCCGCTCGCCGGTCACGGACCTCGCCGCCCTGCGCGCCGCCGAGCTGCTCTCCCGGGGCATCACGCGCGACCCGCCCGAGCGCGGCGACCTCGCGCTGGGCGCGCTGATGGCCGGCTGGGCGTCGGGCTCGACGGGCATCGCGTTCCACCACGCGCTCTGCCAGACCCTCGTGCGCACCGCCGGGTCGCCGCACGCGGAGACCAACGCCGTGGTGCTCCCGCACTCCGCCCGCCTCATGGCGGGGCGGGCGCCCGGCGCGATGAGCGACCTGGCGCGCGCACTCGGCGACGGCCGCGGCGATCCTGAGGCCGCGGCGGGCGACATCGCCCGCATCGCGGCCCGCTGCGGCCACACCCGCCTCTCGACCCTGGGCGTGAAGGAGGAGCACCTGCCGGGCGCGGCCTCCGCAGCGGCGGCCCACCCGGCGATTCGGCTTACGCCCGATCCGCCAGACGAGGCGGAGCTGCTGGACCTGCTGCGAGCTGCTCTCTAGCGGCCTCGGCCGCCGCCTCGGCGCGCCCGCGCGCGCTCTCGGCGGCCGCCCCGGCGCGCTCGCGCGCGCTCTCCGCCGCCGCCGCCAGCTTCTGCTGCTGGCGCTCCTTGGTGATCAGCACCACGTTCCAGGCCAGCCCCAGGCGGCGCATCGCGCGGATCACCCAGCCGCCCGGGTCGACCTCCCACCAGCGCAGCCCGTGCAGCGCCGAGCGCGGGAAGGCGTGGTGGTTGTGGTGCCACGACTCGCCGAACGAGGGAAGCGCGAGCCAGAACACGTTGGTGGACTGGTCCTCGGTCGAGAACCGCCGCCGTCCGAAGAAGTGGCAGATCGAGTTGATCGAGAAGGTCACGTGGTGCACGAGGAAGATGCGCACGAGGCCGGCCCAGAACAGTGCGGTGAGCCCGCCGGCGAGCTCGCCCGAGATGAGCCAGCCGAGCCCGAACGGGATCGCCAGCCCGAGCACCACGAGCGGCGCGAACAGCAGGTGCACGACGCGCATGCCGCGGTCTTCGAGCAGGTCGGGCGCGTACTTCTCGGCGCCTGCGGCGGTTGGGTGGTCGAAGAGCCAGCCGACGTGGGCGTGCCACAGGCCCCGCAGCGTGCCCGCGAAGCCGTCACCGTGGCCGTGGGGGCTGTGCGGGTCGCCGTCGTCGTCGGCGAAGGCGTGGTGGCGGCGGTGGTCCGACACCCAGCCGATCACCGGGCCCTCGACCGCCATCGAGCCACAGGCGGCGAACAGGTACTCGATCGGCTTGTAGGTCTGGAACGCGCGGTGCGTGAGAAGCCGGTGGAACCCCACCGTGATCCCGACCGTGCTGACCGCGTACATCGCCGCGAACAGGGCGAGGTCGGTCCAACCGACGAGCTCGTTCCACAGCATCGGCACCGCCGCCAGAAAGGCCACGAACGGGAGCACTACGGCGGCGATGTTGACGTTGCGGTGGAAGCGGGTCACGGTCGGCACCTTACGGTTCCCCCGGAACGCGCGCGTCAATCGCCGCCGGATAGGATCAGCGCCGAATGGCCGACCAGCCCCTTGCAGGCCGGGTTGCCGCGATCACCGGCGCCTCCTCGGGGATAGGCGAGGCGACCGCCCTCGCCCTGTCGGCCGCGGGCGCCGCCGTCGCGCTGGGGGCGCGCCGTCGCGACCGGCTGGAGGACGTGGCCGCCCGTCTCGAAGGGCCGTGCTCGGTGCACGAGGTCGACGTCACGGAGGAGGCGCAGGCACGCGCCTTCGTGGAGGACGCGTACCGCGAGCACGGCGGCCTTCACGTGCTGGTCAACAACGCCGGCGTGATGCTGCTCGGGCCGGTGGACGGCGCCCCCACCGCCGACTGGCGCCGGATGCTCGAGGTGAACCTGTGGGGCCTCCTGATCTGCACCCACGCTGCGCTGCCCCTGATCGCCCGCAGCGGGGGAGGGGACATCGTGAACGTCTCGTCGGTAGCCGGGCGCCGGGCGGACGCCGGCGCCGCCGTCTACAACATGACCAAGTTCGGTGTGCACGCGTTCTCGGAGGCGCTGCGCCAGGAGGCGCTCCACGCCGGCATCCGGGTGACCATCGTGGCGCCTGGCGTGGTCGATACGGAGCTGCAGGGCCACAACGTGAACCCGATGGTCCAGCAGACGCTCGAGCGCGTCCGCGAGCAGATCGGCGAGGTGCTGCAGGCCGAGGACATCGCCGACGCGATCCGCTACGCGGTCACGCGTCCGCCGCACGTGTGTCTGAACGAGGTGCTGGTGCGGCCGAAGAAGCAGTCGCGCTAGCGACATACAAACGTCCGTGATAGCGTACGCACGCTGTGGCAGTCAACGGACACCCCTTCGGCAGCCGCATCCGCCGCCTGCGCGAGGGCATGGACCTGTCGCTGCGCGACCTCGCCGACCGAAGCGGCGTGTCCGCGCCGATGCTCTCCCAGGTCGAGCGCGGCGAGACCAGCCCGACGCTCCAGGTGGCCGAGCGCATCGCCGGCGGCCTCGAGCTGACGCTGTCGCAGCTGCTGCGCCTCGACGAGACCGACGGCGTGACGCTGGTGCGCGCGGACGACCGCATCCACGTGGGCGCCGGCGGCCACCGCTACGAGGTCCTCACGCCTCCGCTGCCGGGCCTCCGGGCGGAGGTCTCGCTGCACACGCTCGCCCCCGGGGCGGCCACCGGCGAGCCGGACGATCCGCCGATGCACGAGCCGGGCAGCCGGGAGACCGCGGTCGTCGTGGACGGCCCGCTGCGGTTCGTGTGCGCCGGCGTGCAGCACGACCTGGCGGACGGCGACTCCGTCACCTTCGACGCGGACATCCCGCACCACTTCGAGAACCCCGGCCGCGCGGACGCCCGCTTCTACGCGATCGTGGCGGCAGGCCTACGGAGGAGTTGACGTGCCCCGATCTCTCTTCGACAAGATCTGGGACGCCCACGAGGTCGCCGACGCGCTGCTCTACATCGACCTCCACCTCGTGCACGAGGTCACCTCGCCCCAGGCCTTCGAGTCGCTGCGCCTGGAGGGCCGCTCCGTGCGCCGGCCGGACCGCACGCTCGCGACCGCCGACCACAACGTCCCCACCGACGGCTCCAGCGCCGCCGCGCACATCCGCGACCGCCTGTCGCGCGTGCAGGTAGAGACGCTCGAGCGCAACTGCCGCGAGTTCGGCGTGCCGATCTACTCGATCGGCTCGGCACGCCAGGGCATCGTGCACGTGATCGGCCCCGAGCTCGGCGTGACGCAGCCCGGCATGACGATCGTCTGCGGCGACTCCCACACCTCCACCCACGGCGCCTTCGGCGCTCTCGCGTTCGGGATCGGCACGAGCGAGGTCGAGCACGTGCTCGCCACGCAGACGCTCCAGCAGCGCAAGCCGAGGTCGATGCGGATCCGCTATTCGGGCGAGCTCGGCTACGGCGTGACAGCCAAGGACCTGATCCTCGGCACGATCGGCCGCATCGGCGTGGACGGCGGCGTGGGCCACGTGATCGAGTACGCCGGGCCGCCGATCGAGCGGCTCTCGATGGAGGGTCGGATGACGATCTGCAACATGACCATCGAGGGCGGCGGCCGCGCCGGGATGATCGCCCCGGACGACACCACCTTCGAGTGGGTGGAGGGCCGCGGGGCGGCGCCGGACCCGCTGCCGCTCGACGAGTGGCGCGAGCTGCGCACCGACGAGGGGGCCCGCTTCGACAGCGAGGTCGAGATCGACGCCTCATCCCTCTCGCCGCAGGTCACCTGGGGGACCACCCCGGGGATGGTCACGGACGTGACGGCGTCGGTCCCGGAGCCGCGCGACGAGGGCGAGGAGCGGGCGCTCGAGTACATGGCGCTGGCCGCCGGCACGCCGATGCAGGAGATCGTCCTCGACCGCGTCTTCATCGGCTCCTGCACGATCTCGCGCATCGGCGACCTGCGCGAGGCGGCCGAGGTGGTAAGGGGGCGGCGCGTGGCGTCGTCGGTCGACGCGATGGTGGTGCCGGGCTCCCAGCAGGTGAAGGCCCAGGCCGAGGCCGAGGGCCTCGACGAGGTGTTCCGGGCGGCGGGCTTCGACTGGCGCTCGGCCGGCTGCTCTATGTGCCTTGGCATGAACCCCGATATCGCCGCGCCGGGGGAGCGGGTCGCCTCGACTTCGAACCGCAACTTCGAGGGACGTCAGGGCCGCGGCGCGCGCTCGCACCTGGTCAGCCCGCGGATGGCCGCCGCGGCGGCCATCGAGGGCCGCTTCGTCGACATCAGGGAGTGGGAGTGAGGCCGGTCAGGCTGGTCGAGGGCGGCGTGTCGGTGCTCGACCGGCCGAACGTGGACACCGATCAGATCATCCCCAAGCAGTTCCTCAAGCGGGTGGAGCGCTCGGGCTTCGGCGAGTTCCTCTTCTACGACTGGGCGAAGGAGCCGGGCTGGGAGCTGCCGCGCAACCCCATCCTGGCCACCGGGCGCAATTTCGGCTCCGGCTCGTCGCGCGAGCACGCGCCCTGGGCGCTCGAGGACTACGGCTTCGAGGCGATCGTCGCGCCCAGCTTCGCCGACATCTTCTACTCGAACTGCACCAAGATCGGGCTGCTGCCCGTGGTGCTCACGGAGGACGAGGTGCACGCCGTGATGGCGGCCGGGCGCGCGTCGATCGACCTCGACGCGCAGGAGGTCCGCTGGGAGGGCGGGTCGGCCTCGTTCGAGATCGACCGCGAGGCGAAGCGCCGCCTGCTGAACGGGCTCGACGACATCGGCGTGACGCTCCAGCAGGCCGATGCGATCGAGCGCTACGAGGCCGAGCGGGAGCGAAGCGGGCCGGTCACGACGTCGCTGGCATGAGCCGCGACTGGGACGCCGCCACCTATCACCGGGTGTCGGGTCCGCAGGTGGAGTGGGCGGCGGCGCTGCTCGACCGGCTCGACCTGCGCGGCGACGAGACGGTGCT
>DASZJZ010000089.1:0-4856 GCA_035947555.1 Thermoleophilaceae bacterium | reverse complement strand
GCGCCGGACAAGCCGGGGATCTCGAACCTGATCGAGATGCTCGCGGTGGTCCGGCAGGTCGATCCCGCCGAGGTCGAGCGGGAATTCGACGGCCGGGGCTACGGGGCGTTCAAGGAGGCGGTGGGGGAGGCGCTGGTGGAGCTCCTGGCGCCGGTCGGAGAGCGATACCGCGAGCTGCGGCCCGACGAGGATGCCCTCGAGCGGACGCTCGCCGCGGGCGCGGAGCGGGCGCGGGAGATCGCGAGCGGCACGATGGCCGAGGTGCGGCCGCTCATGGGGATCGGCCCAACCTAGCCTCGACCGCCGGAACGCCGGAACGGCGCGACTCGCAGCTCCGGGCGCTCGGCCACAGGCACCAGATCGTCGAGCAGCCGGCGAACGGCCTCCATCCCGAGCCGCGCTTGAGCCAGCGGATTCGACCGGCACTTCGAGCGCGAGGGCTTCACGCTCGTCTGACTACCCGCGGTGCGCGCGGCGTCGGCCCAAAATGGGACCGTCGTCCGGTGTGCGTCGGGCGGGCCGTCTAGCCTGTCGGCGGCGATGTCCCTCGCGACGCTCGACCTCGACCTCGAGGTCTTCCACGGCCCCTTCGACCTGCTCCTGACGCTCGTGCTGCGGGAGGAGGTCGACCTGCTCGAGGTCGACCTCGCCGAGGTGGTCCTCGCCTACGTCGAGCACCTCGAGCGGGCCGGCGAGCTCGACCTCGAGGCGGCCACCGAGTTCCTGGTGCTGATCGCGGCGCTGCTCGAGCTGAAGTCGCGGCTGATGCTTCCCCAGGAGGAGGACGAAGGGCTCGATCTGGAGCCGCGCGAGGCCGCCGAGGAGCTGCTCGCCCGGATGCTCGAATACCACCGCTACAAGGCGGCGGCCGAGCACCTCCACGAGCGGCTCGCCGCCGAGCACGGCCACCGCTACCGCTCCGCCCCGCTGCCGCCGGAGCTCAGGCGCATCTCGATCGAGGCGGCCGAGGCGGCGTACGACCCGGAGCTGCTCGCCCGCGCCATCGGCGACCTCCTGCGCATTCCGCCGCCGCTCGACCTCACCCACGTCCGCCGGCCGGCGGTGTCCGTGGACCAGCGCCTGCGCCATCTGCGCGACCTGCTGGCCACCCGCAACCGCTTCTCTTTCGACGACGCCGTGAAGGGCGCCGACCGCCTGACCGAGGCCGTGACCTTGTTCGCGCTGCTCGAGCTGTACAAGGCCGGCGAGGCGAAGTGGGAGCAGGAGGTGCCATTTGGACCGATAACTGTGGTCCCCACCCAATGAATGACTTGGCAAGAACCGTCGAGGCCCTCCTCTTCCTCTCCGCCGAGCCCATCTCGGTCGAGCGGCTCGCCGACGCCGCCGAGGTGTCCGAGGGCGAAATCGTCGAGGCGCTCGCCCGCCTTCGCGAGCACTACGCCGAGGGCTACCGCGGCGTCGTGCTGCGCGAGGTGGCGGGGGGCTTCACGCTCGCCACCGACCCGGTCGCCGAGCGCGCCGCCCGCCGGCTGCTGGCCCGCCCTCGCACGCCGCCGCTCACCCAGGCCCAGGCCGAGTGCCTCGCGATCGTGTCCTACCTGCAGCCGGTCTCCCGCCCGGAGATCGCGCGGATCCGTGGGGTGGCGTCCGAATCCGCCGTCGGCACGCTGCTGGAGCGCGGCCTGATCGAGGAGTCCGGGCGCTCGCGCTTCGGCGCCACCCTCTACCGCACCACCGAGCTGTTCGAGAAGCTGTTCGGGCTGTCGGGCCTCGACGCCCTGCCGGACCCCTCCGCGTTCGACCCGTCCCCGCAGGAGGAGGGCGAGCTGCGCGAGCGCCTGCTCCGAGCGGGCGAGCAGCGCGCGGGCTGACGCCACATCAGCGGCGCTTATCGACGCCCCAAGACCTCTTCATTAGGACTGATGGCAGTCGTCTGACATCCTCGAACCCGGATGTCGCGCCGCTCCTGGGTCATGTTCCTGTCGCTGGCCGCGCTCTGGGGCGCCTCCTACCTGTTCATCAAGGTCGGTCTCGAGGACGATCTGGCCCCTCCGTTCATCGTGTTCGCGCGCACCGCGCTGGCGGCGCTGGTGCTGCTGCCGGTGGCCGCCCACCTCGGGGCGCTCGCCGGGGTCCGGGAGCGCCTCGGGCCGCTGTTCGTGCTCGGCCTCATCCAGGTGACCGGCCCGTTCATGCTGATCACGATCGGCGAGCAGGAGATCTCCTCCTCGCTCACCGGCATCCTCGTGGCCGCGGCGCCGATCTTCACGTTCCTGCTGGCGTTCGCGCTGGAGGGCGAGGAGCGCGCCACGCCGCTGTCGCTGGCCGGCGTCGCGCTCGGCATCGCCGGCGTCGCGCTGCTGCTGGGCGTGGACGCCCCGGGGGGCACCGCTGCGCTGGTGGGCGGCCTGCTGGTGGTGCTCGCCACCACCGGCTACGCGGTCGGGGCGTGGTTCCTCAAGCGCCGGGTGCCCGGCGTACAGCCGGTCGGCGCGGTGGCCACCACCTGCGCGGCCAGCGCCGTGATGACGCTCCCGGTGGCGTTGCTGACGCTGCCGGATCACGCGCCCAGTCTGGCGGCGACAGGGTCGCTGCTCGCCCTCGGCGTGGGCGGCACGGGGATCGCCTTCGTGCTGTTCTACTCGCTCGTGGGCACGGACGGGCCGCGCACGACCTCACTGGTCGCGTACGTCGCCCCCGGCTTCAGCGTGATCTACGGCGTGGTCCTGCTCGACGAGAGATTCGGCCTCACCACGGCCGTGGGCCTGGTCCTGATCGTCGGCGGCTCCTGGCTCGCGGTGAACGGCGGGACGCGCCGCGAGCTGCCCGCACGCAGCGTCGATGTCGCGCCCGCGAGTCAGGCGAACGGTCGTGCGGACCCCGCGCTGCTCGAGCGCGGCGCGGAAAGCGGCGATCGCATCACGGCCTGAGCCCGTGAACCCGGCATCCGTCGGGTTGTACGGGATGAGGTTCACCTTGAAGGCATTGCGCGGCTGAAGGAGCTCGGCCAGCGCGACGGCCTGCTCGTAGCGGTCGTTCACGCTGCCGAGCATGACGTACTCCACGAACACCTGCTTGCGGCGCCGCTCGTGCCAGCGCAGGCACGCGTCGAGCACGTCGCGCAGCGGATAGCGCTGGTTCACGGGCATCAGCTCCGAGCGCAACGCCTCGTCGGCGGCGTGCACGGACAGCGCCAGCCGGACCGGCGGGCCCTCGCGCACCATGCGCTCGATGCCGGGGATCCAGCCCACCGTCGAGATCGCCGTGTTCGAGGTGGCGATGCCCACCTCCGGCAGGCGCTCGCAGGCGGCGAGCACGGCGTCGAGGTTCATGAGCGGCTCGCCCATCCCCATGAACACGGCGTGGTTGACGGGCTCCTTCCGACGGAAGTGGAGCGCCTGGTCGACGATCTCCGACGCCGTGAGGTTGCGGCCGAACTTCATGGCGCCCGTGGCGCAGAAGGTGCAGGTCAGCGGGCAGCCCGACTGGCTCGACAGGCACAGCGAGCGGCGCCCGTCGCGGTAGCGCATCAGCACGGCCTCGACGGGCCGGCCGTCTGCCGTCTCGAACAGCGCCTTCTCGGTGCCGTCGCGGGCCAGCGCCTCGCGCACCGGTCGGAGCGTGGAGTAGGGCAGCTCGGCGGCGAGCGCCTCGCGCAGGTCGCGCGGCAGGTTCGTCATCTCGTCGTACGACGACGCGCCGCGCGCCGCCCACTCCCACACCTGGCGGGCGCGGAAGCCGGGCTCGCCGCGGGCGCCCAATCTCTCGCTGAGCAGCACGAGGTCCATTCATGAGAAGTTTGGCGCAGAGAGGGACATACGGCGCCCAGATGCGTTCTACCTATACGTGTATGACCCCCTACACGACACCGTCCCCTTATCGGGGGACCCCGTCCTCGACGCGATCCTGGACGCGGCGGCCTCGCTAATCGTCGTAACCGACGGCCGCGGCAGGATCCTGTGCTGGAATCGCGCCTGTGAGCGCCTGAGCGGGTACACCGCCGAGGAGATCGGCGACTCCTTTGCCGTCCTCGAGCGGCTGGTCCCCGAGGATCAGCGTGCGGGGTGGGACGGGGTGATGAGGGCCCTCGCGCGGGGCGAGTCCCCCGTGACCGTGGAGGCCCAGTGGCGCACGCGCGGCGGGGACGTGCGCACGATCGCGTGGTCGTGCACCGGGCTGACCGCCCCGGACGGCACGGTCACATACGTGGTAGCCACCGGCATCGACGTGACCGAGCGGCGGCGGCTCGAGCGGCGGCTCCGCCACCTCGCCGACCACGACGACCTCACGGGCCTGCTGAACCGGCGCCGGTTCCAGGAGGAGCTCAGGCGGCACCTGGCGGAGGGCAGGCGCTACGGGCTGACCGGCGCCCTGCTGGTGCTCGACCTCGACGACTTCAAGGCCGTGAACGACACGCACGGGCACAGCGCCGGCGACCGCGTGTTGTGCGACGTCGCGGACGCGCTGCGCTCGCGCCTGCGCGAGACCGACATCGTGGCCCGGTTGGGCGGCGACGAGTTCGCCGTGCTGCTGCCGCGCGAGACCCCGGAGGCCGCCGAGCGGGTCTGCGAGGCGCTCGAGGAGGCGATCCCGGCCGAGGTGCGAGCGCCGGACGGGCGCGGTGTGCGGGTGAGCGTCGGCTACGCGCCGTTCGTGAACGACGCGGCGTCGGTGGACGACGTGCTCTCGGCGGCGGACGCCTCGATGTACGCGGTGAAGGTGGGCCGCCCGCGGCGCGCCTGAGCCGGCGGCCCGGCGGCGCGCCGCGCCGGAGCGGGGCGGTCCCGAGCCACGCGCATCGCCCCGGACCATGCCACGCTTCCCGCCGTGCGCCTCGCCAAGTTCCTCGCCCACGCGGGAGTCGCCTCGCGGCGGGCGGCCGAGCGGCTGGTCGC
>DASZJZ010000088.1:0-34946 GCA_035947555.1 Thermoleophilaceae bacterium | reverse complement strand
CAGCGCGCCGGCAGACAGCAGCGCCGCGGTCGCCTTGGAGAGCACCCGGCCGGTGATGCCGCCGCCCCGCCGCAGCGAGACCGACGCAGTCACCTCGCTGCCGGCGCCCGCCGGGGCCAGCTCGTAGCGCACGTCGAACCCGATCGGGCCGTGCGCGGTCAGCTCCACGCCGGCCTCGTCGGCCGCGTGGACCTCCACGTCGAACCCGACCCGCACCCCGGCCAGCTTGCCGCTCACGCGCGCGGTGCTTCCGGCTGACAGGCGTGCGCCGTCGAGGTCCTCGACGTCGAAGTCGACCGGCGACCAGCGCCGGATCGCGTCCGGGTCGGTGAGCACCTCGAGCACCTGTTCGGGGCGGGCGTTTGCCTGTGTGCTCGTCGTCCACTCGCTCATGGCAGCCACATTCGCACCGCCACCCCGGTGGCGCATCGGCCTGCACGCGGATCCGGGGTCATCCTTTCGGACGACGCCGGGGGCCCTCCCCAGAGGTACCTTGAGCGGCGTGAACTGGCTGCGGACCATGCGCGCGCGCATACGGGCGATGGACCCGCTGCGGGCCGACGCCGTGCTCGCGGGGATCTTCGTCGTGGCGGCCGTGTTCGAGGCGGTCTTCATCGTCTCCTCGAACGGCGACAGCTACCCGGTCACCATTGCCGCCGCCGTGGTGGCACAGGGGGCGCTCGTCTTCCGGCGCCGCGACCCGCTGCTCGCGGCCGAGGTGTTCTCGGGAACCACGGTCCTGCAGGCGGTGCTTGGCGGCTTCCTGACCCAGGATGCGACCCTGACCTACCTCACGGCGATGCTCCTGCTCTTCTCGATCGGGCGCTACTCCGAGGGCAGGCCGTTCTGGGCGGCCCTACCCGTGATGATGGGCGGAAGCGCGATCGCCCTCTCGATCGAGGCCGGCCTCGAGCGCGCCGAGTACCTCGTCTGGTTCTTCCTCATCTTCAGCCTGCCCGCCCTGGTCGGGCGCGGGCTTCGCAGCCGGGCGCAGCTGCAGCACGAGCTGCGCGAGAAGGCCGAGCAGGTCGAGCAGCAGCGCGAGGAGCGCGCCCGGCGCGCCGTGGAGGACGAACGCTCGCGGATCGCCTCGGAGCTCCAGGCCGTCGTCGCCAACGGGGTGAGCGTGATGGTCGTGCAGGCCGAGGCCGTGCCGCGCCTGCTCTCGGCGGGAGAGCCGAAGCAGGCCGAGGAGGCCTTCGCCGCGATCGAGGAGACGGGGCGCGACGCGCTCGCCGAGATGCGCCGCCTACTCGGGGTGCTGCGGCGCGAGGGCGACCGCCCGGAACTCGCCCCGCAGCCCGGGCTCGGCCGCCTCGACGCGCTGGTGGAGCGCGCTCGGGAGGGCGGGCTCGAGGTGAGCGTGCGGGAGGAGGGCGCCGCCCGCCCGCTGCCGCCGGGCGTCGACCTGACCGCCTACCGGATCGTGCAGGACGCCCTCGAGGCGGCCGCCGAGCATGGCGCGTCGCGCGCGGAGGTGCTGGTGCGCTTCGGCGAGCGCGAGCTCGACCTGGGCGTGCGCGACGACCGCGACGGCGGTCCCTCCAGCCGGCTCCCCGGGCTCCGGGACCGGGCGAAGCTGTACGGCGGCTACGTCGACGCCGGGCCCGCCGGCGAGTGGTTCGCCCTGAGGGCGCGGCTCCCGATCGAGCACGACGCGGCCGCTCCGGCGCTCGCGGAGGCTGGCTCGTGAGAAGGCTGCGGCTCGACGCGCGCCTGACGGACCGCGGGCTGGTGGCGGTGCTGCTCGTCGCGGGGTGGGCCAACGTCCTGTGGTCGTCGGAACGGCAGGGCTCGGTGGTCGCGAACCTCGTGCTCGTCGCCGTCATGGCGCTGTCGCTCCTGTGGCGGCGGGAGAGGCCGTTCGTGCCGGTCGTCTGCGTCACGATCGCGCTGCCCCTCTCCGCGGCGCTCCTCACCGCGCCGCCCTACCTCTTCGCGGCGATCGCCGTGCTCGTGGCGGCGTCGTACTCGGCAGGCGCGCACCTCGAGCAGCCGCGCTCGGTCCAGGCGCTCGCGCTCCTGGTCCTCGCCGTCAGCGCGGTCGTGCTGATCCACGATCCGACCGACTGGTTCTTCCCGATCGGCGTCTTCTGCTTCGTCCCCTGGCTCGCCGGGCGCACCATCCGCAACCAAACCATGCTCGCGCGCGAGCTCGCCGAGAAGGCCGAGCGCGCCGAGCACGCCCGCGAGGACGAGGAGCGCCGCGCGATCGCCCGCGAGCGCTCGCGCATCGCCCGCGAGCTGCACGACGTGCTGGCGCACAACGTGAGCGTCATGGTGGTGCAGGCCGGAGCGGCGCGCCGGATCGTGGACCGTAAGCCCGACACCGCCACGGAGGTGGCCGACCTGATCCAGCGCACCGGCCGCGAGGCGCTCGCCGAGCTGCGCCACCTGTTCGGGCCGGTGCGTCACGGCGACGGGGAGGATCTGCACGGCCCCGTCGGGATCGACCGCGTGGAGGAGCTCGCCGCGCGAGCCCGGGCCGCGGGGCTGAGCGTGCACGTGCACGTGGAGGGCGAGCGGGTGCGGCTGCCCACGGGCGTCGACCTGACCGCTTACCGGGTCGTCCAGGAGGCGCTCACGAACACGCTCAAGCACGGCGGCCAGGCCCAGGCCAGTGTCAGGGTCTCGTACGAGCCGAACGAGGTCGTGCTGTCGATCGAGGACGACGGCGTGGGGGCGGACGGCGGCGCCGTCGAGCTGGGCGAGCTGGGCGGCGGTCACGGGCTGGTCGGGATGCGCGAGCGCGTGGAGCTCTACGGCGGCCGGCTGCAGGCGGGGAGCCGCCCGGGCGGCGGCTTCGCGGTGCGCGTACGCCTGCCCACGCGCCCGTCGGCGCCGGGCGCGGAGCTGTCGAACGGGGTCCTGGCGTGAGCGTCCGCGTGCTGCTGGTGGACGACCAGGCGCTGATCCGCGCCGGCTTCCGCATGATCCTCGAGGCCGAGGACGACCTCGAGGTGGTGGGCGAGTGCGCCGACGGCACGCAGGCGATCGACAGCGTCAAGCGCTTCTCGCCCGATGTCGTGCTGATGGACATCCGCATGCCGGAGATGGACGGCATCGAGGCCACGCGGCGGATCGTGGGCGAGAACGGCAACTCGGCGGTGAAGGTGCTGATGCTGACGACCTTCGACCTCGACGAGTACGTCTACGACGCTCTGCGCGCCGGGGCCAGCGGCTTCCTGCTGAAGGACGTGCCGGCCGACCAGCTGGTGGCCGGCATCCGGCTGGTGGCCCAGGGCGACGCGCTGCTGGCGCCCTCGGTCACGCGCCGGCTGATCCAGGAGTTCTCGCGCTCCTCGCGCGGCCGCGCCGAGCGTCCGACCGGGCTCGACGAGCTGACGCCGCGCGAGGTGGAGGTGTTCAAGCTGCTGGCTCGCGGGATGTCGAACGCCGAGATCGCGGCGCACCTGATCGTCTCCGAGACGACGGTGAAGACCCACGTCGCGCGGATCCTGATGAAGCTGGACGTGCGCGACCGGGTGCAGGCGGTGGTGCTCGCCTACGAGTCGGGCGTCGTGGCGCCGGGGGACGCCGCGTGAGCGCGGCCATCTCGAAGATGCGTGACGAGGGGCTGTCCGAGGCCGCGATCGATACCTTCGCCCACTACGAGCGGCTCCTGCGGGAAGGCGAGCAGGGGACGCTGCCGGAGGAGGAGCTCGAGCCGCTTTCGGAGCTGCCCGACGCCGCCGATCTCCCCGACGCCGACGGCGCGGCGCTCGACCAGGCGGTGGTGCTGAAGCTGAACGGCGGGCTGGGGACCAGCATGGGGATGACCCGCGCCAAGTCGCTGCTAGAGGTGAAGGACGGGCTGACCTTCCTCGACGTGATCGTGCGGCAGATCCTGTGGCTGCGCGAGCACCACGGCGCTCGCGTCCCGCTTCTGCTCATGAACAGCTTCGCCACCCACGACGACACGCTGGCGGCGCTCGAGCGGTACCCGGACCTGGCGGTCGACGGGCTCCCGCTCGACTTCCTCCAGGGGCGGGTGCCGAAGCTGCTCGAGGACGGCTACGAGCCGGTGTCGTGGCCGGCGGACCCGGCGCTCGAGTGGGCGCCGCCGGGGCACGGCGACGTGTTCACCTCGCTCGACGGGTCCGGTCTCCTGGATCGGCTTCTCGAGCGCGGCTACCGCTACGCGTTCCTGTCGAACTCCGACAACCTCGGCGCGGTGCTCGACCCGCGGATCCTCTCCTGGTTCGCCCGGGAGGGGCTGCCGTTCCTGTCGGAGTCGACGGACCGGACCGAGGGCGATCGCAAGGGCGGTCACCTGGCCCGGCGCCGCTCCGACGGCGGGTTGGTGCTGCGGGAGACCGCCCAGACGCCGGACGAGGACCGCGAGGCGTTCGAGGATGTGTCGCGCCACAGGTTCTTCAACTGCAACAACGTGTGGGTGGATCTGCGCGACCTGCGGCGCACGCTGGACGAGCGGGGCCACGTGCTCGGGCTGCCGATGATCGTGAACCGGAAGACGGTGGACCCGAACGACCCGTCCTCGCCCGCCGTGGTGCAGCTCGAGACGGCGATGGGGGCGGCGATCGGGGTGTTCGACGGGGCGGGCGCCTTGCGCGTGCCGCGGAGCCGGTTCACGCCGGTGAAGACCACGAGCGACCTGCTGATCGTGCGCTCGGACGCGTACCGGCTGGGGGACGACTGGACGGTGAGCACGGCGCGCGAGCGGCCGCCGCTGGTGTCGCTGGATCCGGACTACTTCAAGCTGATGGGCGACTTCGAGCGCCGCTTCGCGAACGGCCCGCCATCGCTGGTGGAGGCGGAACGGCTGACCGTGGAGGGGGACGTGACTTTCGGCGCGCGCGTGGTCGTGCGCGGGGAGGTGAAAGTGACCGGCCCCCGCCGAGTGCCCGACGGCGAGGTCCTCGAGGGCTAGCGCGCCTCCGCCGGCTCTCGGCCCGCAGCCGTCTCGCGCTCCTCGAGCCGCTCCCGCCGCCGCTCTTCCTCCTCGCTCTGCACGAGCATCCGCACGAACAGCGCGACCATCACGAGCACCAGCGTGAGCGACTGCTCGACCATCATGATCACACCACCGACGTTCTGGTCCTCGACGGGCGAGAGGCCCCAGATCCGCGGCGTCTGCTCGTAGTGCGGATAGAGGGCGCTGGAGCTCCAGGCGAGATAGAGCCCGAGCGCGGCCAGGCCCGCCTTCGCCGCGGCGATGTAGCCGAGCGGCTGCAGGCCCGTCAGCCGGTGGCGCATCGGCACCGGCTGGATCAGCGGCCACCACAGCGCCACGCCCGCCGCAAAGAACGAGGTGTGCTCGAGCAGGTGGACGAACGCGTTCTCGGCGGCTGCGTCGTAGAGCGCCGGGATGTGCCAGATGTACATGGTCACCAGCCACAGCGCGATGCCCGTGGCGGGGTTGGCGAGCGGCCCGAGCGCGCGCTCGACCCGCATGAGGCGGCGGGTGGCGGGACGCATGATCGTGCGCGACAGGCCGACGAGGATCAGGAGCGGCGCGATGTCGCCGAGCAGCACGTGCTGGACCATGTGGGCGGAGAAGAGGTAGTCCTCGCCGAGCCCGTCGATGGGGGAGACCAGGGCGGCGAGTAGGGCCAGCATCCCGGCGCCGAAGGCGAGCGCCTGAAGCGGCCCGGCGCCCGACGGAGCCCGGCCACGCGCGGCGGCCTCACGCCGAACCTGACGAAAGCGCCAGACGTAGATTCCGGCGAACAGGGCGAGTGGAGCAAGGACGGCGGGATCCGAGAGCCACTGGATGTGCGGATGACCCGCCGCGATTTCACCGGACACGCACAGGATTGTCGCAATGGCGTGCCCACCCGTCGCATTGCGCGCGCCATGTTGAGGCGGTGATCGGACCGGACGCCGTCCGACCCGCGAAGTCAGCGGCGCGCTGCGGCTTCGCACGCCGCCCGCGGACGCCGCCGTGATCGGCGCCCTTCTCGCGCCGCCGCTCTGCTGGTCCTGCGGCGCTACTGCTCCGCGCGGGCGGGCGCTTTGCCGGGGCTGCCGCGGCGGCCTCGTCTTCCTGCCACCTGAGCCGGTGCTCGTGGCCGGGGTCCGCATCTGGGCGCCGGTTGCCTACGAGGGACCGGCTCGCGACCTCGTCCGCGCCCTCAAGTTCCACGGCGCGCTCTCGCTCGCGAGCGAGATGGCGGCGATCGCCGTCGCCTCCGCGCCGGCCGGTCTCCTTCGCGGCGCGCTTGTGCCGGTTCCTCTCCACCCGGTCCGGCTCCGGCGGCGTGGCTTCAACCAGGCCGCCGTGCTGGCCTCGGAGATCGCGCGAAGGACCGACCCCGGCAGCTCCCACTGCCTGCGCCGTCACGGACCGGGACCGCCCCAGGTCGGACGCACCCGGGCCGCACGGCTCACGGGCCCGGCCGGCTCGATCGAGCCGTGCGGGCGCGCCCCGCCGGTCGCGCTGATCGTCGACGACGTAGTCACGACCGGCGCCACCCTCGCCGCGTGCGCCGCCGCGCTGCGCGAAGCGGGCGCGAAAGAGGTGGCCGCGATCGCCTTCGCGCGCACGCCAGGTCGCTGAGACGCCGCGCCCCGCCAGCTCGCCGAGCGATGGTCCGTCGCCACCGCGCCACCGCGCCGCCGCGCCGCACCGGGTTGGCCGGGTGCGCATCACCCTTTACCATCGGACGACGGCTACCGAGGAGGGCAGATGCGCATCCAGGTGAAGGGCCGGAACGGCGCCACGGTCGACGACGAGCTTCGCTCCCGGTTGGAGAAGAAGCTGTCCAAGGTGTCTCGTCAGGTCTCACCTCTCGCGGAGCTGGAGATCGAGCTGCGCGAGGAGCGCAACCCGGCGATCAAGGACTCGCAGATCGCCGAGGCCACCCTCCACCTGAAGGGCGTGACCCTCCGCGCCAGCGAGCGCTCCACCGACATGGGCCACTCCATCAACCTGATGGCCGACGACCTCGCCCGACAGGTCAAGAAGCACCGCGACAAGCGCCGCGCCCGCCGCGAAGCGCAGAAGGGCCAGGAGCGCGCCGCGTAAGCTTGCGGGGCGCATGGCCGCCGCTCCCACCGAACGCACCCGCGTCCGCCGCATCCCCCAGCGAGGCGCCTACCAGCGCGAGACCGTCCACGCCATCCTCGACGAGGCCCTCATCTGCCACGTCGGCTTCGTCCACGACAGTGCCCCGGTCGTCATCCCCACCCTCCACGCCCGCGTGGACGACCGGCTCTACCTCCACGGCTCCGCCGCCAGCCGCATGTTGCGCACGCTCGAGCAAGGGGCCCCCGTCTGCGTGACCGTCACGCTCGTCGACGGGCTCGTCCTCGCCCGCTCCGCCTTCCACCACTCCGTCAACTACCGCTCGGTCGTCGTCTTCGGGGAGGCCCGCCCAGTCGAGCCCGAGCACGAGCGCGAACAGGCACTCGAGCTCTTCACCAACAAGCTCGTCCCCGGCCGCTGGGCCGACGTGAGGCCCCCCTCGCGCCAGGAGCTCAAGGGCACCAAGGTGCTCCGGCTGCCCCTCGACGAGGCCTCGGCCAAGGTACGCACCGGCCCCCCGATCGACGACGACGAGGACTACGACCTGCCCGTCTGGGCGGGCGTGCTCCCCCTGAGCACGCAGGTCGCCGAACCCGAGCCCGACCCCCACCTCGACCCGGCTGTCGAGACCCCCGGCTACGTGGCCGCCTGGCGCCCCTGAGCGCCACCCCGCGTTGCTACCGTAGCTTTGATGTCCATCCTCGACCGCGCCCTGCGGGTGGGCGAGTCCAAGAAGTTCAAGGCCTTCGAGCGGAACGTCGCCCGCATCAACGATTACGAGCCCGAGCTGGAGCTCGAGTCGGACGACGAGCTGCGCGCGCGCTACGAGGCGCTGCGCGAGCGCCACCTGAACGGGGAGCCGCTCGAGGACCTCCTGTTCGAGTCCTTCGCGCTCACCCGTGAGGCCGGCAGGCGCACGCTCGAGCAGCGCCACTTCGACGTGCAGCTGATCGGCGGCATGGTCCTCCACGACGGCTCGATCGCCGAGATGAAGACCGGCGAGGGCAAGACGCTCACCGCCACCCTCCCGATCGTCCTGAACGCGCTGGCCGCCCGCGACGAGAACGGCCACCCCGTCAAGGGCGGCGGCATACACCTCGTGACGGTCAACGACTACCTCGCCCGCCGGGACGCCAACTGGATGAAGCCGATCTACGACCTGCTGGGCGTGACCGTCGGGGTGATCCAGTCGCAGATGCACCCCATCGACAAGATGGAGGCCTACTCGCGCGACGTCGTCTACGGCACCAACTCCGAGTTCGGTTTCGACTACCTGCGCGACAACCTCGCCGACTCCCTCGAGGAGAAGGTCCAGCGCGGCCACGGCTACGCGATCGTCGACGAGGTCGACAACATCCTCATCGACGAGGCGCGCACCCCGCTGATCATCTCGGGGCAGCCCGAGAAGGCCGCCGACCTCTACTACAAGTTCGCCCAGCTCGCGCGCACGATGGAGCCGGGCAAGAAGCCGGAGGGCCTCGAGGCTAAGTCGAAGGACTGGGAGGCCGACTACGACTACGAGCCCGAGGAGAAGCACAAGACCGTCGCCGTCAGCGAGAAGGGCGTGGCCAAGGCCGAGCGCTTCCTCGGCATCGACAACCTCTACCGCGCCGAGTACGGCCACCTCGTGAACCACCTGCAGCAGGCGCTGAAGGCGGAGTCGCTCTACAAGAAGGACGTCGACTACGCGGTGATCGACGGCCAGGTGAAGATCATCGACGAGTTCACCGGCCGCATCCTGGAAGGGCGGCGCTGGTCGGAGGGCCTCCACCAGGCCGTGGAGGCCAAGGAGGGCGTGCCGATCCAGGAGGAGAACCAGACGGTCGCCACGATCACGTACCAGAACTACTTCCGGCGCTACGAGAAGCTCGCGGGCATGACCGGCACGGCCCTCACCGAGGCCACCGAGTTCATGAAGATCTACAACCTCCAGGTGGTCGAGGTCCCGACAAACGAGCCGATGATCCGGCGGGACAACAACGACCAGATCTACAAGACGAAGGACGGTAAGTGGAGCGCCGTCGTACGTGAGATCGAGGAGCGCAACAAGCTCGCCCAGCCGGTGCTGGTGGGCACGATCTCGGTCGAGGTCTCCGAGCTGCTGTCGAGGCAGCTCGACAAGCGCGGCATCAAGCACACCGTCCTGAACGCCAAGCCCGAGCACGCCGAGCGCGAGGGCGAGATCATCGCCGAGGCCGGGCAGCCGTTCGCGGTCACGATCGCCACCAACATGGCCGGCCGCGGCGTGGACATCAAGCTCGGCGGCAACGAGGAGCACCTCACCCAGCTGGAACTCCAGAAGCGCGGCCTCGAGCCCGGGACCGACGAGTGGGACCGAGCCTGGGACGAGCTCTTCCCACAGATGGAGGCGCGCGTGGCCGAGGACCGCGAGAGGGTCAAGGAGGCCGGCGGCCTCTTCATCCTCGGCACCGAGCGCCACGAGTCGCGCCGGATCGACAACCAGCTGCGCGGCCGCTCAGGACGCCAGGGCGACCCGGGCGAGTCCCGCTTCTACCTCTCGGCGGAGGACGACCTGGTGCGCCTCTTCGCGGGCGACCGCATCTACCGCATCCTCGACAACAAGTACCTCGCCCAGGCGGACGAGGATGGCAACGAGCTGCCGATCGAGCACAAGATGCTCACCAAGCAGATCGAGGGCGCTCAGAAGAAGGTCGAGGACCAGAACTTCCTGCAGCGCAAGCGCGTCCTCGAGTACGACGACGTGATGAACCAGCAGCGCGAGATCATCTACGAGTACCGCGACCGCATCCTCGAGGGCCAGGACATGTCCGACGTGGCCCGCACCCAGATCGCCGACGCGATCGAGCGGCTCGCCGGGGAGTACATGCAGGGCGAGTACCAGGAGGACTGGGACCTCGACGCGCTGTTCACCCAGCTCGAGCAGATCTACCCGGTCTCCTACGACCCCGACGACGTCGGTGAGGGCGAGGGGCGCGAGGCGTTCGTCGAGAAGCTGCGCGAGGACGTGGTCGACGCCTACAACGAGCGTGAGGCGGAGCTCGGCGAGGAGCTCATGCGCGCGCTCGAGCGCTACATGCTGCTCCAGATCATCGACAACCGCTGGCGCGAGCACCTGCACGACATGGACTACCTGCGCGAGGGCATCCACCTGCGCGGGTTCGCGCAGATCGACCCGCTGGTGGCCTACAAGAACGAGGGCTTCGAGATGTTCACGGAGCTCATGAACAACATCTGGGACGAGTTCGCGCGCTACATCTTCAACGTCGAGGTCGCGGTGGAGCAGGAGCAGCCACAGCAGGCCCCGACGGGCTGGGGCGCCGGCCGCGGCAGCAGCACCACCGGCGGCCGGCTCAACTACTCGGGCGGCCACGCCGCCCAGGGCCGCGACGCGATCGCCGCAGCGGCCGGCACGGCGCTCCCGCCGGCGGCGGCGGAGGCGGCCGAGCTGGCCGCGGACGAGGTGGCCGGCTCCATTCCGGTCGTGGAGACGCGCCGCCTCGACGAGCACGAGAAGCTCGGCCGCAACGACCCCTGCTGGTGCGGCTCCGGCAAGAAGTTCAAGAAGTGCCATGGCGCCCAGTAACGACGCCAGTGGCCTCCGCGACCAGCTGAAGCTGCTCGCGGACTACCTTTGACCCGGCTCGGCTCGAAGCTCGCGTAGCCGAGCTGGAGGGGCAGATGCAGGCGCCGGGCTTCTGGGACGACCAGGAGACCGCCGCCCGCACCTCCGCGGAGCACGCGTCCGTCAGCCGCCGGCTGCAGGGCTTCCGGTCGCTCGAGCGCGACGTGGACGACCTCGAGGCGCTCGAGGAGATGGCCGCCGAGGACGACTCGATCGCGGCCGAGCTCGAGGAGCAGCGCGCGGGCATCGAGGCCCGGCTCGGCGAGCTGGAGGAGGCGCGCCTGTTCAGCGGCGAGTACGACTCCGGCGACGCCGTGGTGACGGTGAACGCCGGCGCGGGCGGCACGGACTCACAGGACTGGGCCGAGATGCTGCTCCGCATGCTGATGCGCTGGGCAGAGCGGCGCGGCATGAACGTGGAGCTGAAGGAGGCCTCCCCGGGGGAGGAGGCGGGGATCAAGTCGGCGACGTTCATCGCCCGCGGCGAGAACGCGTACGGGCTGTTCTCGGCCGAGAAGGGCGTGCACCGGCTGGTGCGGATCTCGCCGTTCGACGCCCAGTCGCGGCGCCACACGGCGTTCGCGGGCGTGGAGGTGGCGCCGCTGGTGGAGGACGCCGTGGACGTGGAGATCGACCCGGAGGACCTCCAGGTCGACACCTATCGCGCGTCGGGCGCCGGCGGCCAGCACGTGAACAAGACCGACTCGGCGGTGCGCATCACCCACCGCCCGACCGGCATCGTCGTGCAGTGCCAGAACGAGCGCTCGCAGTCGTCGAACCGCGACACCGCGATGCGGATGCTGCGCGCGAAGCTGATCGAGCTGGAGGAGCGCCGCCGCCAGGAGGAGATCGCGAAGGAGAAGGGCGACGCGCAGGACGTGGGCTGGGGCTCGCAGATCCGCTCCTACGTGCTGCACCCCTACACGATGGTGAAGGACCACCGCACGAACGTGGAGGCCGGAAACGCCCAGGGCGTGCTGGACGGCGACCTCGACGAGTTCGTGCGGGCGGAGCTGCTGCGCCGGGCCTAAGCCTCGTCCTCGAACGCCTGCAGCGCGTCGTCCGGCAGGTCCTCGGCCTCCTCGAGCACTCCCAGGAGCTGGCCCACGCGGCAGACCAGCAGCCGCTCCTCCTCGACCTCCACCCACACGCCCGCCGAGGCGGGGAACACCACGTGGTCGCCCGGCTTCACCGGCATCTTCACGCCCACGTGACCCCACCAGTCGAGGCCCGGGCCGACCGCCAGCACGATGCCGTGCTGGGGCGGCGTCTGGTGGTCGCCGGGAGGCAGGACGAGCCCGGAGCGTCGCACCCGGTCGGGCTCGAGCTCCTTGATCACGACCTGGTCGAAGAGGGGTCTGAGCTGCTGCCTCATCCTCCTCTCAGAATAGGCCCCCGATCGGCCTATACCCTTGGATGATGGCCAACGAGGCTCGCCCCCCGGATCCGCGCACGCCGCTCCCGCCGCGCGATCCCAAGCGCGGCGACGTGCGCGTGGACCGGCCCCCGGAGAAGCCGCCCATGCTGCCCTGGAGCGGCCGCCGCTTTCTCCTCATCCTTGCGGTCCTCTTCCTCCTCAACTGGCTGATCGTCGCGATCTTCGCGCCCGCCGAGGAGCGCATCCAGGTCCCCTACAACCCGACCTTCCTGCAGGAGGCCCGGGAGGGCAACGTCGAGGAGATCTCCTCGCGTGGGGAGACCGTGCAGGGCACGTTCCGGGAGCCCGTCCGGCACGAGGGCGAGGAGGCGGAGAAGTTCGAGACCGAGATCCCCACGTTCGCCAACGAGGACGAGCTGTCCCAGGTGCTCGAGCAGCAGGACGTGACGATCAACGCCGAGCCGCCCGGCGAGCGCTCGCTGCTCGAGACCATCCTCTTCTCGTTCGGCCCGACACTCCTGCTGGTGGCCCTGTTCATCTTCTTCCTGCGGCGCGCGGCCGGAGGCGCGGGCGGCGGTCCGGGCGGGGTGCTCGGCCAGTTCGGCCGCTCGCGGGCCAAGCTCGTCGAGTCCGAGAAGCAGACCGTCACCTTCGAGGACGTGGCCGGCATCGAGGAGGCTGAGCAGCAGCTCGTCGAAGTCGTCGACTTCCTGCGCAACCCCGACAAGTACGCCAAGCTGGGCGCGCGCATCCCGCGCGGCGTGCTGCTCTCGGGACCGCCCGGGACCGGCAAGACGCTCTTGGCCCGGGCCGTGGCGGGCGAGGCGGGCGTCCCGTTCTACTCCTCCTCCGCCTCGGAGTTCATCGAGGCGATCGTGGGCGTGGGCGCCTCGCGCGTCCGCGACCTCTTCCGCCAGGCCGAGGAGGCGGCGCCGGCGATCGTCTTCATCGACGAGCTCGACGCGATCGGCCGCGCCCGCGGCGGCAGCGGCGGCGTGCTCAGCGGCCACGACGAACGCGAGCAGACCCTCAACCAGATCCTGACCGAGATGGACGGCTTCGACCCCGCCGCCGGGGTCATCGTTCTCGGCGCGACGAACCGGCCGGATGTGCTCGACCCCGCGCTGCTTCGGCCCGGACGCTTCGACCGGCGGGTGGCGGTACAGCCGCCCGACAGCGCCGGCCGCGAGATGATCCTGCGCGTGCACAGCCGCTCGGTCCCGCTGGCGGACGACGTGGACCTCGGCCAGATCGCCCAGAGCACGCCGGGCATGGTGGGCGCCGAGCTCGCCAACCTCGTTAACGAGGCAGCCCTCCTCGCCGCCCGCCGCGGGCACGAGAAGGTGGGCCGGGCGGACTTCACCGATGCGCTCGAGCAGATCGTTCTCGGCGCGGAGCGAAAGATCGTGCTGGGTGAGGAGGACCGGCGCCGGATCGCCTACCACGAGGGCGGGCACGCGATCGTCGGCATGCTCACGCCGGGCGCGGACCCGGTGCGCAAGGTCTCGATCATCCCCCGCGGGCAGGCGCTCGGCGTGACGCTCTCCACGCCGGAGGACGACCGCTTCAACTACTCCGAGGAGGAGCTGCGGGCGAAGATCCGGGTGTCGGCCGGCGGGCGCGTCGCGGAGGAGGTCGTGTACGGCAGCGTGACCACGGGCGCCGAGTCGGACATCCAGCAGGTCACCGGGATCGCGCGTGGGATGGTGGCGCGCTGGGGCATGAGCGCGAAGGTCGGGTTCCTGACGGTCGCGCCGCAGCAGGGGCAGACCCCGCTCCTGCCCGGCGCCGACCCGGTGTCGGAAGCCACCCAGGAGCTGGTCGACGCCGAGGTCCGCCGGATCGTGGACGAGGAGCTCGACCACACGCGCGACCTGGTCGCGGACAACCGCGAGCGGCTCGACCGCCTCGTGGACGCGCTGCTCGAGCACGAGACGCTGGACGAAGTCGACGCTTATGCCGCGGCCGGCATAGACCGGCTGCAAACCGTCACCTGACGGCGTCCTCGGGTCTCGCCGTGCCCAGCACGGCTTCGACCCTGCGTCCTTGTCAGGCTCGGTTTTCGCCGGCTATGCCTGGCCGCCGCCGGCCAACTCACCGCCCCTTCTCTGCCTTCCGCTCGAGCAGGGCGAGGTCGGCGGCGGCCAGCAGGTCCTCGGCCGTGGCGCCCGACGTCAGCTTCGCGACGCCCCAGGTCAGCCCCACCGGGCTGCCGTCCGGCGCGTGACAGGACCCGGCCACGGCCTCCGCCATGCGCCCGAGCACCTCGCGGGCGGTCTCCAGCTCGGTGTCGGCCATCACCACCACGAACTCGTCACCGCCCCAGCGGAACGGGCGGTCGCCGGGGCGCAGCGAGCTCTCCATCGCGCGGGCCACGCAGCGTAGGACGGCGTCGCCCTCGAGGTGGCCGTACTCGTCGTTGATGCTGCGGAGGTTGTCCACGTCGACGAGCGCCGCGCTCAGCGGCACGCCCTCGCGGGCCGCGCGCACGCTCTCGACGGTGATCGTCTCGTCGAAGGCGCGCCGGTTGCCGAGGCCGGTCAGCTCGTCCACGCGCGCGAGCCGGCGCTCCACCGCCGCGCCTTCCTGGAGCCCGGCGCGCAGGCGCCTGATCCCGGCCTGGTAAGCGGTGAGCACGGCGCCCAGGGCGATCAGGATGAGCGCCTCGGCGGCCAGGTCGCGGACCGTCTCGCCGCTCGTCCCCTCGTAGATCAGCGGCAGGGCGAGCGCGGCGACCATCGTGGCGAGGTGGGCGATCGCGCGCCGCGGGGGGTGGGCGGCGCCGGTGCCGAGCCAGAGCACGTACAGGTCCTCGTAGGCCGAGGAGCCGCCGCCGGCGAGGTAGTTGAGCAGGGCGATTCCCGCTATTCCGGAGTAGGCGAGCACGAGCAGGTCGTCGAAGCTCGGCTCGCGCCGCCGGATCAGAAAGGCGCCCCCGATGGCCGCGAGTCCGAGGCCGGCGGCGATCGCCCAGCCGGCGTCGCCGATCTGGTCGTCCACGGGCTCGAACGGCAGGAACGCGAGCGTCAGAAGGCCGCAGAGTCCGAGCAGCCCTGCCTGGAAGCGCCGCGAGGTGGCGAGATCGGCGCCGGCGTAAGTATCGCGCGAGTCCATCCTCCCCAGGTCTCTCGACCAGTTGGGACCATCGCATACCCTGCCGCGTCATGCTGGACCTGATCGACCGTGCGCTGCGGGAGGACATCGGCGACGGCGACCTGACCACCGCGGCGGTGGTCCCGGAGGGTGCGCTTGCCCGGGCGCGGATCGAGCAGAAGGCACCGGGGGTCTTGGGCGGCGTGGGGGTGGCTCGGGCGGTGTTCGAGCGGGTGGACCCGGAGCTGCGCTGGCATGGCCATGCTCGCGAGGGGGAGTGGCGCGAGGGCGGGCTGGTCGCGGAGCTGGCGGGCCGCGCGGCGTCGATCCTCGCCGCCGAGCGGGTGGCGCTGAACTTCCTGGGGCGGCTGTCGGGGGTGGCCACGACCACGGCGCGGTACGTGGCGGCGGTGGAGGGGACGGGGGTGCGGGTGCTCGACACGCGCAAGACGACGCCCGGGCTGCGGGCTTTGGAGAAGGACGCGGTGCGGGCGGGCGGGGGGGTCAGCCACCGGGCCGGGCTGTTCGACGCGATCCTGGTGAAGGAAAACCACGCGGCGCTTGCAGGAGGGGTGTCGGAGGCGGCGCGACGGGCGTTGGCGGGGGCGCCCGTTGGGGTCGTGGTCGAGGTGGAGTGCGCGTCGCTAGGGGAGGTGTCGGCGGCGCTGGAGGCGGGGGTGGAGCGGCTCTTGCTCGACAACATGCCGGTGGAGGAGCTGCGACGGGCGGTGGAGCTGGCGGGCGGCCGGGCGGAGCTGGAGGCGTCGGGCGGGATCACGCTGGAGACGATCCGCGCCGTGGCGGAGACCGGGGTGGACTACATAAGCATCGGGGCGCTGACGCACTCGGCGCCGGCGCTCGACGTGAGCCTGCTGCTGGACCCGCTCTGAGAAACAGGTCTCCAGAACCCCTTGCAAGCCACCGATAACCCGGGCAATGACCGTGGTGGCCCGCCTATTGCGCATGCCCGAGCCACAGGCGCCGGCCGAGGCCAGCCTCTCGGCCTAGCCGCGGCGTCCGGCGGCTCTGGCTTCCGCTCAGCTCGTCGCGCCCGCCGGTCTAACTTCCGCTCAGCCCTTCGCGCCCGCCGGCGGCCGCAGGACCGCGAACGGGTCCGTGACCTCGAGGTCGCGCGACGTGAAGCGGTACACCGCTGCGGGGCGGCCGCCCTCGCGGCCGGGAGCCCGGCGCTCGCCCGTGGCTTCGAGCAGACGGCGGCGCTCGAGCACCCGGCGCAGGTTGGTCGGGTCGACGGGGTAGCCGAGCGCGGCGCTGTAGATCGCGCTCAGCTCGGAGATCGAGAACCGCTCGGGGGCGAGGGCGAAGCCGATGTTGGTGTAGGACAGCTTGGCCCGAAGCCGCTCTCGGCCCGCGAGGACGATGCTCTCGTGGTCGAACGCGATGCTGCCCGGGAGGGCGTCGACGGGGTGCCATGCCGTGTCGGCGGGAAGGGCGGGATCG
The DNA here is from genome assembly GCA_035947555.1 of Thermoleophilaceae bacterium. Lineage (GTDB taxonomy): Bacteria > Actinomycetota > Thermoleophilia > Solirubrobacterales > Thermoleophilaceae > JACVRW01. The sequence continues at coordinate 18,422 of DASZJZ010000088.1, read as the reverse complement.
AGACCGCGAGGCACCAGCCCGAGATAGGCGGTGGCGAGCTGCCACTCGGCCGGATGCCGCGCGGGATCGCTGAGGGTCTCGAGCTGCTCGAGCCAGGAGAGCTCGGCCACGTCGACCTTGCGAGCGAGATGAGTCCGAATGGACAGCTCGAGATCGACCCCCGGCTCGAGATACCCACCGGGAAGGGACCACGCCCCAGCAAACGGATCCCTGGCACGCTCCCAGAGGAGGACGGAGAGGCGTTGGTCCCGCACCTGGAGAACAACGGCGAGGGTCACGTGGGTAGGGGAGTCCCGCCCGGCAGCGCCGGTTTTCGACTCAGAGTCGGAGACCGTGGTATCCTCTGCGGGCATCGGTTTTCGATCATAAGGCAAAAACTGGCCCTATGAAGCCCATCGAGCTGCCCACCCTCATTCCGGCTACCGATCCGCCCCTCGCCTTCGGTCCAGCGCTCGACGCGGACGAGGTCGCCCGCCTCCAGGATCAGGTGCGCGCGCTCGCCGAGGAGCGCAATGCGGTCGTCCTCGCCCACAACTACCAGGTGCCTGAGGTCCAGGACGTCGCCGACTTCGTCGGTGACTCGCTCGGCCTCTCGCGCAAGGCGGCTGCCACCGACGCCGACGTGATCGCCTTCTGCGGCGTCCACTTCATGGCCGAGACCGCCTCGATCCTCAGCCCGGACAAGACCGTGCTCCTGCCCGACCTGAAGGCGGGCTGCTCGCTCGCGGACTCCATCACCGCCGACCAGCTACGCGCCTGGAAGGCCGAGCACCCCGGCGCGATCGTCGTGATGTACGTGAACACCGCCGCCGAGGTCAAGGCGGAGACCGACTACTGCTGCACGTCGTCGAACGCCGTTCGGGTGGTCGAGCACATCCGCCGCGAGCATGGCGATGACGTGGAGATCCTGTTCGGCCCCGACATGTGGCTGGGCGCCTACGTCGAGCGGGTGACGGGCCGTCGCATGCACGTCTGGGACGGCGAGTGCCACGTCCACGCCGGCATCCGCCCACGCGACATCTCGGATGTCAGGGCCGCCCACCCGAGCGCCGAGTTCATGATCCACCCGGAGTGCGGCTGCACGACCCAGGTCATGGAGTACGTGGCCTCCGGCGACATCGACCCCGAGCACACCCACATGCTCTCCACTGGCGGCATGCTCAGCTTCGCGCGCGAATCGGACGCCGACACCTTCATCGTCGCGACCGAGACGGGAATGCTGCATCCGCTGGCGAAGGAGAACCCGTCGAAGTCCTTCGTCCCCGCGAACCGGGCCGCCGCGTGCCGCTACATGAAGATGATCACGCTGCCGAAGCTGCACGACACCCTGCGCGACCTGAAGCCGCAGGTGAAGGTGGACGCCGAGCTCGCGGAACGCGCTCGCATCCCGATCGAGCGCATGGTCGCGATCGGGCCGTAACACCCGAACGGCATCCCGTAACACCCAGACGGTCGCTCGACCGAAACCCGGGCCCGGCTGACGTGTCCAAGCGACTCGTGCACCTGGTTGCAGCAGCCCTGATGGGGTTCGCCGCCGCGTGGGGCGGCGGGGCGGAGTCGGCCGCCGGCACGCCGGACCCCGTCGACCACACCCAGCCGCGGGCTCCCGACGGCACGCCGGTCTGCGCCGAGTGGGTCCACGATCGTTACACCGTCCAGAAGGGCGGCCGCGCGTGGGCCACCTGGCATCCTCCTCGCGATCCACGCTATGGGTGCGCGTTCGGACACGAACATGGTTCCAACCCGCGCGCGTTCCGTCACTTCCGTCGCACGGGGATGCCCGCCTTCGGGCCGATCGGGGCCCACGCCGGGAGCGACGAGCCCCATCCCGGCTTCAAGGTGTTCGTCGCGAATGAGGACCGCAAGGGCCTCGCATGGATGATGGTGCTGCACCAGGGCTCCGGGTCGCCCCGCCGCGGCACCGTCCGCTTCCACTCCCTTGAGACCTGGCTCTTCCGGAGCCGCAGGCCCAGCCGCCTCCTCGCCCACACCCGCACGATGGCGGACTTCGGCGAGGCCGTCCCCAACTGTCCCGGCGCCCGCCGCAGCGCGACCATGCGTCTGCTCCCCAGCCCGCACTGCAAGAACGTCTACGAGGAGTGGGCGACCACGCTCGACGTCGGCGGCGTGTTCAGGGCACGCCCGGCCTTCGGGATCGACAACGCGATCACGCAGTTCGACCCACAGAACCCGGAGCGGATCGTCTTCAACAAGCCCTTCGCCTGCGGCCCCCACGACCCCGCCGGCTGGGACTCCTACTGCAAGGGCGACAAGCGCGCGGTCTTCCACCCCCGCTGGGTCGTCCGCAACCGCGGCCGCTCCCGCTTCCGCACCGACGCCTACGGACGTCGCGCCAACTCCGGGCTGCTCCAGGTCGTCGCCCGACGCCCCCGCGTCGACCACTCCGAGGAGTGCTGCGGCGCCGAGAACCGCTTCGACATGACCACCCCGAGCGACGGCGGCATATACCGCGCCGCCCGCGGCAGCGGGCCGGGGAACTTCGAGTTCCCCGGGTACTGCGTGATCCGCTCCAACTAGGGCGTGCGCGGCGGGCCGTTAGCCTGCCGCCCCGTGCAACTCCTCTATCCGGAGCAGCGCGAGACCTCGCCGGCTGAGCTCGCCTCCCAGCTTCGGCTCGGCGACAAGGCCCCGGAGCACCGCCCCTACCTCGTCCTCAACATGGTCTCGAGCCTCGACGGCAAGGCCACCATCGACTGGCGCACCAAGGGGCTCTCCACGGAGCTCGACCGTCAGCTCTTCCACCACCTCCGGACCCAGGCCGACGCCGTCATGGCCGGCGCCGGCACCGTCCGGATCGAGCGCTACGGCCGCATGGCCAAGTCCGACGAGCTGCGCGACAAGCGCGAGCGCGAGGGCCTCGCCCACGATCCGCTCGCGGTGATCGTCAGCGCACGGCTCGACCTCCCCGCCGACCTGCCGCTCCTCAACGAGCCCGAGCAGCGCGTCGTGATCGGGACCGGCTCTGACGCCACCCTCGAGGGCGTCGGCGAGCAGGTCGAGTACGCCCGCGTCGGTGACGACCTCCAGCTCCTGATGGCCCGCCTCCGCGAGGACCACGGCATCCGCTCCGTGCTGTGCGAGGGCGGTCCCACGCTCAACTCCCACCTGCTCGCCGCCGGCCTCGTCGACGAGCTCTTCCTCACGCTCAACCCCAAGCTGGCCGGCGGCGCCGCGGCGCTCACCATCGTCGCCGGAAGGGAGCTCGTGGAGCCCGCGGAGCTCGAGCTGGTCTCGGTGGCCGAGGGCGGGGGCGACCTCTTCACGCGCTGGCGCGTGGTGCAGAAACCCTTGCACTCGTAGGGTTTCCCGCCGACCACCGCTACTAATGGATCGCCGCATGGCGACTGCCGAAACACAGCCCCAGCGCCGCCCCGCGCAAGCGAGCGGCGTGCCGGTCGTGGAGTTCCGCGACGTGACGAAGGTCTACGACGGCGGCTCCGTCGGCCTCGAGGGAGTGTCCATGCGAATCGGCCGCGGGGAGTTCGTGTTCCTCGTCGGGCCGACCGGGTGTGGCAAGTCCACCTGCATCCGCCTGCTGATGAAGGAGCTCGAGCCGACCAAGGGCCAGATCTCGATCGCCGGCCGCACGCTGGGGGAGATCCCCCGCGGTCGCCTCCCGTATCTGCGCCGCAACATCGGCGTCGTCTTCCAGGACTACAAGCTGCTGCCCAACCGCACGGTGTACGACAACGTCGCCTACTCGCTGCAGGTGATCGGCGAGCCGCGCCAGGAGATCCGGCGCAAGGTCCCGGACATCCTTCGCCTGGTCGGCCTCTCCACCAAGCTCCACAACTTCCCCGACGAGCTGTCGGGCGGCGAGCAGCAGCGCGTCTCGATCGCGCGCGCCTTCGTGAACCACCCGCCGCTGCTGCTGGCCGACGAGCCCACCGGCAACCTCGACCCCGAGACCTCCATCGGGATCATGCAGCTGATCTACCGGATCAACCGGACCGGCACCACCGTCGTCGTGGCCACCCACGACAAGGAGATGGTCGACAAGATGCGCCGCCGCGTGATCGAGCTGCGCGAGGGCCGGATCATCCGCGACGAGCTGTCGGGCCTGTACCGGCCGGACGAGTCCACCACCGAGTTCGCGATCCGCCTGCGCGGCGAGATGGGCGTGGGCTCGGAGGGACACCCGAACTAAGCCATGAAGATCGGCTTCTTCCTCAGGGAGGCCCTGCGCGGCCTCAGGCGAAGCTCCGCTCCGGCGCTGGCGGCACTCCTCACCGTGCTGTTGACCGCGCTCGTGCTGGGCGTCTTCATCCCGATCGTGCAGGCCACGACCGGCACGGCCAACGAGGTGCGCGGCCGCGTGGTGCTCGACGTCTACGTGAAGACGGATGCCAGCCCGGCCGACCGCGCCGAGCTGCAAGAGGAGCTCGAGGGCACCTCCAACGTCAAGTCCGTCGAGTTCATCTCGAAGTCCGAGGCGCTCGAGGAGCTCGGCCGCAAGATCGAGACCGACGAGGCGATCGAGCTGCTCGGCACCAACCCCCTGCCCGACCTGTTCCGCGTCACACCCGAGGATCCCGACGAGCTGCACGTGATCGAGGGAAGCCTCATGTCCGGCGGCCGGCCGGCGCTGGCGGCGATCGAGGACGTGAAGAACCGCGAGGGCGAGACCGACAAGATCCTCTCCGCCACCAGCCTCGTGAAAGCCCTCGCCGCCGGGCTCGCCGCCCTGCTCGTGTTCGCGTCCATCGCGCTCGTGGCCAACACGATCCGCCTCTCGATCTTCGCCCGCCGCCGCGAGGTCGAGGTGATGAAGCTCGTGGGCGCCACCAACTGGTTCATCCGCTGGCCGTTCGTGATCGAGGGCGTGATCGTCGGCTTCTTCGGCGGCCTGCTGGCGGTCCTGCTGCTGGCGATCGGCAAGCAGACCTTCATCGACCCCTTGTCGGACGACTTCGCGCTGCTGGCGGCGCCCGACACGATCGACTTCCCGCTGCTGGTGACGGTCCTGCTAGTGGCCTGTGTGGCGGTGTCGGCGCTCGGCAGCGGACTTACGCTGCGCCGCTTCCTCCAGGTTTAGCGGGCCGTTACACCCCCACCACTACCCTCAGAACGGTGCGCACGGCAGGCATCGCCACCGTCTCCGCGTTCCTCGCTCTGCTGCTTGGGATCTTCCTGGGCGGCCATCCGGACGTGCTCCCCGAAGGCGTCCGCGACGCCTTCGTCGAGGAGGACCGCGCGCTCCGCGCCGAGATCATCGACAAGATCGAGGACAACTTCTACAAGCCGGTCGAGGAGGAGGCGCTCGAGGAGGCCTCGCTGAGAGGCATCGTCGAGTCGCTCGACGACCCCTACTCGCACTACCTGACCCCCGAGCAGGCCAGGTCCGTGCGGGAGTCGATCTCGGGCGAGTTCGAGGGCGTGGGGATGACCGTCGAGGAGGACCGCCGCGGACTCAGGGTGCTCACCGTGTTCGACGGCTCGCCCGCGCAGCAGGCCGGCATCGCGAAGGGCGACGTGATCCTCGCCGTGGACGGCCGCTCGATCGCCCGCCTCAACACCGAGCTGGCCACCGGTCGCATCAAGGGGCCGGCCGGCACCGAGGTGGAGCTGGAGGTGTTCACCCCGGGCGCCGAGGACTCGCGCACGGTGACCGTGGAGCGCGAGCGGATCGACGTGCCGGTTACCGAGAGCAGGATCGTCGAGCGGGACGGCGAGAACATCGGGGTCGTCGAGCTGCTCGGGTTCAGCTCCGGCGCCCACGGCGCACTGCGCGGCGAGGTCGACGACCTCACCGAGCGTGGGGCCGACCGCCTCGTGCTCGACCTGCGCGGCAACGGGGGCGGCCTCCTGTCCGAGGCCGTGCTCGTGTCGAGCCTCTTCATCGAGGACGGCGAGATCGTGTCGGTGCGCGGCCGCTCACGCCCCGAGCGCACCGAGACGGCCAAGGGCGACGCGATCGACGAGGACATCCCCGTCGTCGTGCTCGTGGACGGCGGCAGTGCGAGCGCCTCGGAGATCGTGGCCGGCGCGTTGCGCGACCGCGGACGCGCCGCCCTGGTCGGCACCAACACGTTCGGCAAGGGGCTCGTGCAGGAGGTGGAGCCGCTCTCGAACGGCGGCTACCTCGACCTGACCGTCGCGAACTACTACCTCCCGAGCGGCAAGACGATCGGCGAGGACGGCCTGAAACCCGAAGTCAGGGCGAGGGACAAGCCGCGGACCAAGCGCGACGAGGCATTGCCCGTAGCGCTCGAAGTCGTCACCGGTCAGCGCCGGTGAGCCGACCCGCGGTGCGGGGCGGGCGCGCGCCGCGCCGCCTCGATCAGCCGCTCGTCGCGGTGCTCGAGCGGCGCGGGCGCTTCCTCGTGGCCGAGCCGCTTTTCGGCCGCGGCCCGCGCACCGCCGTGGAGCGCGGCGGGGCGGACGAGGGGGATCTCGTGCTGGTCGGCGCCGGCAAGCGCGGCGCACGGGTGGTGCGGCGTCTCGGCCGGCCCGACGTGGCGCGCGACGTGCTCGAGGGCCTGATGCTCGACCGTGGCCTGCACCGCTCCTACGGCCGCGCGGCCGTGGCGGAGGCCGAGGGCGCCGCGGAGAACCCCTACGCAGCCGACGCCCGGGTGGACCTCACTGCGCTCCCCACCTTCACGATCGACCCGGACGACGCCCGGGACTTCGACGACGCCATCTCCGCCCACCGCGAGGACGGGCACGTGCGGGTGTGGGTGCACATCGCCGACGTGACGGCCTACGTCCGTCCCGGCGGCCCGCTCGAGCGCGAGGCCTACCGCCGCGGGACCAGCGTCTACGTTCCCGCCGCGGTGGAGCCGATGCTGCCCGAGGTGCTGTCCAACCGCGTCTGCTCGCTGCGCCCCGGAGAGGAGCGCCTCGCCGTGACCGTGGAGATGGAGGTCCACGCCGCCGAGGTGCGAAACGTCTCCTTCCACCGCTCCCGCGTGCGCAGCGACCGCCGCCTCACCTACGGCGAGGTGGACGCTATCTTCGCCGGCCGCGCTCGCGCGGAGGAGCCGTGGGCGGCGCCGCTCGAAGCCGCGCGCCAGGTGGCGAGGGCGCTGCGAGAGCGGCGCGACTCGCTCGAGCTCGGCGCCCCGGAGCCCACCTTCGACTTCGACCGCGGGGGGCACGTGGTGGGGGTGCGGTACGAGGAGCAGACCGAGTCCCACCAGCTGATCGAGCAGCTGATGATCCTCGCCAACGAGCAGGTGGCGCGCTACCTGGCGGAGGCGAGGCTGCCCACCCTCTACCGGGTGCACGAGCGGCCCGAGCCGCAGGCGGTGGCGCGCCTGGCCGACCAGCTCGCCACCCTCGACGTGCCCACGCCGCCGGTGCCGGACCACATGACCCAGCAGCAGGCGGCGGATCTCGTCGCTGAGATCTCGCGCATCGTGGCGCGCTGGCCGCACGGGCGCACCGCGTTCGGCGTGCTCGTGCTGCGCTCGCTGAAGCAGGCCTACTACCTGCCGAGGAACCTCGGCCATGCCGGCCTTGCAAGCGCGAGCTACTGCCACTTCACCTCGCCGATCCGGCGCTACCCGGACGTCGTCGCCCACCGCGCGCTCCTCCAGGGCCTCGGCATCGACCACACCGCGGCGCCCGCGCACGAGCTGGACGACGCCGCGCTGGTGTCCTCCGCCGCCGAGCGCGACGCCATGCAGATCGAGCGCGCCGCCGACGACGTCTGCCTCGCCTTCCTGCTCGAGCGGCGGCTGGCGGACGCGGATCCCGTGGCGCCGCCGGCATTCGACGGCGAGGTGGTGGGGCTGATCGAGCGGGGCGCCTTCGTGCGCTTCGGCGACGAGGGCTTCGAGGGCCTGCTCCCGATCCGCCGCCTGCGCGACTGGTGGACGCTCAACGAGCTGGGCACCGCGCTCGTGGCCGAGGGCTCGGGACGCCAGCTCCGCCTCGGCGACCCGGTGGAGGTGGTGGTGGACCGGATCGAGAGCGCCCGCGGACGCGTGGATCTCTCGCCGGCCGGGTCATACTCGTAAGTGGATGGCCAAGAAGAAGAAGCGCAAGGCGGCGCCCGGCGACGTGGCGACCAATCGGCAGGCCGGCTTCCGCTTCAACCTGCTCGAGAGGATCGAGGCGGGGATCGTGCTGCAGGGGTCCGAGGTGAAGTCGCTGCGCAACGGCGAGGTGCAGCTCAAGGACGCCTACGCCGAGGTGAGGGACGGCGAGGTGTGGCTGCGCAACATGCACATCGCGCCGTACGACCCGGCGCGCGAGAACCACGACCCCGAGCGGCCCCGCAAGCTGCTGCTGCACAAGCGGGAGATCGAGCGGCTGATCGGCAAGACCGCCGAGCGGGGCCTGACCTTGGTGCCGACGCGGGTGTACTTCAGCGGCCCCCGGGCGAAGGTGGAGCTGGCGCTGGCGAGAGGCAAGGACATGTACGACAAGCGCCGGGCTATCAAGGACCGGGACACGCGGCGCGAGGTGGAGCGGGCGCTCTCAGAGCGCTATTAGCGCCGGCGCGCCGGCCGCCCGCGCCTCATAGCCCCCGGTCCGCCGCCCACCGACTCAACTCGTGCCGGCTCGACAGCTGCAACTTCCGCAGCACCGACGAGACGTGCGCCTCCACGGTCTTCGGCGAGATGTCGAGCCGCAGCGCGATCTCCTTGTACATGTAGCCGCGGGCGATGTGCTGGATCACCTCCCGCTCGCGGGGCGTGAGCGCGTCCAGCTCCGTCTCGGGCTGGGGCGCCGGCCCGGCGAAGGCGTCGAGAACGAAGCCGGCCAGCCGCGGCGAGAAGACCGCGTCCCCGTCGTGCACACGGTGCACCGCGTCGGCGAGCTCCTCGGGGGCGATGTTCTTGGTCACGTAGCCGCGCGCGCCGGCGCGGATCACGGCGATCACGTCGTCGGGAGCGTCCGACACCGACAGCGCCAGGAAGCAGGGCCGCAGGTCGCGCTCCGCCGCCCGCCGGATCACCTCGACGCCGCCGCCGTCCGGCATGTGCACGTCGAGCAGCACCACGTCCGGCCGGCGCTCCGCGATGGCGTCGACGGCCTCGTCCACACTGCCGGCCTCGCCCGCGATCTCGAGCAGCGGCTCGAGCTCGGCCCGCACGCCGGAGCGGAACAGCCTGTGGTCGTCAACGATCAGCACGCGCGGGGAGCTCAAGCTCCACCTCCGTTCCGGTCTGCGGGTCGCTCGTGATCCGTGCCCGGCCGCCGTGCCGCTCCATCCGCCCGACGATCGACTCGCGCACGCCGTGGCGGTCGGGCGGCAGGTCGTGCGGGTCGAAGCCGGGGCCACGGTCGCGCACGTACACGTGCACCGTGTCGGAATTCGACTCGGCGTAGACGTCCACCGGCGAGCCCGCCCCGAACTTGGCGGCGTTCGTCATCGCCTCCCGGGCGGCCGCCACCAGCGCCTCCAGCCCCTGGTCGAGCTCGCGCTCGCCCACGACGACGACCTCCACAGGCACGCCGTGACGCTCCTCCACCTCGGCGGCGGCCGCCTCGAGCGCCGGGGCCAGCGTGGCCGCCCGCCCGGGCGCCGGCCGCTCCGCGAGCCACGCGCGCAGCTCGCGCTCCTGCCGGCGGGCGAGCGCGGCCACCTCCTGCGGGTCGGTCGAGCGACGCTGTACGAGCGCCAGCGTCTGGAGGACGGTGTCGTGGAGGTGGGCCGCCATCTCGGCCCGCTCCTGCGAGCGAATGCGCTCGGCGCGCTCCTCGGTGAGCGAGCGGACGAGCCGCAGGATCCAGGGCGCGAAGATCGCCCCCAGCACGACGACTACGGCGATCGCGACGAGGATCACGTCGCGCGCGGCGCTCAGCGCGCCGGTGGCCTGAAGGAACGCGAAGCCGGCCGCGATCACGAGCGCGATGCCGATGCCTGTGCGCGAGACGGCGGCGGCCCACTGGCGCGTCGGCCGTTCGGGGCCCGGCTCGGGTGCATCGGGGCGCACGAGCGGCGCCGTGGCCGGCTCGCCCGGCGCCGGCGCGGCCGTGGCGGAGCCACGCCAGATCAGCGCACCGCCGCTTGCGATCAGCACCAGCGGCCAGACGATCGCGTCGGAGAACCAGATGCCCACCTCCCGGAACGTGAGCAGGACGCTCAGGAGCAGCAGGCCCGTGCCGAGCGCCACCTCGATGGCGCCACGGCCGCCGACCAGGCGCCGCCGGCGCGGAGCCTCGCCCGCCGGGATCACGAGCCAGCCGAGCGCGTAGATGAAGATGCCCAGGCCGCCGGCCGTCGTGGCGATGACGAAGGCGAGCCGCACGAGGGCCGGGTCGATCCCGTAGCGACGTGCGATGCCCGCGCAGACGCCGCCGAGCCAGCCGGCGGCACGGTCGCGTCTCATGCGCGCCTCATCCTGTCCCGCTCATGCGCCCAGCTCATTCTCTCCGGCTCAGGCCGTTGGCCAGCAGGATCGCCCCCGCCGCGGCGCACGCGACGGGGGCGAACAGGCCGAACGTGAGGTCGAGGGCACCGAGCGCGTCGAGCAGGAGCAGACCGCCGAGCGCGAGGAGGGCGAGGCCGGCGACGAGCGCCCGTACGTCGGGCCTAGCCGCTCGCACGCTCGCCCGTGTCCTCGCAGGCAGAGTTGTCGCCCGGGTACGCCCCCTCCAGCTCCATCACCCGTACGGCGCCGAGTCCGACGTCGGCGTCCAGCAGGATGCGGGTGGTGGCGGGCGAGGCGTCCGGGGTCTCCTCGAAGTCGACGTCCACGCCGCCGGTGTCGTGTCCGAAGGTGTTCACGTTGCCGGCGCCGATGTCGGCCGACGTAGCGACGCATACGTCGTCGGGCACGATGACCCTTGCCTCGCCGATGCCCAGATCGACCTCGATCGGCACGTCGCCGGCCGGCAGATCGGTACCGCGCAGGTCGACCTCGAGCTCGCCGATGCCCAGCTCGTAGTGGTCGCGAAGGTCCGCGGTGGACCCTGGGCTGTACTCGCGCTGGCCCATGCCACCGTCGATGTCGATCCCCGCCGCGGCCACCACGCCGGCTGCGATCGCGAGGGCGAGCGCCGGGAGGACGAGCCAGCGGATCGGCTTCAGGAAGGCGCCCGCAACGATGGCGGCGCCCGACGCGATGACGAGAGCCGGAACGAGCCAATCCGGCCCGCCGGCAGCCAGGAAGGCGCCGCCCACGAAGACAATGCAGCAGAGAACGAGGACGCCGATGCCGAGCGCGGCGCGACGGGCGATCTCGCCGGGCTCGCCGCTGGGCCCTTCGCCGGAGACGAGCCACCAGACGAGAACGCCCACGCCGACCAGAAGGGCGAGCGGGATCCCAATTCCCGCGAGGAGAAACCCGCCGCCGAGAAGAAAGGGCCAAGCCACGAGGAGCAGGCCGACCACGCCGGCGATGACCAGGGCACGGTTCCGCCGGTCGCCCGAGGCCTCGACCACGGCGCCGCCCTCGTCGCTCGGCATGAGGAGGAGGGCGGCGAGGTAGAGGAGGAGGCCGGCGCCGCCGACGAAGGCGAGCGCGACCGCGGCGATCCGGACGAAGACCGGGTCGATGTCGAAGTAGCGGGCGATGCCGCCGCAGACGCCCGCGACGATGCGGTCCTCGCGGGAGCGGGTGAGGCGGCGCCTGGGCGGGGTGGGCCGCTCGGGAGCGGGCTGCCCCTCCCGCTCCTCCGGCCGCTTCTGCTCCCTGTCGTGCGATTCCATTTTTCGAGTCCTCCGGATGGCGTGATCGGTGTCGCCATCGAGAGTGCCGCGAGGGCGCTCTCCCGCCAATTGGGAATCGCCCCTACGGGATAGCATCACTCCGCGGCGGGCCGAGCCCGCCGCCTCGTGCACTGCCGCCGCTAGAATCTAGGGGGCATAACGGGGGCGAATCAGCTTCGACGTGGAGCGTGATCGTCCCGGTGTAGCGAGCCGAGGACTCCGGGTTGGCCTCGTAAAACTCTCCCGGAACCAATACGTGCGAACAGCACTGACCCACACAAGGGTCTCCTCGCCGCTTAATTAGGTGAGGAGTCGCTCCGGGCGGCCCGCGGCCCGGGTAGCGGCTTCAACTAGCGGGCTCACCCCGACGGCAGGATCCTCGGCCGCCGGGGGACACCATCAGGAGGGTATGGCGCCGGGAACGTACCCCGCGGATCGACCGACCCGGCGACCGAGATCAGACTCCGCGGGAACGCTCGTAGCAAGCATCGGGAGGATGTTCCGCGGACGCGGGTGCAATCCCCGCCGCCTCCACTAAGGACAAGTTGTACGAACTGGTCTACCTAGGTCGCGGGAATGGGATCTAAGTCGTTTCAGGGCCGAAATCCGCGGGCTGGCCGGCGCTTTGTACGGCTTCGCCCTGCCCCTGGGATGGCCGCTCCTGTAGCGCCTTTCCGCGGGTATCGTCCGGCTCTAGCGGGGTCCTTGCCCCCACTTGATCAGGGCGCCCTCGATTCGGGTCGACGAGGGTTCGATGGGTTATGGGGCCCGGCTCGTAGCCGCCAGCGCCGACTCGATCTGTGACCGACGTCGTGATCCCATAAGCGGGTGCAGGGCCTTCATCAGTAACGCCGCGGTCCGGCCCCGCCTGAGCAACCGCCAGCTCGGGGACCAACCTCGCTCGCGTTCGCGCGCGTCGTGTGAGAACAGGGGCGTAACCGCAAGCAAGCGCCCCACTTCCTCCGCGACGTCGGCATCCTGCGTCCTCGCGATGATGCGCGGGCGGTGCGGATCGGACGGCGGCGGTCCCAGGAAGCTCCCTTCTCCCTCGAGCCACCCTGCGAGCCAGTAGAACTCCGGCAGCGACATCTGTCGAGGCATGTCGAAGACCAACCCGGCGTCACCGTCTGGACGACGCCACGGGATGACGACGGGAGCGCTGTAGATGGACCGCTCGAGGATCTGACGGACGGTGGCCCGCGCCACGCCGTAGGTCCTGCCGATCCGCGACACCGAAACCCCCTGGGCATGGAGATCTCTGATCCTTTCCGCGGCGGCGAAATCGAGCTTGCGGTGCGGCGCAGCGTGGGCATCCAGAGCCGCCGTAATCGCCCGTGCTCGACGCTCGCTCATCAACGGCGCGAGGTCTCGCATCAAGAGCACGGCACGAGACCCCTTGAGCCTCGTTGCGAACACATTCCGACGACCCTCTCTGGGAATCCTGGTGACCGTGGTCCCGAACAGCGACGCAACCTGTTGGACTACATCGAGGTCCGTCATCTGGCACGCGACGATCGGAAATCGCGGCTCCGACGGTATCGGCTGGAGGAACGTTCCCTCGGCCTCTAGCAACCCCACGAGCCAAGCAAGCCGGAGCTGGGCAGCGTCGTTCACACGGAGTGCTTGTGACCGGCTGAAGGCTCTCACGAGTAGAACACACGTTCCCACTCGAGTCGGATGGGGCCATCTACCAGGTCGACCAGTGGCTTGCCGCGAGAGAGACGGATGCGCACGCTATGGCCTGCACGACCGCTACCTGGCCGCTAATGGAAGCCCGTTCCATGGATTTCGCGTCACGGGCGGGTAAATGCCCCTCCAAACCGAAGGGAATGCTCGCGCCTGTACATTAGGACCCGGGCAGCTGTGCATACGGGGGTCGAAAAAGCCCCCATTTCAGCTTTTTGAAGCTGTCCCACTCAGCTTCTTATGCTTGCGCTGTGAACGAAGCGGACCCGAGCGCGGGGCGCGGGGACGAGCTGCCGGCGTTCCGCGGTGCCGCACACGCGCTTGTGGACGGCGTCACCGACCACCTCGCCGCGCTGCCCTCACGGCCGGTGTGGCAGCCGCTCCCTGACGCACTGCGCGAACAACTGCTCGGCCTGCCGCTGCCGGAGCACCCGACGGCGCCGGACGAGCTGGTCGCGACCACGTTGCGCGATGTCCTGCCGCACGCGATGGGCAACGGCCACCCGGCCTTCTTCGGCTGGGTCAACCCGCCGCCTTCCCCCGCTGGGATCATGGCTTCGCTGGCGGCGGCCGCGATGAACCCGAGCGTCGTCTCTGGCGATCACGCCGACGTCCACCTCGAGCGAGCCGTGGTGCGCTGGCTGGCCGAGCTCGTGGGCTTCCCGCACGCGCCGGGCGCGGGCCTGCTCACCAGCGGCGGGTCGGCCGCGACGATCGTCTGCTTCGCGGCCGCTCGCAGTCGCGCGCTGGCGGCGGCCGGCCATGACGTCCGTCGCGACGGCCTCGCCGGAGCCCCACAGCTGACGGCGTACGTGCCGTCCGAGGCGCACAGCTGCGTTCGGCGCGGCCTGGAGCTGCTCGGCCTCGGGAGCAGGGCGATGCGCGAGGTGCCCTTGGAGGGAGGCCGGCTCGAAGTGACCGCGCTGCGCGCGTCGATCGCCGCCGATCGTGCGAGCGGCGCCCTGCCGGCGCTGCTCGTCGGCTCGGCCGGCACCGTCAACGCAGGCGCGATCGATCCGCTCGACGCGCTCGCCGACGTCGCGACCTCGGAGGAGCTTTGGTTCCACGTCGACGGCGCCTACGGCGCTTTCGGCGTGCTCGACCCGGCGATCGCGGCCCGCTACCGCGGCATGGATCGGGCCGACTCGCTGGTTCTCGACCCGCACAAGTGGCTCGGCGTTCCCGTCGACGCCGGCTGCGCGCTCGTGCAGCGCGCCGACGATCTGCGCGATGCGTTCAGCCTCATCCCGCCTTACCTGCGCCAGGACGCCGACGCGCCGGTCGGGACGTTCGCCGAATACGGGCTCGAGCAGACGAGACCCTTCCGCGCCCTCAAGACGTGGGCGACCATCGCCGCGCGCGGGCGCGCCGGCATCGCCGCCCAGGTGGCGCGCGCCAACGCACTTGCCCGAGAGCTGGCGGCGCTGGTCGAGCGCGAACCCGAGCTGGAGCTGGCCGCAGCGCCCGAGACCTCAATCGTCGCCTTCCGCGCCCGCCCGACGGGCTGTCCGCCCGCCAGGCTGGACGAGCTCAACCGCGCCCTGCCGGAGGCGGTTCAGGCGCGAGGCCGCGCCTTCGTCACCGGCACCGTCTTCGACGGCCGCGAGACGCTGCGCGCGTGCATCCTGCACCCTGACACAGGCTCAGAGCACCTCGCCACCCTCGTCGCCGAGGTCGTCGCGACGGCTCGTACGCTGGTCGCCGCCGGCGGTTGATCCTCCCCCCGCCGCTCGGATAGCTTGCGGCACGAGCGGATGAGTTTGGTCAGCGAGGCCCCCCAGCGCGACCTGGAATCGGCGGGTGACGCCCTGCGGAACTGGTCGTCGATGCCCGGCGACGAGCTGTTCGAGCTGGCGCGGGTCGCGCAGGCCGCCGACGACTTCACGGTCGCGCGGCGCCTCTATGCGCGCGCTCGAAAGCGAGATCTGAGCCCGGAGCACCGGAGCGAGGCCCGGCACCAGCACGCGGTCTGCACGTACAGGGACACCGACGTGCCCGCCGCACTGCGGCTTCGGCGGGCCCTCGAGATCCTCGACGAGATCGACGGCGAGCCCGACGCGAGGCCGCTTGCCCAGACGAACTGTCAGGAGACGCTCGGCATCGCCGGCGGCATCCACAAGCGGCGCTGGGAGATCGACGGCAGCCAGGCCAGCCTGCAGCGCTCGCTCGCGTACTACCGACGCGGCTATGAGCAGGGGCCGGAGGGCGACCAGGGCTACACGGGCATCAACGCCGCCTTCGTGCTCGACCTGCTCGCCGACATGGAGCGCAGGGCCGCGGAGACCGCCGGGGCGGGCGCCTCCGCCGGGGATGACCTCGAGCGGGCGGCGGACGAGATCCGGCGGGACCTGATCGCGCGCCTCGAGCCGCTCGTGCGTCCGGAGGACGAGCGAACCCGCAAAGACTGGTGGCTGCTCGTCACGATCGCCGAGGCCCACCTCGGGCTGCGGCACTGGGAGCAGGCTCGCCGCTGGCTCGAGTCCGCCTCGCGTCTAGAGGGGGTCCGTCCGCAGGACCGCCAGACCACGGTGCGGCAGATCGGCGCGCTCGCGCGCCTGCACGGGCCGACCGGCGCGACCTTCAAGGAGTTCGCCGCTCACGACGCCGGCCAAGTCGTGCTCGGCCTGCTGAGCGAGGAGGAGGTCGAGGCGGCGTGGTCAGGGTCCGACCTCGGCAAGGTCGGGCTGGCCCTGTCGGGCGGGGGCTTCCGCGCGTCGTTCTTCCACATCGGCGTCCTGGCCCACCTGGCCGAGCGCGACTTCCTGCGCCACGTCGAGGTGCTCTCGTGCGTCTCGGGCGGCTCGATCCTGGGCGCCCATTACTACCTCGCCCTGCAGGAGGTGCTCGAGCAGAAGAGCGACCGCGATGTCACCAGGGAGGACTACCTGCGGATCGTCGAGTCGCTGGTCGACGACTTCACCGACCGCGTGACGGCCAACATCCGTCTGCGCGCGTTCGCCAACGCCTGGTGCAACCTGCGCTCGATCTTCGACCCGGGCTACACCCGCACATCCAAGGCGGGCGACCTGTACGAGAAGCACCTCTACCCGAAGCCGGCGAACGGATCGTGGCGTCACATGGACGACCTGCTGGTCACCCCGCGGGAGTCGGCGGTCCAGGGATTCAATCCCAAGCGGGAGAACTGGCGGCGGAGGAACAAGGTGCCGGTCCTCGTGCTCAACGCGACGACGCTCAACACGGGGCGCAACTGGCAGTTCACCGCCACCTGGATGGGGGAGCCCCCGCCCGCCATCGAGAACGACGTGGACGTGAACGAGCGGCTGCGGCGGATGTACTACTGGCAGGCGCCGCCGGGGCACCGGGAGGTGCGGCTCGGGCACGCGGTGGCCGCGTCGGCCTGCGTGCCGGGAGTGTTCGAGCCGCTGGTGATGCGCGGCGTTTACCCGGACCGGACGCTGGCGCTCGTCGACGGCGGCGTGCACGACAACCAGGGCACGGCCAGCCTCATCGAGCAGGACTGCTCGCTCGTCGTGGTCAGCGACGCGAGCGGCCAGCTCGACGCAGTGGACCGTCCGGGCGGCGACCCGCTCGACGTGGCGCTCCGGTCGAGCGGCGTGCAGGGCGCGCGGGTCCGCGAGGCGCAGTACCGCGAGCTGGCGGTGCGGCGCAGCGCGTCGGCGCTGCGCGGCCTCGTATTCGTGCACCTGCGAAAGGGGCTGACCGCGAAGCCGATCGACTGGGACCCGTGCGACGACCCGTGGGAGGGCGAGGTGGACGCGCTTCCCACCCAAGGCGCTCTGCCCGGCGAGGTCAGCGAGGATGTGCAGCGCGCGCTCGCGGCCATCCGCACCGACCTCGACTCATTCTCCGAGGCGGAGGCGTACGCGCTGATGGCGGGCGGATACCTGATGGCCCGCCGCGACTTCCAGCGCGAGCTGCCCGGCGCTGAGCCGGAGCCGCACGAGCATGACTGGAAGTTCCGGTCGGTCATCCCCGCGATGTGCGGCGGCCCCAGCGAGGACAAGCTGCTTCGCATTCTCCGCACGGGCGAGAGGAAGTGGCTCAAGGCGTGGCAGCTGTCCCGAGCCGGGAAGGTGGCGACGGCCGCGACGCTGATCGCCTTCGTCGCGGTGGTGGCGGCGAGCTTGTACCTCGCTGGCTGGGATGTCGTGCGGTGGGTCCTGGTTGGCCTCCTCGGGCTCTTCGCCGCGGGGACGTTGTCGCACTGGGCCTTGGGCCGCGAGCGCATGGGAGACGCCGCTGCGCGGGCCGGGATCGGCATCGTGCTGCTCCTGCTCTCCCCGCTGGCGACGGCGTCGAGGCTCTTCCTCGACCGCTTCTACCTGCGCGCCGGCAGGGTTCCGCCCGACGGCGATGGTCGTGAAGCGGGGCCGGCGTCCGGGCGAGGTCGCTGGCGGCGGGCGGCGGAGGATCGTGAAGCGCGGCCAGAGTCGCGCGTCGGCGGCTGACGGCTAGCGGCGGGCGACCGTGAAGCTGATCGCGGTCACCGTGCCCTCGGCGCGGTCACGGTTGCGGGCGCGTCCGGTCAGGGTCAGCATGCCCTCCCGGCGCAGCGTGCGGAGGCGGGCTCGCCTCAGCCGGAAGCGGAGCGCCTCTCGCTCGCCCGGCGCCACGCGGTAGCGGACCGCCCGGCGGGCGCCGCTCAGGCGGCCGCGGCCGGCTCGCCCTCGGAGCCCGGCTCGTACTGCGGCGCGGCGCCGGTCCAGATGACCTGATCGCGCCCCGGTCCCACGCCCACGAGCACGACGGGCACGCCGACGAAGTCGGCGATGTAGTCGAGATAGTCGCGGGCCGCCTGCGGCAGGTCGTCCAGGCTGCGCGCCTGCGTGATGTTCTCGTGCCAGCCCGGCAGCTCCTCGATATCTGCGGTCGCGCGGTGGAGGATCGACTGGTGGTAGGGGAACTCGTCGAAGCGCGCGCCCTCCGGCCCGAGGTAGCGCACGGCTACGCCGATCGGGTCGATCCCGGTCAGGACGTCGAGCTTGGTGACCACGAGGCCGGTGAGCGTGTTGAGACGGGCGGCATACCGGAGCGCAACGAGGTCGATCCAGCCGCAGCGGCGCGGCCGCCCGGTGGTGGTGCCGAACTCCCCGCCCGCCTCGCGCATCCGCTCACCCAGCTCGTC
>DASZJZ010000087.1:0-13741 GCA_035947555.1 Thermoleophilaceae bacterium | reverse complement strand
TCCACGCACAACGTCGTGGCCCACAACGAGCTAGAGGGCAACAACGGCGGCGTGCGCCTGGACGTGACGCACACCCCGCCGGTCGACGTGCAGTCGAACGACAACCGCCTCGAGGGCAACCTGATCGAGGAGAGCGGCGGCCTCGAGGTCATCCATTCTGACCGCAACGAGCTTGTCGACAACGTCGTCCGGCGCGCCACCGACAGCGGCGTCTCGCTGGAGTTCGCTCGCGACAACCTCGTCAAGGGCAACGACCTGCGCACCAACAAGGACGGGATCAGCCTCAAGGAGGCGTCCGGCAACCGGCTGGCGAACAACGACGCCAGCAACTCCGAGAGCACCGGCATCTCCCTTCAGGCGCACTCGTTCAGCAACGAGCTGGTGAACAACCAGTCGAGCAACAACGACGGCGACGGGATCTACGTCGGGGACGAGACGCCCGCCGGTGCCGGGACGCTGATCGAGGGGAACGTCGCCAACAACAACAAGACGCACGGCATCGTCGTCTCCAAGCCGAGCCACGTCATCAAGAACAACAGCGCCAACGACAACGGCAGTTGGGGCATCTACTCCGGCCTGCCGAGCAACGGCCGCCAGAACGTGGACGCGGGCGGCAACCGCGGCCAGGGCAACCACGGCCCGCTCGACCCGATCACGCTGATGCCGCAGCAGTGCCACCTGGTCGACTGCGCCGGCGAGGGCCCGATCCTCGCCGACAACACGCCGCCCGAGACCCAGCTGCTCGAGCGCCCGTCCAACCCGAGCACTGGCGACGCCGTGCAGTTCCGCTTCACCGGCACGGACAACACGACCGGCGTGACGTTCCAGTGCAAGCTCGACGGCGGCGAGTTCGAGCCGTGCAGCTCGCCGATGGTCCTGGAGAACCTCTCGCTGGGCGTCCACACCTTCCAGGTGCGCGCGGTGGACGTCGCGGAGAACGTCGACAGCACGCCGGCGTCGTACACCTGGACGGTCGGCGCGCAGCCCGTGGGCCAGCCGCCCGAGACCACGATCGACTCCAGCCCCGACCTGACCACCGTTCAGAGCGACGCGACGTTCTCGTTCCTCGCGAGCGAGCGCAACGCGACGTTCCAGTGCAGGCTCGACGGCGCCGACTTCGCCCCCTGTGCCTGGACCGGCGTGTCGCCCGTCCTGACCGGCACGCGCGGGACGATCTCCTACACCGGCCTGTCGGTGGGCACCCACACCTTCGAAGTGCGGGCGATCGACCTCGACAGCAACGTCGACCAGACGCCGGCCACATACACCTGGCGCGTCACACCGCCGCCGGTGCCGACGCCGGGCGTCTGCGGCGAGTTCGTGACCCACAGCATCATGCTCACGAGCGACATGCTCGACTGCCCGGGCCACGGCCTGATCGTCGGCGCGAGCGACATCACGATCGACCTGAACGGCCACGCGGTCGACGGCACGGGCCTCGACGCGGGCATCCTGAACAGCGGCCACGACTCGGTGACGATCACCGGCGGCCAGATCCACCAGTTCGATTTCGGCGTGATGCTGAACCCGGGCAGCTCCCTGAACGTCGTGCACGGCGTCCGGGTGGAGAACAACCAGGAGGGCGGGATCGCCCTGTCGGACGCCGACCAGAACGGGCAGGGCAACACGGTCCGCGACAACGTTGTGGCGGGCAACAAGTGGGGTGTCGCGCTCCTGAGCGGCACGCGGCACGCGGTCGTGCGCGACAACGACTTCGCCTCGAACGCCGACACCGCAGTGCACATGGAGCAGGCCAGCGAGAACCTCGTGACGCGCAACGAGATCCTGCGCTCGAGCGGCGCAGGCGCGTTCATGCAGGGCGGCGGGCGGAACCAGGTCGTGGACAACCACATGACCGGCAACGCCCAGGGCGTCGTGGTCGGCGAGGAGCTGATCCCGTCCAACAACAACGTCGTCGAGCGGAACACGATCGAGGAGACCAACGGCCCCGGCGTGGTCGTGTCCGACTCGCTCGGCACCCAGGTCGTGAACAACACGATCGGTGAGTCGAACGGCGCCGGCATCTCGCTCGACATCGCGCACAACTCTGTGGTGAAGGGCAACGACCTGCGCTCGGCGGGCGCCGGCATCGAGCTGAGCGAGGCGACCGGCAACCTGGTCCAGGACAACAACGCCGGCGGCACGCTGGGCAGCGGCATCTCGCTCGAGCTCTCGTTCGACAACGACATCGTCGACAACCAGGCGAGCGGCAACGGCGGCGACGGCATCGAGGTCGGCGACTCGGCGCCCGCGGGCCAGAGCAACTTGATCGCACGCAACGTGACCGGCTCTAACGGCGGCGACGGCATCCTCCTCGAGGGCGGGGGCCACACGGTGACCGGGAACACCGCCATGCTGAACGGCGGCTGGGGCATCTACGCCCCGGTCGGTGCGATCGACGGCGGCGGCAACCGGGCGGCCGGCAACATGGAGCCCGCCCAGTGCGTCGGCGTGGTCTGCTCGATCGGCGCGGCGCCGGGCGAGCCCGACACCTGGTTCGTGGACACGCCGCCGGCCGTCTCGAACAGCCGCAACGCGAGCTTCACCTACATGGGCAAGGACGACTCGACGCCGCTCGTGAACATGGTGTTCGAGTGCCGGCTCGACAGCACGAACGACCTGGCCTGGGAGGACTGCGAGTACCCGCACGAGGTCATGAACCTGAGCCCGGGTATGCACAGGCTCGACATCCGGGCGGTCGACATCGGCGTGCTGGCCGACAGCACCCCGGCGAGCTACACGTGGGAGTACCGGCCGCTGCCGGCGAACGATCCGCCGGAGACGTTCATCGACATGAAGCCTGAGGCGCAGACGTGGGCGCTCGACTCGATCTTCACGTTCCACTCGAACGAGCCGGACGTGACCTTCGAGTGCAAGGTCGACTTCCACCCGTGGGAGAACTGCGGCTTCGACACCGTCGCGGACATGAACCGGGGCGGGTTCGAGTGGGGGCTCGAGGAGATCGAGGTCGGAAACCACACCTTCCACGTCCGCGCGACCGACTTCGAGGGCAACGTCGGCCCGGTCGCGACGTACACCTGGAAGCTGCTCGGCGTCTTCACCAACTTCACCGCCGGCCCCGGCTTCACGCCCGGCATCGAGGGCGAGCCCGCCACAGGCGGCGAGGTGCAGACCAACGAGGCCACGATCCACTTCGAGGCCAACGTCGCCGACGCCACGTTCGAGTGCTCGCTCGACCTGGAGCCGTTCCAGCCCTGCACGTCGCCGGTGCACTACACGGGCCTGCTCGCGGGCGACCACCTGCTCCAGGTCGTGGCGACCGATGAGAACGGCGTGTCACAGGTCGAGGCGTCCGAGTACGAGTGGGAGGTGCTGGAGCCGTTCGACAACACGCCGCCCCAGACGACGCTCGAGCGCGCGCCGGCCGACGGCAGCAGCTCAACGCTGTTCGAGTTCGCCGGAGCCGACGACCAGACCCCGCCCTCGCTGATCACCTTCGAGTGCCGCGTCGACAGCACGAACGAGCTCGACTGGGAGGCGTGCACGAGCCCGTACAACCTGCTCGAGCACTACACCTACGCCGACTTCCAGCTGGCGCCCGGACCGCACGTGTTCGAGGTGCGCGCGATAGACGCCTTCGAGCCGCTCTTCCCCGACCCGGCGAACCCCGACTTCGAGGGCAACGTCGACCCGACGCCGGTGCGCTACGTGTGGAACTCGACCGAGGACACCGACGCGCCGGGCACCGGCATCACGTCCGGACCGAGCGGCAAGACCGGAGAGACCGAGGCGACCTTCGAGTTCTTCGGGACCGACAACGCGACGCCGGGGCACATGGTCACGTTCGAGTGCTCCGTGGACGGCGCGCCGTTCGAGCCGTGCAACTCGCCCGAGACCGTCTCGCTCGAGCCCGGCGTGCACACCTTCCGGATGCGCTCCGTGGACCTCGCGGGCAACGTCGACCCGACGCCGGCCACGCGCACCTGGGAGATCGTCTCCGCGCCGGTCGCGACGATCACCTCCGGACCGGAGGGCCGCGTGCTGCCCGGCCAGTCGAGCCCGCCGGCGCCGAGCACCTCCGACCGGGGCATCTTCACCTTCACCTCCGACCAGCCTGATGCCACCTTCGAGTGCTCGCTGAACGGGGCCGAGTTCGAGCCCTGCACCTCGCCGTACGCGGCCTGGCTCGTCGAGGACGGAACGCACGAGTTCCAGGTCCGGGGCGTGAGCGCGCTCAGGACGGTCGACGGCGAGCCGATCGTGCAGGAGCCGGCGACGAGCTACGCGTGGCGCGCGGAGATCGGCCCCGATACCACGCGGCCCGACACGACGGTCACGTCCGGTCCGCCCGCCTCGACGCTCGACTCGGTCGCGACGTTCCAGTTCACCGGCAGCGACAACCGCACGCCCGCGAACCAGCTCGTGTTCGAGTGCGCGCTGGACCCGGGCAGTGCCGCGCCGGCGTGGAGCTCGTGCACGTCGCCGGAGCAGTTCTCCGACCTGACCCACGGCCCGCATGAGCTGCTCGTGCGCTCCCGCGACGTGGCCGGCAACTTCGACTCCACCCCGGCGCGCTACACCTGGACCGTCGCGCTCCCGCCGGTGGTCACGATCAGCTCCGGGCCGAACGAGGTCACCGAGAGCACCGGCGCCACGTTCGACTTCACGTCCAACGTGCCGGGCTCCGTGTTCAAGTGCTGGCTCGACGGCGTCATCCAGGAGAACTGCACCTCGCCGAAGTCGTACTCCGGCCTTGCCGGCGGCGACCACCTGTTCGCGGTGCTGGCGACCTCCCCAGGCGGCCACACGAGCCTCGAGTGGGCGGAGTGGGAGTGGACGATCGGGCCGACCGAGGCGCCAATCACGACGATCCACACGGCTCCGGACCTGACGACGCCCGAGACCAGCGCGGAGTTCACCTTCTCGGCCAACAAGCCGGGCGTGAAGTTCACCTGCTCGCTCGACGGCCGCGAGCCCGAGCCGTGCACGTCGCCGCTCGTCTACCCGCGCCTGCACCCCGGCCAGCACCGGCTCGAGGTCCTCGCCGAGTCGCCGCCGATCCTTGACCCGGAGGGCGAGCCGATCGAGCCCGACTACGAGCCGGTTCCCGCGGTCTACGAGTGGGAGATCATCGACACCGAGCCTCCGAACGCGTCGATCGACTGGGGCCCGCGCGCCACGACCTCGAGCCTGATCGCGGTCTTCGGCCTCAGCTCGGACGACCCGACGGCGATACTCGAGTGCTCACTCGACGGCGGCGGCTACAGCGAGTGCGAGCCGGTGAGCGAGTTCACCGACCTGACGCGCGGTCCGCACACGCTCCGCGTGCGGGCGGTCGACCTGGCCGGCAACGTCGGCCCCGCGGACACGCACAACTGGACGATCACCGAGCCTGGGCCGCCCAACACGCCGGTGGGGACGAACGTCACCGTGACGATCCCGATGCCCGACGGGCCGGGGAACGCCACTGTCAACTTCTTCGACGTCAGCACCACCGGCACGACGACCGTCGACGCGCTCGGCGGCGGCCCCGAGCTGCCCGCCGGCTACACGCAGGGCGGCGCGCGCTTCTACGACGTCGGCACGACCGCGACCTTCAGCGAGCCGGTCACCCTGTGCCTCGACTACGACCCGGGCCGCTACCAGACGAGCGCGGTGCGCCTCCTGATGGCCGACGGCACCACCTGGATCGACGTCACCACGCTCAACAACCCGTTCATCGGCAAGATCTGCGCCTCCGAGGCCGAGATGGGCAGTGGGGAGTCGGCCATCTTCGCGATCGCGGCCGCCAACACCGGCATCGCGCCGCTCGTGTCGATCCTGTCGGGCCCGCCACCGGTGTCGAACAGCGGCACGGCGACGTTCGAGCTTTGGGCCGACATGCCGGACGCTCAGATCCAGTGCTCGATCGACGGGCTGCCGTTCGAGGCGTGCACCTCGCCAGTCACCTACACGCACCTCGAGGAGGGCGACCACGACTTCCAGGTCCAGGCGCTGGGCCCGTTCGGCATCCCGCCGCTCGTGCCCAATCTGTACACCTGGGAGGTCGTCCTGCCGGTCGACGTGACGCCACCGGAGACGACCATCACCAAGGGCCCGTCTGCCGTCACGGTCAACTTCGTCAATCTCATCGAGATGACCGGCAGCGACGACCAGACCCATGAGCTCGAGATGGAGTTCGAGTGCCGCCTCGACAACGGACCGTGGGAGTCCTGCGAGTCGGGTGAGGAGATCGAGGTCCTGACGCGCGGCCAGCACCGCGTCGAGGTGCGCGCGATGGACCTGGCCGGCAACGTGGACCCGACGCCCGCCTTCCGTGACTTCACCGTCATCGACCTGGCCGTGCCCGACACCTCGATCGAATCCGGTCCCAACTCCGAGACCACCGAGACGAGCGCGTCGTTCACGTACTCGGGCGAGGAGGAGCTGACCGGCGAGGCCGTCAACGAGTTCGAGTGCGCGCTCGACGACGGCGAGTACGTGGACTGCTCCGAGCAGCCCTACACGGTCACCGGACTGAGCGGCGGCCCGCACGTGATGTACGTGCGCGCCAGGGACCCCGACGGCAACGTCGACCCGACGCCCGACTTCTACGAGTGGCTCGTGATGGCACCGGTCGATACGACCGCGCCCGACACGGTCATCTTCTCCGGCCCGGCCGAGGGCTCGGTCTCCGGCCCCGACGTCATGTTCGGTTTCCTCAGCACGGAGCTGGCCTCGGAGTTCGAGTGCTCGCTCGACGGCGGTCCGTTCGAGGGCTGCGAGGGCGTCTACGAGCTGGTCGGGCTCGCGACCGGGTCGCACACCCTCGAGGTGCGCGCGCTCGACATCGCCGAGCCGCCCAACGTGGACGCCAGCCCGGCGGTGCGCAACTGGACCGTCCTGGGCGAGCCGGATACGCAGATCGACACGATGCCGCCCGATCCGAGTGTCGGCGGGAGCGGCGTGTTCACGTTCTCCTCCGACCAGACCGCGGCGGACGGCGTGACGTTCCAGTGCTCGGTCGACGGCTCCGAGTGGACGCCGTGCAGCTCGCCCTTCACGGCCGGGCCGCTGGCCACCGGCGACCCCGAGAGCGGCGAGGAGCACGAGTTCGAGGTGCGCGCGGTGAGCCGCTTCACCGACCTGGAGGGCATGCCGATCGTCGACCAGACGCCGGCGACCTACACGTGGACCGTTTTCCCGCACCCGGATCCGCCCGCCTTCGACACGGTCTTCACCTCGACCCCGCCCACGGCCACCGCCGGCGGCCCGGACGCGCTCTTCCTCTTCACCTTCGAGGCACGGTTCGACGAGGCGCCGACCAACTGGGCCTTCTTCGAGTGCTCGCTGGACGGCGAGCCGTGGGAGGAGTGCGAGCCGCCGCTCGAGCTCGACGGCCTTCCCGACGGCGAGCACACTCTGCGCGTGCGCGCGGTCGACCCGTCGCTCGTGCCCGACTCGACGCCGGCCGAGTTCACCTGGGTCATCGAGGCCGCGCCGGAGACCGCTCTCTCGACGGCCGGCCTGCCGCCGCTCGAGACGGAGAGCACGACGGAGACCTTCACGTTCGGCTCACCCAGCGCCAACGCGAGCTTCGAGTGCGCCTTCGACACCACGGTGTTCACACCGTGCAGCTCGCCGCACACGATCACCAACATCCCGCACGGCGAGCACGAGCTCCAGGTGCGCGCGAAGAGCCCGGCCGGGAGCGTCGACCAGACGCCGGAGGTTCACACCTGGACGAGCGGCGACATGACGCCGCCGGTGGTGACGCTCCTCTCGACGCCGAGCCCCGATACCACGAGCGCCACCTTCACGTGGACCTCGGACGACCCGGACGCGCAGTTCCTGTGCACGCTGGACGGCGCGCCCGATCCGGTGCCGGCGAGCCACCTGCAGCGCTTCTGCGAGTCCGGCGTGACGTATCAGAACCTCGCCCCGGGCGTGGAGTACACCTTCACTGTGGAGCCCACGAAGGAGTTCCTGCTCGTCTCGGCGGAACCGGCTGAGTTCGTCTGGACGATCCAGGACACGACCGCGCCCGAGACGACGATCGAGGCGGGACCGGCGGCGGAGATCTTGCCCGAGGCGCCAGCGCTCTTCACGTTCTCCTCCAACGAGCCGAACGCGACGTTCGAGTGCGCGCTCGACACGCCGGCCGGCGAGGAGCACCAGTGGAACGCGTGTGAGAACCCGGCCGACTACACGGGCGAGCCCGCCGGGCCGCACACCCTGTACGTGCGTGCGGTCGATCTCGCCGACCCGCCGAACGTGGATCCGACGCCGGCCGCGTACAGCTGGACCGTGGTCGGCCCGCCGACAACGACCATCACGTCCGGCCCGGCCGTGGAGACCTCCGCGCGCAGTGCGACCTTCGTGTTCGAGTCGAACCAGGCGAACGTGACCTTCCGCTGCTCCCTCGACGGACTCGACTCGGTGCCGTGCAGCTCGCCGTACACCGTCGACAACCTGGCCGCCGGCCCGCACGACCTCGAGATCCAGGGCACAAACCAGCACGGCATGGTCGAGGAGCCCGCCGCGGTCCACGAGTGGACGATCGTGGACGCCGACGCGCCCGAGACCACCATCGAGCTCGGTCCGGCGGTCGCCACCTACAGCCGCACCGCAACCTTCACCTTCGCCTCGAACGAGTCGGACGCCATCTTCGAGTGCGCGCTCGACACGCCCGCGGGCGAGGAGCCGTCCTACAGCGACTGCGCGCAGCCCCCCGACAACACGGCCGAGTTCACGGACCTCCTCGTGGGCGCCCACAGCCTGCTCGTCCGGGCGGTGGACCCGAGCGGCAACGTCGACGCGTCGCCCGAGTCGTACGACTGGACCGTGCTCGCGCAGGGCGCGCCGAACACGCCCGTGGGCTCGAACGTCACCGTGACGACGCAGGCTCCGGACGGCGCCACGACGGCGACCGTGACCTTCGGCTCGGTGACGGCTGCCGGCTTCACCAGCGTCGAGACCCTCCCGGGCGCCTCGCCGCTGCCACTGGGCTACGTCCCCGCGGGGGCGCGCTACTACGACGTCAGCACGACCGCGACCTGGAACGGCGACCTCGCGGTCTGCCTGACGTACGACCCGAACGCGCTCGCGGCGCCGGCGCGACTGCTCCACTTCGACGGCAGCATCTGGGTCGACGTGACGACCACGAACGACCCGGCCGCCGGCACGATCTGCGGCGTGCCCGGCAGCCTGTCGGCCTTCGCGATCGCCGCCGCCACGACGTCGGTGGTGCCCGAGACGTCGATCAGCGATGGCCCGGCCGACCCGACCACGAAGACCTGGGCCGAGTTCGCCTTCGAGGCGCAGTCGAACACGCTCGAGGCGCCGACCTTCGAGTGCTCGCTCGACACGCCGGCGGGCGAGCAGCCGGACTGGGGCTCCTGCGACGCGCTGCAGCGCTTCGAGGGCCTCCTGCCCGGCGAGCACGTGCTGCTCGTTCGCGCCCGCAACGACCTCGGCAACTTCGACGCCACGCCGGCCCGCTGGGAGTGGACGCAGGAGTCGCTCGACACCCTCATCGAAGTGATGCCGAACGAGGCGACGGAGAGCACCACGGCCGAGTTCCGGTTCTCGTCCGACTATCCGGGCGCGACCTTCGAGTGCATGCTCGACGACGCCGCCGACTGGTCGCCGTGCGACGCCAACACCACGTACACGGGCCTGACCCAGGAGGAGCACAGCCTCCTGGTGCGGGCGAAGACGCCGGACGGCGGCGTGGACGAGACGCCGGCCGAGTGGGAGTGGGAGATCGGCGACGTGCCGCCGCCGGTCACGATCGACTCCGGCCCGGGGCTCACGACGGAGAGCAGGACCGCCACCTTCACCTTCTCCGCGCCGGAGACGGGGCTGACGTTCGAGTGCTCGCTCGACGGCGCGCCCTTCCAGATTTGCACCACGCCGAAGGCCTTCAACGGGCTCCCGCTCGGCTCGCACACCTTCCAGGTCCGGGTCCACAGCCCGCAGGCGATCGTGGAGCAGACGGCCGCCACCTACACCTGGAACGTCGTGGACGAGACGGCGCCGCAGACGACGATCGACTTCGGTCCGCCGGCCGTGACCGGGAACCCGGAGGCGAACATCTCCTTCTCGGCGAGCGAGCTGGACGCCACGTTCGAGTGCTCGCTGAACGGCGACGCGTTCGCTCCCTGCAGCTCGCCCGCCGGATACAGCGGTCTTACCCCGGGCGACTACGCCTTCAGGGTGCGCGCGGTCGACGTCTCGGGGAACGCCGACACCTCCCCGGCCACGCACAACTGGACGGTCGTGGAGCGGCCCGAGACGACGATCGACACCGGGCCGGAGTCCGAGGTCGCGACCACCAGCGCGGGCTTCACCTTCTCCTCGAGCCAGGTCGGATCGACCTTCGAGTGCTCGGTCGACGGCGGCCCGTTCGTCGCCTGCTCGTCGCCGCACGAGGTCACCGGCATGGTGGACGGCGATCACACGCTGTTCGTCCGGGCCAGGAACGCCCAGGGCGTGGAGGACGACAGCCCGGCGGAGTGGGACTGGACTGTCGACGCTGCGCCGCCGCAGACGAGCATCGCCACGGGCCCGTCGCAGTCCGGCCCGACGCGGGACGCCAGCTTCACGTTCGCCTCGAACGAGGCCGGCGTGACCTTCGAGTGCTCGCTCGACGGGGCGCCCTACGTCGAGTGCGAGTCGCCCTACGCGCCCGAGGCGCTGACGAACGGCCAGCGCACGCTCTCGGTCCGCGCGATCGACGGCATGGGGAACGTCGACCCGACGCCCGCGACCTACACCTGGACTTACGACGGGACGACGCCGCAGACCACGATCGACTCCGGGCCCAACGCCCCGAGTGGAAGCACTTCGGCGAGCTTCGGGTTCTCCTCCGACGAGGCAGGCGCCAGCTTCGAGTGCTCGCTGGACGGCGCCCCGTTCAGCGCGTGCACCTCGCCCAAGCAGTACTCCGGGCTGTCTGTCGGGCCCCACGAGTTCCGGGTCCGCGCCACCGACGCCGCGGGCAACACCGACGCCTCGCCGGCCGTCCGTAGCTGGTCGGTCGACACCACGCCGCCGGGCTCCCTGATCATCGACAAGCCGGCCGCCACCACGGCCAGCAGCTCGGCCACCTTCCTCTTCGCCGCCGGCGAGCAGAACGTGACCTTCGAGTGCTCGCTCGACGGGGGCGCGTACGCGGGCTGCAGCTCGCCCAAGGAGTACACGGGCCTGGCCGCGGGCGAGCACACCTTCCGGGTCAGGGCGATCGACGCCGCCGGCAACGTGGAGCCCGAGCCCGAGAGCCACACGTGGACGATTGAGACGGTCGACACCACGCCGCCGACGACCTCGGTGAACGTCGTCCCGGAGGTGCTGTCCACCGAGCCGGACGCCAGCTTCGAATTCGTCTCGAACGAGCTCGGCGCGACCTTCGAGTGCTCGCTCGACGGCGCGGTGTTCGCCCCGTGCACCTCCCCGCGCGACTACACCGGCCTGCCGGACGGCCAGCACGAGTTCCGGGCGCGCGCCAAGGACGCGGCCGGAAACGTGGACCAGACGCCGGCCGCGTATACGTGGAGGATCGACACCACGGCGCCGCAGACCACGATCGGCGCGGGGGCCCCGCCCGCCAGCGGCACCTCTACCAGCGCGACGTTCAACTTCAGCTCGAGCGAGCAGCCCTCGACCTTCGAGTGCTCGCTTGACGGCGGTGCCTTCGAGCCGTGCTCGTCCCCGCGCGCCTACTCGAACCTGAGCGTCGGCTCGCACACCTTCCGGGTGCGGGCGACCGACGAGGCTGAGAACGTCGACGCGACGCCGGCCACGCACAGCTGGACGATCACCCAGGGCTGCGCCGGCTCGACGGCGACCGTGGGCGCCGCGGCCGACAGCTGGGTGCTCCAGAGCTCGGCGACGCAGAACTACGGGACCGACTCGGGCCTCAAGGTGGACACGAAGTCCGGCGCGAACGCACGGGCCCTGTACCGCTTCAACCTCCCGGCGATTCCGGCCGGCTGCCAGGTGACGACCGCGAAGCTGCGGCTCTACGCCACCTCCTACAAGACCGGACGCACGCTGCAGGCGTCGCGCCTCGCGGCCCCGTGGACGGAGTCGGGCGTGAACTGGAGCAACCAGCCGCAGACGACCGGCACGGCCGCCACCGTGGCGTCCGGCTCGGGCTACCGGGAGTGGACGGTGACCTCGCAGGTCCAGGCCATGTACGCGCCCGGCGCGAACCACGGCTTCCTGATCCGCGACGCAACGGAGAACGGAAGCGGCCTCGACCAGGTCTTCCACAGCCGCGAGAAGGGCACGGACAACCCGCCGCGGCTGGTGCTGACATTCGGGCCCTAGTTCCTCGATTCCGAACTAGTTGGCATAGGCGGTGAAGCGGCGGCCGGGGTTGCCGATCTCCCAGTTCCCAGAGGCCGCCTGCGAGGGGGGGAGGGCGGATGCCTGCGCGCAGAGGCCGGGCAGAGCGCGGGCCGGCGCTGCGACTCGGGCTCGCCTTGGTGCTGGCGGTGGACGCGGACCCGGACCACTTCGGTGTCTAAGGCGCGAGCCGGTAGAAGCGGTAGAAGTCGTTCTCGATCGGCAGAACCTCGAACACGCTGAAGCCAGCCTTCTCAGCGTACTCGCGCACGGTGCCGGCGCGCATGACAGTCCCGGTCCCCGCGGCGCCCTCTCCGACCATCCCCACGGGCAGGCAGTGCAGGACGCTGAAGCCGTAGTACAAGCGCTCGACCTCGTCGCCGGGCGGGTCGAACTCGTCGGGCACGCGCTCGTCCGCCACCAGCACCGAGCCGCCCTCGGCCAGCATGCCGCGGCACGCCGACAGGACGCGGATGGGGTAGGACATGTCGTGAAGCGCCTCGTGGATGTAGACGAGGTCGTAACGTCCGACCAGCTCCTGGTCGGCGGCGTCGCGCAGGTGGAAGGTGACCCGGTCCTCCACGCCGCTGCCCTCCAGGTGGCGGCGCGCCGCCTCGATCGAGGCGGCGTCCATGTCGATGCCGTCGACGCGGACCTTCGGGTACCCGTGGGCGATGGCGATGCTGGAGCGACCCTCTCCGCAGGCGACGTCGGCGACCCGCGCCGGCGGGCCGGCCTCCAATCGCTCGTGGACCTGGGGAACCGCGCGCAGCCACTCGCTGGCGAGCAGGTGATCGAACATCGGCCGTGTGAAGCGCGCCTGCCCCTCGTGCAGGTCGGCGCCGTAGTCGGCATAGGGCACCCCCTCGCCCGTACGGAAGGCCTGCAGCACGGCGTCCAGCGGCCTCGCGCAGGCGACCAGCAGCTGGCCGATCGGCGCAATGAAGTTCAGGCTGGTCTCGTCGAGCAGCGCCTCGTCGTGGCCTGGCGGCAGCGCGTAGCGCCGCTGCGCGCCGTTCCCCGAACCGGCGTCGAGCTCGAGGATGCCACTGGCGGCCTGCTGCTCCAGCCACTCGCGTACGTAGCGCTCGCTCAGGGCGAGCGCCCCGGCCAGCTCCTGCGACGTGGACGCGCCCCGCTCGGCCAGCGTCCGGTACAGGCCGAGCCGATCGCCGATATACACGCCAAGCACGTCCATGGCACCCACCGTGGCCATGAACAGGCGCTCGACGAAGGCGTCGCGGCGCTCGTCGGCGGTTGGAGCGGTCGAGATCACGGCGGCCATACGCACCTCCTCTACGTGGAAGCCGGTCTTGCCCTTCCATCCTCATGCGCAGCGGCGGACCGCGTCAAGCTCGGCGTCGCCCACGGATCGCCACCGGCGAGGCTTGTCGGGAGAGCCCCACAGGTCGCGGCCGCTCACCCGATCCGAAACGGCGACGGCCCCGGG
>DASZJZ010000086.1:0-18487 GCA_035947555.1 Thermoleophilaceae bacterium | reverse complement strand
CGTCATGAAGCACGACTCCCAGGTGTTCAACTGCCGCGCCCACGTGAAGGAGCGGATCGGCCAGCTGCTGGTGCCCCAGGGCAAGGAGACCGACCACGCTGACGCCTTCGGCCCGGGCGACATCGGCGCGGTGGCCAAGCTGAAGGAGACCCACGCCGGCGACGTGCTCGCCGACGAGGACGCCGAGATCCCGCTCAAGCTGCCGCAGATGCCGCGCCCCGTCATGGCGTTCGCCATCGAGGCGAAGGCCAAGGGCGACGAGGAGAAGATGGGCCAGGCGCTCCGCCGCCTCCAGGAGGAGGACCCCACCATCGACTTCCACCGCGACGAGCAGACCGGCGAGCAGATCCTCGCCGGGATCACGCAGATCCACGTGGAGGTGATCGTCGAGCGGATGAAGGAGCGCTTCGGCGCCGAGGTGGAGCTCCATCCGCCGCACGTGCCCTACCGCGAGGCGATCAAGACGGGCGCCAAGTCGCACGCCCGCTACAAGAAGCAGACCGGCGGGCGCGGCCAGTTCGCCGACTGCCACATCGAAATCGAGCCGAGGCCGCACGGCGAGGGGTTCGAGTTCGTGAACGCGATCAAGGGCGGCGTGATCCCCGGCGGGTTCATCCCGGCGGTGGAGAAGGGCGTGGCCGAGGCGATGCGGAACGGAGTCGTGGCCGGCTTCCCCGTGCAGGACGTGAAGGTCACGCTGTACGACGGCCAGCACCACTCGGTCGACTCCTCGGAGATGGCCTTCAAGATCGCCGGCTCGATGGCCTTCAAGGACGCCATGGAGAACGCCCAGGCCGTGCTGATGGAGCCGATCATGACCGTGACGGTGGCGGTGCCCGAGGAGAACGTGGGCGACGTGATCGGCGACCTCAACTCGCGCCGCGGCCGCCCGCTCGGGATGGAGCCGAAGGGGTCGGTGACCGAGGTCAAGGCCGAGGTCCCGATGGCGGAGATGCTCAGCTACGCGCCCGACCTCCGTGCGATCACGGGCGGCCAGGGCGAGTACTCGATGGAGCTGGCCCGCTACGAGGAGGTCCCCGCCCACATCGCCCAGAGCGTGGTGCAGGAGACGCTGCGCGAGCAGGAGGCCGTCAAGGCGTAGCCCTATATTCCCTTCTGTGAGGAAGGAGCTTCGCCCGGTCCACGACGTCATGAGCTGTGACGTCTGCGGACGCACGATCCTCAAGGGCGAGCACACCGAGGCCTACCTGGGGCCCGGCGGGCACCGCCACGAGGTCTGTGACCTGTGCGCGCCGCGCGCCCAGCACCACGGCTGGATCCGCGAATCCGCGGCGGGCGACATGCCCACGCGCTTTCCGCCGGAGCCGCGCGGCGGCATCCTCGGCCGCCTGCGCAGGCGGCGTCCGGCGCCCGAGCCGGCGCCCGCCCCGGAGCCGCAGCACGAGGCCGAGCTCGCCGAGCACGAGGCCACCTGGGGGATCGAGAACGGCACCGAGCCCGCCGAGTACGAGGAGCCGCCGGCGCCGGCTCCACCGGCCCAGCCCGCCCCCCGGCCGCGCACCAGGCCCAAGGACCCGCGTCACGTGCGCGCCGTGCCGACCACCACCGAGGGCAAGGTCGAGCGCGCCCTGGACCTCTTCAACGGATCGGACCACCAACGCACGATCGCGGGCCTGGCGCGGACCCTGGGCACGCCGTACGTGGGCGTCACGCCCGACGCCGACCAGCCGAGCCAGGTCTCGCTTGTGGTGGCCTGGGAGCTTTCGTGGTATCGCTATCGGGTCGACCTCGGAGACGAGGCGGACCCCGTGATGATGCTCGATAAAGGTGACGAGATCGATCAGATCGACGCCGGGCTGCGCGAATGGAACGCAACGCTCGACGCGAACGGCCGCGTGCTGAGCGGCGGCCAGGCGGTCGCCGAGGGAGGTGGCGAGGCGTGATCTACTGCGTCGTGCCGCGCCCGCTCGCCGGTGACCTGTTCGACAGGCTGACCGAGTACTACAAGGACGAGCCGAACGTCGAGGTGATCGTGGACCGGCGCGCCCAGGGCGGGAGCCCCGGCGACCACTACGCCTTCCAGGAGCGGCGCAGGCAGCGGCCAAAGGGCAGCTTCCCGCCGATCGATCCGCCGTCCGGCGGGTGAAGGTCGTCGTCAACGTCGACGGCGGCGCGCGCGGCAACCCCGGTCCCGCCGCCGTCGCTGCCGTAGCGACGTCGCCCGAGGGCGACCCACTCGGCGAGCGCAACTCCTACATCGGGGAGGCCACCAACAACGTGGCGGAGTACCGGGCGCTCCTGCTCGGCCTGGAGCTGGCGCGCGACCTGGGCGCCACCGAGGTCGAGGTGGTGAACGACTCGGAGCTAGTGGCGCGCCAGATCGGCGGCGAGTACAAGGTCAAGCACGCCGGCCTGAAGCCCCTCTACGACGAGGCGATGGTGGCGCTGCGCGACTTCGACGGCTGGGCGGTGCGCTCCGTGCGGCGCGAGCAGAACACCCGGGCCGACGAGCTCGTGAACGAGGCGCTAGACGAGGCCCGCTAGGGCGTAGAGCGCGCCCGCGCTGGGTACCCGAACACGATGACGACGCTCGAAGTCCCGGGCCCGGTCGAACCGGACCAGCCGATGCCGAACCCGCCGGGCGCGCCGGAGGTGCCGGACCCTCCGCCGCAGCCCGAGCCGCCGGCGCCCGCTCCTAACCCTTAGCGCGCCCCGACACCCAGCTCGCTCGCCTTGCGCTGCAGCGTCTCCAGCAGCGAGTCGTAGGAGTCGGCGAACGCCTTCACGCCCTCGTCCACCAGCTGGCGCAGCAGGATGTCGTCGAGGTCGACCCCGATGGAACCGAGCTCTCGCATCAGCTCGTGGGCCGCCTCGACGTCGCGGTCCACCGTGCGCTCCGGCTTGGCGTGGTCCCGGGCGGCCTCGATGGTGGCGTCGGGCATCGTGTTCACGGTGTCCGGCCCGATGAGCTCGTCCACGTAGAGCGTGTCGGGATAGTCCGGGTTCTTCGTGGAGGTGGAGGCCCACAGCGGGCGCTGCACGTTCGCCCCGGCGTCCGCCAAGCGCTCCCACCGATCGCCCGAGAACAGCTCCCGGAAGGCCTCGTAGGCCAGCTTCGCGTTGGCCACCGCGGCCTTGCCGCGCAGGTCCTCACGGCCGAGCTCCTCGAGGGCCGCGTCCGCCTTCGTATCCACCCGGGAGACGAAGAAGCTGGCGACCGATGCGCTGCGGTCGATCGGCTCGCCGGCGTCGAGCCGCCGCTCGAGGCCTGAGATGAAGGCCTCGGCGATCTCCCGGTAGCGCTCCACGGCGAACAGCAGCGTCACGTTCACGTTCACGCCCCGTGCCGTCAGCTCCTCGAAGGCGCGCACGCCGGCCTCCGTGCCCGGTACCTTGATCAGGACGTTGTCGCGGTCGATCAGGTCGCGCAGCCGCAGCGCCTGCTCGATCGAGCCCTCGGCGTCGTTCGCCAGGGAGGCCGGCAGCTCGAACGACACGTAGCCGTCCTGGCCCTCGGTGCGCTCGAACACCGGGCGCAGCAGGTCCGCGGCGTCGCGCACGTCGCCGAGCGCGAGCTGCTCGAAGATCTCCTGCGGGTCGTCCGTCCGCTCGGCCACCTCCCGGAATGCGTCGTCGTAGCGGTCCGAGCTCCCCATCCCCTTCTCGAAGATGGTGGGGTTGGAGGTCACGCCGCTGATGCCGTCCTCCTCGATCAGGCGCGCCATGGTGCCCTCGTCGAGCAGGTCGCGGTTCAGGTTGTCGATCCAGATCGACTGGCCCAGGGCCTCGATCTCTTGCAGTCGGTTGCTCATCGTTTCCTCCTCAGGCGGTGGCCCTGGCGCCCACGAGCTCGCGGGCGGCCGTGGCGATGGCGCCGGCGTCGATGCCGGTCTCGCGCAGCAGCTCCTCGGGTGTTCCCGAGCCGGGCATGATCTTCACTCCGAGCTTACGCACGCGGCAGGGCTCGCCCGCCTCGGCCAGGGCGCTCATCACCGCCTCGCCGATGCCGCCCTCGGGCCAGTGGTCCTCGGCGGTCACGATCGCGCCGGTCTCCGCGGCGGCTCGCGCCAGCGTCTGGGTGTCCACGGGCTTCACCGAGTACAGGTCGATCACGCGGGCCTGCACGCCGTCCTGGGCGAGGTCGTCGGCGGCTTTGAGGGCCTCGTGGAGCGTCACGCCGGCGCCCACCAGCGTGATGTCGTCGCCCTCGCGCAGCACGTGGCTGCCGCCGACCTCGAACCGCTCGTCGGGGCCGTAGATCACCGGCAGGGCGCCGCGATGGGTGCGCAGGTAGGCGATCCCGTCGAGGTCGGCCATCAGGCCGACGAGGGCCGCCGCCTGGTTCGCGTCGCTCGGGTAGAGAACCGTGCTCGAGTGCACGGCGCGGAGTGCGGCGAGGTCCTCGAGGCCCATCTGGGAGGGACCGTCCTCGCCGATCGAGACCCCGGCGTGCGAGCCGCACAGGCAGAGGTTCGCGCGGCTCACCGCGGCCATGCGCACGAAGTCGTAGGCCCGGGTGAGGAACGCCGCGAAAGTCGAGGCGAACGGCCTCCAGCCGCGCCGCTGCAGCGCCACCGCGGTGGCCACCATCTGCTGCTCGGCGATGTAGAGCTCGACGTACCGGTCCGGGTGGGCCTCGCGGAAGATCTCGCTGTAGGTCGAGTTGGAGACCTCGCCGTCGAGCGCGACCACGTCGCCGCGCATGTCGCCGAGCGCCTTCAGCGCCTCGCCGTAGGCCTTGCGGGTGGCGACCTCGTCGCCGAGCTCGTAGCGCGGCCACTCGCCGCCGGCGGCGTCCGAGTCGCGCGCAACCGAGCGGTCGAACGCCGGCGGCTTCGACACCTCCACGGTCAGCTCGCGCTCGCCCCCCAGCTCCTCGATCGCGGCCCGGGCGTCCTCGATGGGCTTGCCGTGCTTGCCGGGCTGGTCCTCCACGGCCTTCACGCCGGCGCCCTTCCTCGTGCGCGCCAGGACCACGGCCGGGCGACCCGTGACGGCCTCCGCCTGGGCGTATGCGTCCTCGATCGCCTCGACGTCGTGCCCGTCGACCTCGATCGCCTCCCAGCCGAACGCGCGGGCCCGATCGGCGTACACGTCCAGGTTCCAGCCGTGCATGGTCTCGCCGGTCTGGCCGAGGCGGTTCACGTCGACGATCGCGAGGAGGTTGTCGAGCTCCCAGAAGCTGGCGTGATCGAACGCCTCCCAGATCGAGCCCTCGGCCATTTCGCTGTCGCCGCACAGACACCAGACGCGGGACGGCGACTGATCCAGCCGCTTGGCCGCCAGCGCCAGGCCGGCCGCGACCGGCAGGCCCTGGCCCAGCGACCCGGTGGCCACGTCGACCCACGGGATCACCGGTGTGGGATGGCCCTCGAGCCGGCTGCCGAGCTTGCGGAAGCTCAGCATCTCGTCGTCGTCGATCGCCCCGGCGGCCTTGAAGCAGGCGTACATGAGCGGCGAGGCGTGGCCCTTCGAGAAGACGAGGTGGTCGGACGCGGGGTTCTGCGGGTCGTCGAAGTCGTATCTCAGGTGGCCGTCGAGCAGGACTGCCATCAGGTCGGCGGCGGACATGGAGGAGGTTGGGTGCCCCGAGCCGCCCGCGTCGCTGCTGCGAATCGAGTCGACCCGGAGCTGCTGCGCGAGCTCGCGGCGGAAGTGGTTGCGATCCATGCTTCCGGTGATACCCGCCCCCCGGATCCTTAGTCTGGGCGCCGTGCCCAGCACCCGCCGCCAGTTCGTGGGCGCGGCGGGCCTGTCGCTCCTGGCAGGCCTGGATTTCGGCCAGCGCCCGGCCGACCGCCCCAACGTGGTCCTGATCGTGGTCGACACGCTGCGCACCGACCACATCTACGGCGACCGCGCCCGCACGCCGAACATGGACGCGCTCGCGCGGCGCGGGCTGAGCTTCACGCGCTGCTACCCCGAGGCGATGCCCACCGTGCCCGCCCGCCGCTCGATCATGACCGGCCGCCGGGCCTTCCCGTTCACGGGCTGGCGGCCCTGGGGCGGCATGGTCCAGGAGCCGGGCTGGGAGCCGATCGCCGACCCCTCGCTGACCTTCACGAGCATCCTGCGGCGAGCCGGCTACTGGACAGGCTGCGTGACCGACAACCCGTTCGTCGGGTTCGCCCGCTCCTACGCGCCGTTCCGGCGGAGCTTCGACCGCTTCGCGGCCAAGGCGGGTCAGGCGGGCGGGACGGGGGAGGGGGTGTCAACGGCCGACCTGCGCCGCTGGCTGCCGCCGCAGATGGACGATCCCCAGACACGGCTGCGGATGCGCCGCTTCCTCGGCAACGCGCGCTACTTCGAGGACGAGACACGCTCCTATGCGGCCTGGGCGTTCCGCGAGGCCGCGCGCATGCTCGATCAGGCCGCGCGCCCCTTCGCGCTCGTGCTCGACACCTTCGAGCCGCACGAGCCGTGGACGCCGCCGCGCCGCTACGTGGACATGTACGGGGACCCGGACTATCGCGGACCGGAGCCGGCCAAGCCGTACTACGCCGCGGTGTCGCGCTACCTGCACGGCAGCATGGGGGAGGTGCTGCTCGACCGCATGAGGGCGCTGTACGCCGCCGAGGTGACGATGACCGACCGCTGGCTCGGCGTGTTCCTCGACCGGGTGTACGGGATGGGGCTCGAGCGCGACACGATCGTCGTGCTGATCTCGGACCACGGCATCTACCTGGGCGACCACGGGATGACCGGGAAGAGCTCGATCACGCTGCATCCGGAGCTGATCCGCGTGCCGTTCGTCCTGGTGGACCCGAGCGGGCGCCGCGCCGGCCGCACCAGCGCGTGGTTCGCCTCCACGCACGACATCGCGCCCACGATCCTGTCGATGGCAGGCGTGCCGGTGCCGCCCAAGATGGACGGGGTGGACCTGTCGCCCCTGCTCGACGGCCGCCGTCCGCCGCCGCGCCCGTACGCCTTCGGCGGCTACGGCAACAGCTACTTCATCCGGGGTGAGCGCTGGGCGCTGCACGGCCCCAACGACGCCGAGCTGTTCCGCCTGTACGACCGCCGCGCCGATCCGGGCGAGACCCGCGACGTGGCCTGGGCCCATCCGGCCAAGGTCGCAGAGCTGCACCGGGAGGTGCGCGAGCGGGCCGGGCGGCCGTTGCCGACTCACCCCTTCTGAGCCAAAGGTTCCCAAGTTTGACCATTCGCGGCCCGGGGTAGCCCACCAGCAGGGGTACCAACCGGGAGGCTGTTTCGATGAGAAGGAAGCTGGCTGCGGCCACGGCCGCGCTCTGCGCTGCACTTGCACTGCCCGCCACGGCCCTGGCGGGTCACGGGCTGAAGATGCTGGACCACGAGGCGCCGGCCTTCTCGGCGTCGCCGATGGCGATTCCGCTGGCCCAGTCCGGCGGGCCCAACGCCGACTGGGAGTTCGTTGCCAGCTTCACCACGGGCAACCCGCACTCGGATCTCGACTTCTTCACCCAGGACGGCGAGACGTACGTGTCGGCCGGCACGCTCGGCACCGGCGCGAACGGCGCGGGTCAGACGATCTTCCAGCTCACGAGCCGCGGCGAGGTGCGCCCGCGCTACATCTCGAACCAGCCGTCCGCCGAGTGCACCAGCAACCCGGCCGAGACGCTCGGGCTGCAGCACGACATCGAGGCGACGCCGAAGGGCGGCGCGATCCTGAACGCGCGCAACCCGAGCGCGGTGCGCTCCGACACCCAGTTGCTGGTCGACGCCACCGACGCCCCCGGCCGCTGCCACGACCAGGGCAACGCCGGAGGGCTCGCGGCGGCTCCGCAGGGCGGGCTCGAGCTGATCGACGTGACGAACGTGAACGACCCGGTCGAGATCGGCCTGACGAGCCACGCGGGCGAGGCGCACACGGTCAACATCGACCCGAAGCGGCCGCACATCGCGTACGCGGTGACGTCCGACGCCGTGGGCGTCGATCAGCCGGGCAACCAGCGGCGCAACGAGATCCCTGGCAGCTCGGACCGGCTCGACCTCGACGGCTTCGAGGTCGTGGACATGTCCTCGTGCATGTACTTCCCGCGCGGCACCACCGTGCAGGAGCGGCGCGAGCAGTGCCGGCCGGAGGTCTACCGCTACCGCTACCCGAGCGCGGCGATCGCCCTCGGCCACACCGAGAAGCGGACGATCTACGGCTGCCACGAGCTCGAGCTGTACTCCGACGACACGCTCACCTGCGGCAGCGGCGCCGCGGCGATCATGTTCGACATGAGCGGGGCGTTCGACGACAACGGCACTCCCGACATCTACCGCGACGACAAGCCGATCGGCAACGGCGGCCCGATGCCGTGCCGCGTGCGCGAGAGCTCGTCGCTGCCGCCCTTCCACACGGGCGCGAAGGTGACCGACTGCGTCGACGGCACCGGTGAGGGCACCGAGGACCTGAACATCCCGAACTGGCTCGCGGCCGGCAAGCCGGGCGAGCTGCAGGGCGTCGAGTACCTCGGGTCCGCGCACCACATGGGTCGCGGCGCCGGAGGCACGATCACGACCTATGACTCGACTCAGGACATCGACTTCAACCACGAGACCGAGCTCAGCCAGTCGCGGCGCTTCCTGATCGCGACGGACGAGCGCGGTGGCGGCGTGGCGCCTCCCGGCGCGACCTGCCCGACCTCGCCCGCCGACAACCCGCAGGGGAACGGCGGCGTGCACTTCTACCGAACCGACCGGCTGTTCACCGACGGCCCGCCGGCCACGGCCGAGGAGGCGTGGAGCTCCTACGCGCGCACGCCTTCCGGTGCCAAGGCCATCTACCGGGCGCCGGTCCGGACCCAGCCGCAGGCGTCCACCTGCACGGCCCACGTGTTCCAGCAGATCCCGGGGCAGAACCGGATCTTCATGGGCTGGTACTCGCAGGGCACCCAGGTGATCGACTTCTGGGAGAACCCGGACGGCACAGTGGAGCTCGAGGAGGCCGGCTACTTCATCCCGGCCAACGCGAACCAGTGGGTGTCGCACGTGTTCAAGTGGCAGCGGAACCGGAACGGCACGTTCACGTACTGGGGCGTGGCGAGCGACTTCATGCTCGGCGCCGGCCGGAACTCCGTGGACGTCTGGAAGGTGACGATGCCGGCGCCGCCGCGGCCCCGGCCGTAGGTGTCAGAACGCCCAGACGATCAGCACTGCGATAACGACGACGAGGAGCACGAGAAGTACGGGAGCGAGCACCTGCGGCGCCCAGCCGGGCAGGAGCGAGCGCCGCATGTGCGAGCCCGGCCCAGTCGGCGGAAGAAGGATGCCGCCCGGAGGGATCTGAGCCTTCCGCGGCTTGCCGGTGGGGCCGCCTCCCGGAGCCGGAGCGGGACCCTCGGGCCTGGGAAGCGGAACGGTGGCGGCCTCGGCGTCCGGCTCCGCGTCGTCAGGCGGCGTCCGCTGTGCGCGCAGCGGGCGCCGCGGCTTGGCGGGCGCCGCCTCGCCCTCGGCCTGCGGGCCTTTCCCCGCTGCCATCGCGTCGCGGGCTCGCGTCAGCCACTCGTTTCGTTCCTGGCGGGCCTTGTCCCGCGCGCGTTCGGCGGCCGCCAGCTCGTGCTCGACCGCTGTCTTCTCCCGGATCGCCTTGTCGCGCTCGGCCTTCGCCGCCTCGGCTGCCACGAGCGCTTCGTTGCGGGCTGCCACGGCGGCGGCCCGCTCGGCGATCGCCGCGTCCCGGGCCGACACCAGCTCGTCGCGCTCCGCTATGGCCGCGTCGCGTTCCTTCGCAACGGCGTCACGCGCGGCTGCCGCCTCGTCGCGCGCGGCGGCCATCTCGTCACGTTCCGCTTCGGCGGCGCTCGTCGCGGCGGCGCTCTCGTCGCGCAGCGTCTCGATCTCTTCGACCCGCTTCCGCCACGCCCCCTGCTCGGCCGCCAGGCGGTCGCGCAGCGTCGCGATCTCTGCTTCGGCCTCCGCCAGCTGGGCCTCGAGCGCCTGCGCCCGCGGCGGGCGGGCCTCGAGCCGCTCCGCGGCGGGCCGCGTTCGCTTGGGCTTCTTCGCGGGCGCCCCGGAGGGCGGGGGCAAGACCACCGCCAGCTCCGGCGCGACGGCCAGCTCCGCCACGGCCACGTCCACCGGCTCGCCGTCCCAGTCGAACGCCGCCACCCACTCCTCGCCGTCGTCCGCGGCCCAGGGCTTGTGCTCGAGCACGGCGAGCATCCGGCGAGCGCGGCCGTCCACCTCCACGTCGAGCGTGGGCCGCAAGAAGCGGCGCCCGCGGATGCCGTACCAGCGGCCCGTGACCTCGAGCCGGCCGTCCGCCCAGGCGAAGCGGTCCACCTCGAAACTCACGCCCGCGGGGGCCATCGTGGGGTCTTTCGATACCGACATGGTGTCCAGAGAGCTTGACGACCACGGGCGGAGCGGGCAAGGTGGCCGCAGGATGAGACCGCTCATTGCAACAGCGGTTGCAATCGCCCTGCTCGCGCTGGG
This sequence comes from Thermoleophilaceae bacterium, assembly GCA_035947555.1. Lineage (GTDB taxonomy): Bacteria > Actinomycetota > Thermoleophilia > Solirubrobacterales > Thermoleophilaceae > JACVRW01. Next base: position 8,122 of record DASZJZ010000086.1, on the reverse strand, counting down.
CGCCCCTGCAGGCATGGCGCAAGGCTCCGGTGCGCAGCCCGAGGGTGGGCAGAATCAGGGTGCTCAGGCGCCCGATGCCGAGGCGCCAGGTGCGCAGGCACCCGATGCCCAGACTCCCGATGCGGGGGCCCCCGCTCTCCAGCTTCCGGGTGCGCAGGCTCCCGCTCTCCAGCTTCCGGGTGCGCAGGCCCCCGCCCCGCAGATTCCGGGTGCGCAGGGCCCCGGGGCGCCCGCTCCAGGCGCGCCGGCGCCCGGCGCGGGGAGCTCCACCCCGTTCGGCCCGCTCGCCCCAACCGGCCCCGCCGCTCAGCCGGAGGCGCCCGAGCCGCCCGAGCCGGCGCAGCCCGTGACCGAGGACGACGGCGACCTCGGCACGCTCGAGTCGCTCGGCCTGGCGGCCATCGCGGCGCTGCTGATCGGCGCCGTGTTCGTGGCGATCAGGCGCGAGGGGCGCCGGATGGACCGCAGAGCCCGCGCCGCACACCGCAAGCGGCGCAGCCGGCGCGGCGGTCGGCCCGCGGACCTCCACCGCCGCGCCACGACGGCGGCCCGCTCAGGCGAGGCGAGCGACGGCCACGGCAAGAGCAAGCCGCCCCCTCCGCCGCCGCGAAAGCGGCGCCCGAAGGCAAAGCGCCGCTGAGCCGCCCTTCACCTTCAACCCCGCGCCCACTTCGCGGTACGTTTCCCCGATGCCGCTCCGTTTCGGCGTCACCGTCCTCCCGGACCCGCCATATCAGCGCGTCATCGACCTCCTCGTGCTCGCCGAGCAGCAGGGCTTCGGCTACGGGTGGACGTACGACTCCCACGTGCTGTGGCAGGAGTCCACGCCCACCCTCGCACTGGCGGCCAAGGCGACCGAGCGGATGATGCTCGGCCACATGGTCACCAACCCTGGCACCCGTGACCCCACCGTGGTGGCGAGCGCCTACGCCACCCTCCACGACATCTCGGACGGCCGGATGGTGATGGGCATCGGCCGGGGCGACTCGGCGCGCCGCTACATCAACCAGAAGCCGGTCCCCGTGCGCCGCTTCGAGGACTCCATCAGGATGATCAAGCCGTTCATGAACGGCGAGAAGGTCGAGTGGAACGACACGGAGCTGGAGCTGGCCTGGGTCCGCCAGGACCTGCCGCCGATCGAAATGCACGTGGCGGGCTACGGTCCCAAGGTGCTGGCGATCGCCGGCCGCCTCGGCGACGGCGTGATCATCCAGCTCGCCGACCCCGACATCATCCAGTGGACGATGCAGACCGCCCGCCAAGCGGCCGAGGAGGCGGGCCGCGACCCGGCGGAGCTGCAGTGCATCGTCTGCGCGCCGAGCCACATCTCCGACGACATCGCCGCCGCCCGCGAACAGGTCCGCTGGTTCCCGGCGATGGTGTCGAACCACGTCAGGGACCTGATCGCCCGCTACGGCGCCGACGGCTCGGTGATACCGAAGGCCCTCACCGACTACGTGCCCGCCGAGACCGGCTACGACTACGAGGAGCACTCCCGCGTCGGCGCCAAGCACGGCGCGTTCGTCAGCGACGAGATCTGCGATCGCTTCTGCGTGCTCGGGACGCCCGACCAGGCTGTGGAGAAGCTGCGCGAGCTCGAGTCGATCGGCGTGGACCAGTTCAACATCTACCTCATGACCGAGGGTCAGGAGCAGACGCTCGAGACCTACGGCCGCGAGATCATCCCCCGCCTGGCCGGCGTGACTGGAGGTGCAGCATGAGAAAGCTCGTTCGTGGCGGCACGGTCGTGACGGCCGCCGACTCCGCCCAGGCCGACGTGCTGATCGAGGACGAGGAGATCGTCGCGGTCGGCTCGCTCGGCGAGGTCGAGGACGCCGAGACGATCGACGCGGGCGGCTGCTACGTGCTGCCGGGCCTGATCGACAACCACACCCACCTGTCGATGCCGTTCGGCGGGACCGTGTCGATCGACGACTACGACACCGGCACGCGGGCCGCCGCGGCCGGGGGCACCACCTGCCTGGTCGACTTCGTGATCCAGCAGCACCCCAACGGCCTGCGGTCTTCGCTCGAGGAGTGGCAGGAGCGGGCGAACGGCGCCGCTCACGTGGACTACGGCTTCCACATGGCCATCACGCAGGCCGACGACGCCACCCTCGCCGACATGGGACCGATGGTCGAGGAGGGCCTTTGCAGCTTCAAGGTCTTCCTCGCCTACAGGGGCGCGATCATGGTCACGGACGACCTCTTCTTCCGCGTGCTCGAGAACACCCGCGATCTCGGCGCGCTCACGATGGTCCACTGCGAGAACGGCTGGGCGATCGACGTGCTGGTCGAGCGCGCGCTCGCCGCCGGTCAGACTGAGCCGATCTACCACGCCCAGACGCGGCCGGAGGCGCTCGAGGCCGAGGCCACGGGACGGTCCGTCCGCTTCGCCGAGCTGACGGGCGCGAGCGTCTACATCGTGCACGTGACCTGCGGCCTGGCGGCCGACGAGATCGCCGCAGGCCAGGCGCGAGGGGTGGACGTCTCGGGCGAGACGTGCCTCCAGTACCTCACCAACACGGTCGAGGACCTCGAGCGGCCGAACTTCGAGGGCGCCCGCTACGTGTGCTCACCGCCGCTTCGCGAGGCGCACAACCAGGACCTGCTCTGGGCCGCCTTGAAGCGCGGTGTGCTCGAGAGCGTCTCCACCGACCACTGCCCGTTCAACGACGAGCAGAAGGCGATGGGCCGGAACGACTTCTCGAAGATCCCGAACGGCCTTGCGATGATCCAGCACCGCCTGGTGAAGCTGTGGGACATCGGCGTCGAGGCCGGGCGGATCACGCCGAGCGAGCTGGTCGACCTGACCTCCACCGCGATCGCCAAGCGCTTCGGCCTCCACCGCAAGGGGTCGATCGCCCCGGGGATGGATGCCGACCTGGTCGTGTTCGACCCCTCCACGCCCTTCGAGTTCTCCACGCGGACCTCCCACATGAACGTGGACTACGACCTCTTCGAGGGCGAGACCTCCACGGGCAGCGTCCGACACACGTTCTCCCGCGGGACGATGGTCTACGACCGCGGCGAGATCCTCACCGAGCCCGGCCACGGCCGCTTCGTGCCGCGCTCGCTGCGCGAGCCGGCGGCGGTGGCCACCTAGGGATGGACGCCGACCGGGTCCTCGCCGACCTCCGCGAGCTCGCCGACCTGACCGGGGGGCCCGGCGGGGCCCGCCGGGTCTGCTGGACCGACGAGTGGACCAACGCCCGCGACTTCCTGCGCTCGCGCCTGGACGAGCTGCCTGTGGAGGTCTCGATCGACCAGGCGGGCAACCTCTGGGCAGACCTCCCGGGCGAGGCGGACGGCTTCGTGATCGTCGGCTCGCACGTGGACTCGGTGCCGGCCGGCGGCTGGCTCGACGGCGTCCTCGGGATCTTCACCGCGGTCGAGGCGTTGCGGCAGGTGGCTCAGAACGGCCCTCCCCCGGTGGGCGTGCGGCTGGTCGATTGGGCCGACGAGGAGGGGGCCCGCTTCGGACGCAGCCTGTTCGGCTCGTCCGCCTGCGCCGGCACGCTCGAGATCGACGAGGTCCGCGACCTCCGCGACCGCGACGGGGAGCGGCTCGAGGACGTCGTGGCGCGCCACGGGGTGGAGCTCGACCGGGTGCACGAGTCGGGCGAGCGCCTGCGCGGCGCGCGCGCCTACATCGAGGTGCACATCGAGCAGGGGCCCGTGCTCGAGAGCCGCGGCGAGCCGGCGGCCACCGTGCTCGGCACCTGCGGCGTCGAGCGCCACGTGGCGGTGTTCACGGGACAGGCGGCGCACGCGGGCGCCACCCCGATGGACCTGCGGCACGACAGCTTCGCCGCCACCGCCCAGGCCGCCCTCGCCATCCGCGAGATCGGCCTGCGGCACGAGGGGGGCGTCTGCACCGTGGGCGGCGCCACCAGCGAGCCCGGCGTGGTCACGGCGGTGGCCGGCCGCACCGAGATGCTGCTCGACCAGCGCCACCTCGACCCGGGCGAGCTTGCGGCCATGCTGTCCGAGGCCCGCCAGGCCTGCGAGCACGCGGCCGCCGACCAGGGGTGCGAGGTCGAGCTGAGGCACCTCTGGTCGATCCCGCCGATCCCGTTCGACGACCGCCTGATCGCAATGGCGCGCCTGGCCGTGACGGAGGCGGGCGGCAAGGACACGGCCATCCCGAGTGGCCCGCTGCACGACGCCGCCGAGATGGCCCGCCTGATCCCGACCGTGATGATCTTCTCGTCCTCCTCGCCGCCGGTCTCGCACACGAAGGAGGAGGACACGCCGGAGGCAGACCTGCGCGTGACCATCGAGGCCTACGGCGGCACGGTCGACGCGATGATCGAGAACGCCGCCGCGGGCGAGCTGCCGCCGCGCGAGTGAGCGCCCTCGAGGAGCAGCTGGAGTACCTCGAGCGGTCGAGCCCGTTCTACGCCGAGCGCCTGCGCGGCATGCGCCAGTGGGTGACCAGCCCGGCGGACCTGCCGCTGCTGCCGTTCACCACCAAGGAGGAGCTGCGCGAGGGCCAGCGCCGCGAGCCGCCCTTCGGGCCGCACCTGTGCGCGCCCCCGAGGCGGCTCGCGCGCATGCACGTGACGTCGGGGACCACCGGCGAACCCGTGGCGGTCGGCTTCACGGACTCCGACCACGAGGCCAACAGCGAAGTGGGCGGGGAGGCGTTCCGGATCGCCGGCGTGCGCCAGGACGACACGATCGCCCACTGCCTCAACTACGCCCTATACGCCGGCGGGATCGCCGACCACATGGCGCTCGAGGCGAGCGGCGCGACGGTGGTGCCGGTCGGCACCGGCCAGTCGCGGCGGCTGCTCCACCTGATCCCGCGGCTCGGGATCACAGCGATCTTCGGGACGCTGTCGTTCCCGGCTTACCTGGCGGCGCGCGCCCGCGAGGAGGGGATCGAGCCGGCCTCGCTGGGACTGCGCCACATCGTCACCGCCGGGGAGCCCGGCGCCGGGCTCGCCGCCGTGCGCGACGAGATCGAGTTGGCCTGGGTCTGCACGGTGGCCGACACGTTCGGCATGAGCGACGTCTGGTCCACGATGGGCGGCGCCTGCGGGGATGGGGAGGGGTTGCACCTGACCGTGGGCGACCATGCGGTGCTGGAGCTTGTCGATCCCGACACCGGCGCCCGGCTCGATCTGGAGGACGGCGCGAGCGGCGAGCTGGTCTGGACGCACCTGCGCCGCGAGGCGTCGCCGCTGCTGCGCTACCGCTCGGGCGACCTGGCCCGTGTCTGGACCTCTCCGTGCAACTGCGGCCGGCTCACGCCCCGGATCCGGATCGACGGGCGCCGCGACGACATGCTGCGAGTGCAGGCCGTGAACGTCTACCCGCAGGCGATCGCGACGATCCTGTCCGAGCATCCCGGCCTCGGCCGCCACTGCGTCGTGGCGGACGGCGACCCGGTGACGCCGCCGTTGCGGGTGTACGTCGAGGCGCCCCCTGACGCCGATCTGAACGGCGTGACCGGCGAGCTGCACGACAGGCTGGGGGCGCGGTTCGAGGTCACCCGGCTCGAGCAGGGCTCGCTGCCGCGGGCCGAGCACAAGACGCGCACCGTGTACCGGACCGCGCGGCGGGAGCGGCTGCCGCCGGTGGTGGAGGCCGCTCGCACGACGGCATCGAAGGGGAAGGCATGACCGTCAGCACCGCGCAGCGCGGCGCCGCGCGCGTCATCACCTGGGATCGGCAGGCGCGCCGCAACGCGTGGGATCTCGACACGATGAGGGCGGTCGCCGATGCAATCGAGGCCGCGGGCGAGGACCCCGCCGTGCGCTGCGTCGTGCTTCGCGGCGCGGGCGAGCACTTCTCGGCGGGCGACGACCTGCAGTCCGCCATGGAGGCGGACGCGGCGGCCTGGGCGGCCACCATCGAGGGCTTCCAGCGCATGACGCGGGTGGTGCTGGCCTCCCCGGTGCCGGCGGTCGCCGCGGTGGACGGCGTCTGCGTGGGCGGTGCGCTCGAGTTCGCGGCGAGCTGCGACCTGCGCCTCTGCACGAACCGCGTCCGGCTGCTCACGCCTGAGATCGGCATCGGGCTGGTGGCGAGCAACGCGGGCACGCTGCTGCTGCCAGAGGTGCTCGGCGAGACCGCCGCGCGCGAGCTCCTGCTCGGCGGCGAGGAGCGCGACGCGGCGTGGGCGCGCGACCACGGGTTCGCCACCGAGATGGTTGCCCCGGCGGAGCTGGACGGCCGGATCGAGCACTGGGCCGGCGTCTTCGAGCGCAACTCGCGCGCGGCGCTGGCTGCCACGAAGTCGATGCTGAACGAGCGCTTCGGCGACCTGCTCCCCGCGGCCATGGACCGCGAGACGCACCACTGCGTGCGCCTGTTCGACGAGCAAGACGCCCGCACTGCGCTGAGCGAGTTCGTGAAGCGGCGCGAAGCGCGCTGAGCGGCGCGATCTGTGCCGTACCTCACACCGGCGACCCCCCGCGACCGCCGAGTATCGGCCCATGAACCTCGCAGTCGCCTACTACCTGGCCCAGGATCGGTCCGTCCCGGACGCCCACCCGCGCCCCCCAAGGCGTCCCGTCCGGCCCGACCGTCGCGAGAAGCGCGGGCGTCGCCGCCGGCTGTCCGTCCTGCTCCCGGCCCGGCGGACGGGACCCAAACCCGCTCACTGACGCTGCGAGCCCGCCAGCGGCGTCCCGGCACGTTCGCGCGGGGCGCGCCGCCGCGTCAGGCCTTCTGGCCGACGATCACCTCGTTGCCGTCGGGGTCGAGCACGCGCGCGACGCGCTCGCCCCACGGCTGGTCGGCGGGCTCCTCGGTGACGGTCACGCCGGCGCCGCGGAGGCGCTCGATCGCCTCGTCGCAGCTGTCGGCATAGACCCAGAGCGAGAAGCGCTGCCCGCCGCCGGCGGCCGCGGCGTCGGGTGCGCGCCCGACCCCGATGTGCCCGCCGCCGATGTTCATCCCCACGTAGTCGGCGTCGCCGTCTGGCGGGAACTGATACTCGACCTCGCCGTCCAGCAAATCGCGGTAGAAGCCGAGCGCACGCGGCATGTCGGGCGTCATGAGGATCGGGAAGACATCCTTGAACATGCGCGGAAGAGTACGTACGACAGTCCTGCGCTCACAGTGGGTGGCGTAATGGGCGGCCCCGCAGCCAGCGCGCGAGTAGCAGGCTCGCGGCCAAGAACGGAACCGCGTAAGCGAGGCCAGCCAGCCCCTCAAGTGCGACGAAGAGCGTCGGGGTCGTGCACGAGGACCGTCACTTCGACCTGCTGGCCAGCGTGCTGAGCTTCGAAAGCGTGAGGCTCTCAGCCGCCCCATGAGGCGGCGCTCCGGCCCTGGACCGGAACGCCGCCCCCAGACCGCGTGGGCCGGGCCTGCTCAGCGCAGCGACTTCGCCACCTGCTCCAGCAGGTCGAGCGCGTCCTGCAGGCCGGCCTCCATGCCGGAGTCGACGTGCGCGTCGCGGCCCTCCTTGTTGCGGTGCTCCACCAGGATCTGGACGGTCGTGCGCCCGTTCACCTCGGTGAAGGTGATGGTGTTCAGCGCGGCCTCCGCCTCTGCGTCCACGCCCTCGGGCAAGCCCTCGTAGACCTCGGTCGAGACGATCCGCTCGTTCGGGACGATCTCGCGGTACTCGCCGTGGAAGCCCACCTCGAATCCGCCCTCGGCGACCATCACGTAGCGCCACTTGCCGCCCTCGCGGAGGTCGATCTCCATGACCGTCACCTCGCCGCGGTTCGCGTGCCACCACTGCCTGACCAGCTCGGGCGTGGTCCACGCCTTGTAGACGAGGTGCTTCGGGGCGTCGAACTCCCGTGTGATCAGGATCTGCTCGTCCGCCGGAAGGGTCACCTTCGCGGTTCCGCTAGTCGCCATCTCCGCCATCTCCTTGCTCCTTTCGCTTGAGGTCATCCAAGACCACGTCGAGCTGCTCGAACCGCTCCGACCACGTGCGCTCGTAGTTCTTCACCCAGTCGTGGATGGGCTTCAGCGCGTGGCCGTTCAGCCGGTACAGCCGCTTCCGTCCCTCTTCTCGCACGTGGACCGCTCCCACCTCTCGAAGCACCCGCAGGTGCTTCGACACCTGAGGCTGAGGCAGCCCGAGCAGGCGCACGATGTCGTTCACCGGGCGTTCGCCGCCGGCCAGGATGTCGAGCACCTGCCGGCGGCG
>DASZJZ010000085.1:0-12811 GCA_035947555.1 Thermoleophilaceae bacterium | reverse complement strand
CCATCGCCTCCGCCGCGAGCTGCAGCGCGGGGTGGGCCGGGTCGAACAGGGCCGGGTCGGCCAGGTCCATCTCGATCGAGACCTCCGCGCCCTCGGGCGCGGCCGCACGCAGCAGCCGCTCCAGTTCGGCGCCGATCTCCTCGGCCCGCTGGCCCGGAGCGAGCCGCACGCTCACGTGACCGGTCGCAACCGCGGGCACGATCGTGCGCGGCTCGCCGGTCTCGATCATGTTCACGTCCACGGCGGCGGCCGCGCCGATGCGCTCGTAGAACTCGTGCCCCGCGCCGGGCGCAACCGGGACGGCGCCCACCGCGGCGATCGCCTCCTCCCCCGGCGGCAGCCGCTCCCACGACTCGCGCTCCTCGGGCGTGAGCGGCGCCACGCCCGCCGCGAGCTCCGGACGGGGCCGGCCCGAGGCGTCCGGCGCCACCTCGGCCAGCATGGCCGTCAGCACGTGCGCAGCGTTCAGCACCGCGCCGCCGTAGAGCCCAGAGTGGAGATCCCGAGCGGCTGTGCGCACCTCCACCCCAGCCCGCACGAGCCCGCGCCCACCCACGGTGATCGCAGGCGTGCGCTCGTCGACCATGAGCGAGTCGAACACGATTGCGCAATCGGCCTGGTCCTCCCCCTCGCCGAGCCGCCTCAGGACGGAGGCGCTGCCGATCTCCTCCTCCCCCTCCACCAGGAAGCGCAGGTTCACGGGCAGCTCGCCGGCGCGTGCCAGCTCGCAGCCGACGTGGAGCAGCGGCAGGAAGTTGCCCTTGTCGTCGGCGGCGCCGCGTGCATAGAGGCGACCGTCGCGCTCCGTCGGCTCGAAGGGAGGGCTGTGCCAGGCCTCGGCCGGGCCCGGCGACTGCACGTCGTAGTGCCCGTATGACAGCACGGTGGGAGCGCCGGGGCGCGCCGCGCGCAGGTCGCCGACTGCCATCGGATGGCCGCCGTCGAGCGTGACCGCCTCGGCGCTGCCGCCGGCGGCGTCGATCCGCTCGCAGACCCAGTCGCAGGCCCGTGCCAGCGCGGCCGCGTCGCCGCCGCCGGTGGAGACGGACGGGATGCGCAGCCAGTCCTCGAGCTCCTCGCGCAGGGTCGGCATTGGCCGCTGCATTCTGACCGGTCCGCCCTGGCCGGGGCGGCACCTGTCGAGGAGGCCGGCCCCGGACCCTCGGCGCGTAGAGTCGGGCCATGCGGAGGCTCCTGAGGAAGCAGCCGGCCGGACCGGGTGGCGCCCTGTTCCCCCTGGTGGCGGCCGTGGTGCTCGTGGACACGATGTTCTTCGCCGCGGTCGCCCCGCTGCTGCCGCACTACTCCGACGAGCTCGACCTGTCCAAGACAGCCGCGGGCGTGCTCACCGGCGCCTATCCGGCCGGCACCTTCGCCGGCTCCCTGCCGGGCGGCTGGCTCGCCGCCCGCTGGGGCGTAAAGCCCACGCTCATCTGCGGCGTGGCGATGCTCGGCGTCACCAGCCTCGTCTTCGGGTTCGCAAACAACATCGTGCTGCTCGACGCCGCCCGCTTCGTGCAGGGCGTCGGCGGAGCGTTCATGTGGGCGGGCGGGATGGCCTGGCTCGTCTCGGCGTCGCCGCCGGAGCGCCGCGGCGAGCTGATCGGCTCGGCGCTCGCGGCGGCGATCGTCGGCGTGCTGTTCGGCCCGGTGCTCGGCGGCGCCGCCACCCTGGTCGGGCCGGAGGTCGTGTTCGGCGGCGTCGCGCTGGTGGCTGCCGGCCTCGCCGCCTGGGCCTCGCGGGTGCCGGGTGTGGCCCCGGAGCCGAGCCCGGGCCTGGGCGCGCTGGTGGGGGCGCTGCGGCGCCCGGCGGTGCTGGCCGGCTTCTGGCTCTTCACGCTGCCCGCGCTGTTCGCCGGCGTGATCGAGGTGCTCGTGCCCCTCCGGCTCGACGACCTCGGGGCGACCGGCGCCGCGATCGGCGCGATCTTCCTCCTAACCGCGGCCGTGGAGGCCCTGCTCAGTCCGCTGGCCGGCCGCCTCTCGGACCGCCGCGGCCGCCTCGTGCCGATCCGGCCGGGCCTCGCCGCCGCCGCAGTGATGGCCGTGCTGCTGCCGCTGCCCGGGGTCGTGGTGCTGCTCGGCGTGACGGTGCTCTTCACCTTCGCCGCGCTGGGTCTGTTCTGGGCCCCGGCCATGGCCCTGCTGTCGGACGCCTCCGACGAGGCCGGTCTCGACCAGGCGCTCGCCTTCTCGATCTCCAACCTGGCCTGGGCGGCCGGCCACCTGATCGGCAGCGCACTCGGCGGCGCGCTCGCGGACGCGACCTCGGACGCCGTGCCCTACGGCCTGCTCGGCCTGGCCTGCGGCGCGACGCTCGCGGGCGTGCTCGCGCTGGGTCGAGGAGCCCCGGCGCGCTCGCCCGCAGCGCGCTGACCCGGCGCGCGCCCTCGGGCTCCGCCCGCGTGCTTCGGTCCCCCGCGCGCTTCCCGCCCCCCGCCCTACGGGCAGTTCGGCCAGGGCGTCGCTCCGCGGAGCCGGTACAGCCTCAGCGCGATGCGATCCTGCTCCCACTCGGACGCCTCGATCGGGTCGCCCTCGCCGCCCATCTCACGCCACGTGTCCATGCTGAACTGGTATTTGCCGCGGTAGCGCCCGGTGCGCGACAGCGCCGTCGGGTCGCCGCCCGACTCGCACTCCGCGATCCGGCGCAGGATTCGCGGTAGCTGCACCCGCACGACGCCGCGGCTGCTGAACGCCTTCAGGCCGAGCTCGCCGCGAGTCTGCGGCCCCACGATGCCGTCCACCAGCAGGCCGTGCCGCCGCTGGAACCGCTTCACCGCGCGCTCGGTCATGGGGCCGAAGACGCCGTCGACGGTGATGCCCAGCGCCTCCTGCACCTTCCGAACGGCGTCGCCGCGATCGCCGCGCTTCACCACCACCTCACTCGCGGCGGTGGCCCCGCCGGTGCGGTCGGCGGCCGCGATGTCGGCGCTGCAGGCCAGCGCGGCGGCCGCGAGGACGAGCGCGAGCAGCGGGCCTCGCATGCGCGCCAGCATGACCGTGGCTCGCGCGCCCGCGACGGCGTGGACGATCCCTTGCAACTTCCCGGTTCCCCTTTCCGATGCCTACGGGGTGAGCTGACGGGCTCGCGCCGGAAAGTGGCGCTACGCGGCGTTCGGCACCGCGATTCGCCCCAGCGGCCTGGTGGCCGCAAGTGGGTCCCCCGCTCCCCGCCGCCTGGACGGCGAGGACTCGGCAGTTCGATTTGCAGCCCGGTACCCAAGCAGATTCGGCGGCAAAACGTCGCCCGAGGGGTCCCCATTCCGGGTGAGGGAACGGGCGCGGCCCCGGGCGGATAGGCTCCCGCCGATGGATCTCGGGCTCGACGGCCGGGTCGCCCTCGTGACGGGCGCCTCGCGCGGCATCGGCTTCGGGATCGCCCGCATGCTCGCGGCCGAGGGCGCCAGCGTGGCGATGTCGTCCAGCACGGCAGAGCGGATCGAGGCCGCCGCGGCCGAGATCGGCGCGCGCCCCTACGTGCACGACACCATGGACCTCGACGCCGCCCCGCGGCTGGTGGAGCGGGTCGAAGCGGACGTCGGTCCGGTCGACGTGCTCGTCACCAACACCGGCGGGCCTCCTGGCGGCGATCCGCTCGGGTTCACACGCGACCAGTGGCGCGACGCCCACCGCGAGCTGATGCTCGGTCCGATGGCCCTGATCGAGGCGGCTGTGGCCGGCATGCGCGAACGTGGGTTCGGCCGGGTGCTCAACATCTCTTCGAGCGCCGCGCGGGAGCCGATTCCGAACCTGATGATGTCGAGCGCCCACCGCAGCGGGATGCTGGCCACGTTCAAGACCCTGGCCCGCGCGGTGGCCGCGGACGGCGTGACCTTCAACACGATCCTGCCCGGAAGGATCGCCACCGATCGCCTCGCCCACCTCTACGAGTCTCTGGAGGAGGCCGAGGCCGTGGCGCGTCAGGAAGTCCCTGCCTGCCGCCTCGGCACGGTCGATGAGATCGCCGCCGCCGCCGCGTTTTTGTGCTCTGAGCAGGCAAGTTACGTCACAGGCGTGGCCCTTTTGGTGGACGGCGGGCTCACGCGCTTCACCTGACTCTCACCCCCCTCTCATGTCCATGAACGGTCTCTCAGGGCCTGTTCACGGTGCTCTTACGCCCGACGGGGACCAATTCATCGGCGTATCCCGCAACCCCCAACGAAAGCGAGGGACACGATGGACAAGAAGGTCCCCAAGCACTGGAAGACGTACGCTGCCGGGCTCGGAGCCTGCGGCCTCGTGGCCACGGCGGCCGTGAACGACGGATCCGTGGGGCACTCGCCCCCGGAGGCGGTGATCAGGGCGGTCGAGGCGGCCGTCTCGACGCAGCCGGCGTCGGCCGGTAATTCGAGCTCGAACTCGTCGAGCAACTCGAGCTCCAATTCGTCGAGCAACTCGAGCTCGAACTCGTCCAGCAACTGGAGCTCGAACTCCTCGAGCAACTCGAGCTACAACTCGTCGAGCAACTCGAGCTCGAACTCGTCCAGCAACTCGAGCTCGAACTCGTCAAACAACTCGAGCTCGAACTCGTCCAACAACTCGAGCTCGAATTCCTCGAGCAACTCCTCGAAGCGCAAGCGGAACCAGTGCCGCTAGGCGCCTCCTTCGCCGCCCGGCTCAGGCGGCGGCTCGAGCCAGTGGGGGCGCGGACCTCCGGAGGGCCTCGCCCCCACGTCGAGTTCCTCTGCGAGCTTCGCGACAGGCACGTGATCGCCGAGCCCGTCCCGGCGCGGACGGTTCAGCCGGGGTGGTTCAAGCGGCTGCCCGGCCTCGACAAGGACGCGGTCACGGCCACGAACAACGGCTTGACCGTGAAGCGGTGCGTTCCGTTCCTCGACGCGATGAGCGTCGGCTGGATCGTGCCGCTGGCGGCCACGGTGCGGCTCGAGATCAGCGACGACGGCCGCAACGTCACCGCCGGCTGGGAGTTCGACCGCCAGATGGTGAGCCATCACAACGCCGGCCAGACGGCGGGCGGGCCCTGGGAGCCGCGCCCGACGATGAAGTTCCACAACTACTGGACGATCCGCACTCCCCCCGGGTGGAGCTGCCTGTTCGTGCCGCCGCTCAACCGTCCCAACGGCGTGTTCGAGGTGCTGAGCGGGTTCGTGGACACCGACACCTACGTGGCCCCGGTGAACTTCCCCTTCGTCGCGTTGGCGCAAGACGGCGTCCACACGCTTCAGAAGGGCACGCCGCTCGTCCAGGTCATCCCCTTCCCGCGTGACGCAGGCATTGAGGGCATGGTGCGCGCCGAGTCCGACGACGAGGCGGCCGACCGCCGGCGGGTCTATCGCAGCACGCTGGCGGGCGAGGGTTGGTACCGGCGGGAATCTCGCGCGCGGCGCTGAGGCGCGGCTCGGCGCGCCGCGGGCGCGGCCCTCTCAGGGACGCCGCGCGGGCGGCGGACCGAGCAGCTCGCGGTTGCGCTCCCAGCGCGCGATCTCGCAACCGTCCTCGAGGCCGAACCGCGCGTCCACCGGCTCTCCGCGCAGTGTGCCCGTCACACGCGCCACCGCCGGGCCGCCGTAGATCGCCGTGCACGCCACGTTCCGCGGCACGGGCGCGAGGCTCCGCACCGAGAGCTCACCGCAGACCTCCGCCCCGGGGCACTTCACCTGGCGCTCCCGCACCAGCCCACCGCGGCCCTCCGGCCAGACCGTCACGGTCAGGGCGGTCGCCGGGGCCCGCGGGGGCGCAGCCTCCTCGTCGTCGCCACCGCCGCAGCCGGCCACTACCAGGCACGCGAGGACGACCGCAAGACGGAACATGCCCCCCTTCTACGTGAAGGGGGGCATTCCGTCACGCCTTGCGCGAGCAGCCGGCTCGGCCGGCTGCGCTGCGTTCGGCTAGGCGGCGAGCGCCGCCGGCTGCGGCTCGAGTGCCAGCTCGAGCACCTCGCCGACCGTCATCACCGGGTGGAACCTCATCGCCTCGCGCACGTCCTCGGGGACGTCGTCGAGGTCGCCCCGGTTCCGCTCCGGCAGGATCACGTCGGTCAGTCCGGCCGCGTGGGCGGCCAGGACCTTCTGCTTGAGGCCGCCGATCGGCAGCACGCGGCCCTGGAGCGTCACCTCGCCGGTCATGCCTACGGTGTGCCGCACCGGCCGGCCGCTCAGCAGCGACGCGAGCGCGGTGGTCATCGTGATGCCGGCGCTCGGGCCGTCCTTCGGGATCGCCCCGGCCGGCACGTGCACGTGGTACTCGCGCTCGTCGAAGGCGTCCTCGTCGATCCCGAGCTCCTCGGCGTGGCCGCGCACGTAGGAGAGCGCGATGCGCGCCGACTCCTTCATGACGTCACCCAGCTGACCGGTGAGCACGAGCCCATCCTTGCCCTTCATCGAGGTGGCCTCGATGAACAGGACGTCCCCGCCCGCGCCGGTCACGCTCAGGCCGGTGGCCACGCCCGGCACGGCGGTGCGCTCGGCAGCCTCCTGGAAGAAGCGCTGCCGGCCCAGGCCCTCGCGCAGCTCGGCCTCGCCGATCTCGACCGGGGCCTGCACCTGGCCGGCGGCCAGCTTGGTGGCCGTCTTCCGGAGCAGGGTGCCCAGCTCGCGCTCGAGGTTCCGGACGCCCGCCTCGCGGGTGTACTCGGTCACGACCTGACGCAGCGTGGCGTCGTCGATCGTCACCTCGTCCTCACGCAGGCCGTTGCGCTCCCGCTGCCGCGGCCAGAGGTAGCCGCGCGCGATCGCGACCTTCTCGTCGGTCGTGTAGCCGTCGAAGCGGATGATCTCCATCCGGTCGAGCAGCGGCGCGGGGATCGTCTCGGCCATGTTCGCGGTGGCGATGAACACCACCTGGCTGAGGTCGAGCTCCACGTCGAGGTAGTGGTCGCGGAACGAGTGGTTCTGCGCCGGGTCGAGCACCTCGAGCAGCGCCGCGCTCGGGTCGCCGCGCCAGTCGGCGCCGACCTTGTCCACTTCGTCGAGCATGATCACCGGGTTCATCGTGCCGGCGTCCCTCAGCGCGCGGACCAGGCGGCCCGGAAGCGCGCCGATGTACGTGCGCCGGTGGCCGCGGATCTCGGCCTCGTCGCGCACGCCGCCCAGCGACATGCGCACGAACTTGCGATCCGTGGCCCGCGCGATGGACTCGCCGATCGAGGTCTTGCCCGTGCCGGGTGGCCCGATCAGCGTGAGGATGGCGCCGCTTCGCCTGTCCTCCTCGATGCCGCGCTCCTGACGCAGCTTGCGCACCGCGATGTACTCGACGATGCGGTCCTTCACGTCCTCGAGGCCGGCGTGGTCGGCGTCGAGCACCTCCCGCGCGTACGAGGGATCGAGGCGCTCGTCCGAGCGCTCGCCCCACGGCACCGCGATCAGCCAGTCGAGGTACGACCGGATCATCGATGCCTCGCCGCCCTGCTCGCCCATGCGCTCCAGCCGACCGAGCTCGCGCTCCGCCTGCTCGCGCACGGCCTCGGGCATTCCGGCCTCGTCGATCTTGGTGCGGTACTCGTCGATCACCGAGGCGTCGTCGTCGCCCAGCTCCTTGCGGATGGACTCCATCTGCTTGCGCAGGAAGTACTCGCGCTGCTGCTTCTCGGCGCCGGACTGGACGTCGTCGCGGATCCGGGCGCGCACCTGCAGCTCCGTGAGCCGTTCGCGCTGCATCTTCAGGGCGAGTTCCAGCCGCTCGGTCACGTCGAGGGTCTCGAGAAGCTCGACCTTCTGCTCGTAGGAGAGGTCGGGCGAGTAGCCGCCGGTGTCGGCTAGTGCACCCGGCTCGGTGATCGAGCGGATGAACGCGGCCACGCGGCCGTCGTCGCCGCGCAGCTCGAGGATCTCCTCGACCACGGCGCGGTACTCACGCTCGAGGTTGCGGGTGCGGCCGTCCACGGGCACGTCGTCCGGGTGGGGGTCGACCTCCACGCGGAGAAGTCCGCTCGCGTCGGTGCGGGCAGCGCCGATCCGGGCCCTGTGAGCGCCCTCAACGGCGACCGCGCGGGCTCCGCCCGGGAGGCGCACGCGCTCGATCACGTTCGCGACCGTGCCGACGCCGGCGAACTCGTCGCCCTTGCGCGGGACCAGGACCACGCGCTCCTCATCGCCGACGTCTATCGCCAGAGTGATAGTCATGTTCGGGAAGACGACGGAGTCGTCAACCGGGACCAGCAAAAGGGTTTCCATGTGCGTCTCCATCACTACTTACGTTGAGTAAGCAAGTTTAGCGATGGTCAGGCGCCCTGACGGGCGCATTCGGAGGTTTACTTCGGACCCGAGCAACCCGATCGAGAGGACAGGAGATGCCGAAGAGGAGGGCGGATGCGCGCTGGGACGGCTCGCTCCAGGATGGCAACGGGACCATGCGGATGGCGAGCGGGGCCTACGAGGGCCCGTACTCGTTCCAGTCCCGCTTCCAGGAGGGCGACGGAACGAACCCCGAGGAGCTGATCGCGGCGGCCCACGCAGGGTGCTTCTCGATGGCGCTGTCGGGGGAATTGGGGCGGGCCGGGCATACGGCGGAGAGCGTCGAGACGAACGCCACGGTGCACCTCGACAAGGTCGGCGAGGGTTTCGGGATCACCCGGATCGAGCTGGACACGCGGGCTCGGGTGCCGGGGGTCTCCGAGGACGAGTTTCAGCGCGCGGCCGAGGCGGCGAAGGAAGGCTGTCCGGTATCGCAGGCGCTGGGCGCCGTGGAATCGATCGAGCTGCGGGCTTCGCTGGTCGAGTGACGGACCCGGAGCTCGCCGCAACCCGGGCCGCGGCGAGCCGCTCCGACGAGGCCGCCCGTACCGCCGCGGCGATGGCGGCCGCCGAGCTGGTGTCATCCGGGATGATCATCGGGCTGGGCTCGGGGCGGGCGGTGTGGAAGGTGGTGGAGCTGCTGGGGGAGCGGTTCGGGGTAGCCGGGGGTGCCGCCGGTGTCGAAGCGGGCGTCCCCGCCCCGCGCGGACCGCTCCGGGCGGTGGCGGCCTCCTCGCGCACCGCCGAGCTCGCTCGGGCCGTGGGCATCGACGTGGTCGAGCTGGACGGGAGGCTCGAGCTCGACCTGGCCCTGGACGGCGCCGACGAGGTGGACGACTCG
Source organism: Thermoleophilaceae bacterium (assembly GCA_035947555.1). Lineage (GTDB taxonomy): Bacteria > Actinomycetota > Thermoleophilia > Solirubrobacterales > Thermoleophilaceae > JACVRW01. The sequence continues at coordinate 3,775 of DASZJZ010000085.1, read as the reverse complement.
CTGCGCCTGATCAAGGGCGGCGGCGGAGCGCTGCTGCGGGAGAAGATCGTGGTGTCGGCAGCGCGCGAGTTCGTCGTGGTGGCGGAGACCGGCAAGCGGGTGGAGCGGCTGGGCGAGCGCTTCCGGCTGCCGGTCGAAGTAGTGAGATTCGCGTGGCGAGACACGCGCCGCCGCCTGAGCGCGCTGCTGCCCAATCCGGCGCTGCGGATCGGCCCGGACGGCGAGCCCTACCTGACGGACGAGGCGCACTACATCCTGGACTGCGCGCTGCCTGGCGACGCCGACCTCGACTTACTCGACCATGTCCTGAAGCACGTGCCCGGCGTGGTGGAGCACGGCCTGTTCATAGGACTGGCCTCGCGCGCGTTGCTGGGGCGGCCCGACGGCGGCGTGGAGGTGCTGGAGCGCCCGGCCGGGTAGGCGCGACAGCCGGCCCCGCTCGCTCCGCTGCTCACAGCTCGTCCTCGGCGAATACGAGCGGGCCGGCACGCCTGCGGTCGCCGGGCGGACGTGCCAGAAGACGGATCTCGTGGGCGAATGTCTCCGCGGCCGTGAGGTAGACGGCCTGCCGCGCCGTGACCCGCAGCGTGGCGACGGCCGTGGCCGCCGGCTCATCCATCGCCTGATCCGCGGGAACGCCGCCGCCTCCAATGAGACGCAGGTCGAGCAGGGCGACGTTCTCCAGGGCGACGAACGTCCGCCCAGCGCCGTCATGGGGGCGAGTGGAAACGAGGATGTCGACGCGCGATCCGGGAGCAGCTACGCGGGTGCTGCCGCCGGCCGCGCCCGCGCCGATCCCGCCACCAGTGGCCGCCATGCCAACGCCGCCGCCGGCCACGGCGATCTCGACGGCGCGCTCGCCCGGCCGCAGCGGTCCCTCCGTCGGCGTGGCGGCGCCCTGAAGCACGGCGTCGGTGACGTACGCGCCGGCGGCGACGGGCACGGCGGCTCGCGCGCCGGCGAGACCGCCGCGCGAGCCGAGGGCGTCGGCCGGCACGAACCGGGCGGGCACGCGCTCAACGTCGAGATCGGCCGGCCGAAGCGGCTCATCCGGCGGAATATCCCGCGCGGCGACGACAACGGGCACAAGCGGCCCCACCTTCGCCTCAACACTGCGTTCCCGCTCGCGCACCTGAGAAGCAGCAAGCCCGCCACTCGCAAGAGCGAGCGAAAGCAAGAGAAGCCCACGCCGCCGTCGCGGCCTCATGCGGCCGACGACGAGCCGCCGGAAGTGCGAGACGTAGCGACCCCTACACCCGCACCGGCTACGCCCCCTCTGCGCTCAGACTCCGCCACCGGCAGCTCCAGTTCCGCGCGGGTCTCCTCCTCGCAGGACTCCACCGTGAGCCGGCCCCCGAGCTCGCGGGCCGCTCGGTCCGCTATCGCCAGGCCCCTTCCCCGGCCCGCGGCTCGGGCCGTGCTCGCGTCGTCGAGCTCTCTCGGGCGGTTGCGGTTGCGGATCTCGATCCGCACTGCGCCGGCTGGGCGGCTCGTCGACACGTCGATCGACCCGACGCCATGCTCGGTCGCGTTCGCGATCAGGTTGCCCAGCACCTGAGCGAGGCGGCCCGCTTCCATTTCGGGCTCGCCCAGCGTCGCCGCCCGGCGTGGCCGCCGCAGAGTCCGCGCCGCGGCGAGGTCCTCGAGGCCGGCCGCCATCCGGTCGAGTTGCAGCCGGACCAGCGACGAGAACGCGACCGTGGACCCCGTCCGAGAGAGCCGCTCTGCGGCCAACCCGATCGCCGCAGCCGACCCGCGAAGCTCGTGCTCGGCGTCGAGCACGAGACCGAGCCGGCGCCGCCCCGACAGGGCGAGCGCGATCGCTACGCCCCATCCCGCGAGAGCGACCACACCAAGAAGTGCGGCGAGTCCGTTCACGGCGCCACCGTCGCGGCCGATGAGCGCGGCGGGCGGCCCGTCGCCGCGGCCGCAGAACGGGGACGGCGCGGTGCCGTCTCGCGGACGAGCGCCCCCGAGCTCACAGCGCCTCCGTCAGCTTGTAGCCCACCCCGCGCACGTTCACCACCCAGGGGCGGCCGTTTCCGCGCAGCTTCTTTCGCAGGCGGCAGGCGTGCGCGTCCAACGTTCGGGTGTTTCCGATCGAGAGGTAACCCCAGACGTCTCGCAGCAGCTCATGCTTTCGGTAAACCGTCGTCGGCTGCTCCGCCAGCCGATGCAGCAGCGCGAACTCCTTCGCCGACAGCTCGATCCGCCGCCCGGCCAGCCGGACCGCCCGGGTTGCCGGGTCGATCGTCAGGTCGCCCACGCGGATGACGCCCTGGATACGCCGGCCGTCGGTCCGTCGCAGCACCGCGCGCACACGCGCGAGCAGCTCCTGGTACAGGAACGGCTTCGAGAGGTGATCGTCCGCTCCCCGGGCGAAGCTGCGCACCCGGTCGACGTCGCCGCTCCGGCCGCTCAGGACGATCACGGGCAGGTCGGGGTCTATCCGCGACGAGAGCCCGTCGGACGCCCGCACGCGGTCGAGCAGCGCCAGCCCGCTCCCGTCCTCGAGCAGGAGGTCGAGCACCACGAGCGCGGGCTGGCGCACCTCTATCTGCCGCAGCCCCTCACCCGCCCCGCTGGCGCCGGCGACCCGGAAGCCGTCGGCGGCCAGGTTGTCGAGCAGGAACGCGCGCGTCGCGTCGTCGTCCTCGACGACCAGCACGGTACGGGGCTCGGGCGGGCCTGCAGAGTCCATGCCAGGCGAAGGCAGCCCGAGCACGGATTCACCCCCGACGCCGACGGACGCGAATACCGGCGCAGCGATGTCTTACCTCCCCCCAACGGACGTTCGGGAGCGGACGCGTGACTGCTGTCTTCCAGACGCGGGAGCGGGCCCCGGAGCTGATCGCGCGCCAGCGGACGGCTCCTTTTCGTCGAGGCTGTCGCGTGGCCGATTCGGAGCCGACCCTTAGGGGCGCTTCGCCACCACTGCGAGCTTCCGGACCCGCCCCTCAGCCAGCCACTCGATCCACAGCTGATGGGCCGCGAGCAGCTCGTCAAGCGCCCGGCGGCCGATCTGGGCATCGATGTCCGCGGCGTTCGCAGCGACCGCGTCCCCCAGCGCCGTCGCCATCGCGCGGTGCTCGCGGCTGTGGTCCGCCTGCCACCTGACGACGAGTCCCGTCCGCTCCAACGACGCGGTCATCGCGTCGAGCGAGATGAGCCAGACCGTGTCGGCGTCGGGCATCGCCGCCCGCTCGGCCGTCGTGAGCGGCGGCCCCTCCTCGAGAGTGAAGGCGAAGCGCCCGCCGGGCCGGAGCGCCGCCGCGATCTCACGTACCAGCGCGTCCTTGTCCTCGAAGGCGAGCATGGTCTCGAGCAGGAGCACGACGTCGAAGGAGCCAGCTGGCAGGGGCGGGACGTGCGCGGTCGCAAAGCGGCACGGCAGGTCGCCCGCGCGCTCGCGGGCCAGGGCAATGGCGCTCGCGCTGGCGTCCACGCCCAGGTACACGCAGCCAAGCTCGCGCGTAAGGAATCGGCCGGGCCCGCCGATGCCGCAGCAAAGGTCCAGTACGGTGACCCCGGGACCGATGCCGGCCTGCGCCGCCAGGGCCCGGATCTCGCCGGCGGTCATGAAGCTCTCCTGCCCGACGAACTCGCCCGGAGCGTACGCCGAGACGCGCGCTCCGTGCAGCGCCCGGTCGAACGGCGCGCGGTCGTCCTGTCTCACGGACGCGCCTCCGTCGGCACCGGGTCAGCCGCTCGCCGGCGACGAGCCGAACGCGGCGAGGAAGCGATCACGGAACGCCGCCATCGGCCAGACCGGCGC
>DASZJZ010000084.1:0-7224 GCA_035947555.1 Thermoleophilaceae bacterium | reverse complement strand
GGGGCGGGCGCGGTGCTGGTGGCGGCCGGGCCGTGGTCCCCCGAGGTGATCGACCCCACCCGCGCCTGGCGCCCGATCGTGCCGGTCTGGGGCGTGGTGCTCGAGGTGAGCGTGGAGGACCCGCCCCGGCACGTGATCGAGGAGCTCGGCGTGGAGGGCGTGGCCGGCGTGGGGCCCGGGGAGGCGCCCGCGGCGCCACCCGAGTCGATCTTCAGCCTGGTGGCGGCGAACGGGAACGTGTCGGTCGGCTCGACCTTCCTGGCGGAGGAGCCGGACGCGGCGAGCTGGGCGGGGCGGCTGCGCCGGGCGGGAGAGGCGTTCGTGCCGGCGCTGGCGCGCGCCCGCGTGGAGGGCGCCCGCGCGTGCGCCCGCCCGCAGTCGCTCGACGGGCGGCCCTTGGGGGGGCCGTCCGGAGGGGTCGACAACCTCTGGATCGCGGCCGGCCATGGGCCCTGGGGCATCTCGACCGGCCCGGCTACGGCGCGCGTGGCCGCCGACGCCCTGCTCGGCCGGTCGGACGTGCGGGCCGAGCTGAGCGCCTCGCGGTTCGGCTAAGCGGTGGCGGCGGGCTCCGGGTCGGGCCGCACGATCACGGTGTCGGCGACCTTCACGATCTCCGTCACCGGAAGGTCGGCGTCGGCGGCGTGGCCGCGGATCGCCTCCTCGCTCTCGGCCTCGTAGATGCACACGGTGCCGAGGCCCTGTCCCTCCTCTAGCACGTAGGAGCGGATCCAGCGCACGTCGCCGCGCCGGTCGCCCTCGGTGGTGGACCGCTCGGCGGCCGCCTGCAGGTCCTCGGGCGAACGCCAGCCGTCACGTCGAAGAATCACGTAGAGATCCATGTGGCGACGTTACCTGAAGCACCGCGTCCCGGGTAGCCTGATTTCGGAGGAGAGGAGAGACTCGATGAGCTTCAGGAAGTATCGGCTCGGCGGCTATGAGGAGATGTGTGCGCGGCATCGTTGGGAGGTGCCGGAGCGTTACAACATTGCGTCCGACGTGTGTGACAAGCACGATCGCGGGCGGTTGGCGATGGTGTGGGAGGACTGGCGCGGCGATGAGCGGCGGGTGTCGTTCGGGGAGCTTCGGGATCTGTCGTGCCGGTTTGCCAACGTGCTGCGCGAGCACGGGGTCGAGCGGGAGGACAGGGTGGCGACGCTGTTGCCGTCGCTGCCCGAGACGGCGGCGATCTTCCTGGGGACGTATCGGTCGGGGGCGATTCTGCTGTCGATGTCGGTGCTGTACGGGGATGAGGGGATCGAGCACCGGCTGCGCGACTCGCAGGCCAAGGTGGTGGTGACCAACGCCGCCAACCGTGACCGGATCCCGGACGGGCTGGCGGAGTCGGTGCTGGTGCTGGACGGCGGGCTGCTCGACGAGATGGCGGACGCGTCGGGGTCGTTCGAGACGGTGGACACGGCGGCCGACGATCCGGCCCAGCTGTATTACTCGTCCGGCACGACGGGGATGGCGAAGGGAATCCTCCACGCCCATCGTTACCTGTTGGCGCACGAGGAGTTCGAGTTCTGTCACGACGTGCGCGACGGGGAGCTGTTTCACGGCTCGGGGGAGTGGGCCTGGGCGGCGGGGATCTGTCCGCTGCTGGGGCCATGGCGCTATGGGGCGGTGGCGCTGGTGCAGGCCCGCAAGGGCGGTTATGACCCGGAGGAGCACCTGCGCTTCCTGTCAAAGCACGGCGTGGAGAACATGTTCACCACGCCCACTGCCTTGCGGGCGATGACCGGCGTGTCGGACGCCGGCACGCGCTTTCCACTGGAGCGGCTGCGGATCACCTGCTCGGCGGGCGAGCCGCTCAACCCGGAGGTGATCCGCTGGTTTCGCGAGCAGTACGGCGTCACGGTGCTCGACTACTACGGGCTCACCGAGAGCTATCCGCTGTGCGGCAACTTCCCCACCGTGGAGGTCAGGGAGGGGTCGATGGGCCGCCCGATGCCGGGCTGGGAGGTGGCCATCCTCGACGAGGACGAGCGGCCGCTGCCGCCCGGCGAGCGCGGCGAGATCTGCCTGCGCGCCCGCACAAACCCGCACTACCCGCTGGGCTACTGGAACCGCCCCGAGGACACCGAGGCCGACTTCGGCGGCGACTGGTTCCACACCAAGGACGCCGCCCAGATGGACGACGACGGCTACGTCTGGTACGCCGGCCGCGCTGACGACGTGATCATCTCGGCCGGCTACCGCATCGGCCCGTTCGAGGTGGAGTCGGCCTGCGTGGAGCACCCCGCGGTCAAAGAAGCCGCGGCCGTGGCGTCTCCCGACCCCCGCCGCGGCGACATCGTCAAGGCCTTCATCGTGCTGGCCGGCGGCCACGAACCGTCCGACGATCTCGCCGACCAGATCAAGCAACACGTACGCGAACGCCACTCCGCCTACGCCTACCCGCGCGAGATCGAATTCGTGGACGACCTCCCAAAGACCCTGACCGGAAAGATCCGGCGCGTCGAGCTGCGTGAACAGGAGCGGAACCGCAAGCAGGCGGAAGCGCGGGCCTAGGCAAGCCCGGCGGATCGAGCTCCGCGCGAAAGGACGCAACCGAGAGCAGGCGAAGACGCGCTCTACGCGGCGCGCGTGCTGCGGCCGAGCCGTTGGAGGTCGGCAAGCGACCGGCGCAGGTCGCTGCCCCGGCGCGGCCCGAGGATGACCTCGGCGTCCCGCTCGAGCCCCGCGAGGACGGCCTCGGCCGCGGGCTGGAACCGCCGTGCCTTCGAGGTGAGGTGTACGCGCGCCGCGCGGCGATCGTCCGGATCCGGCCGGCGCTTGACCAGACCGTCGCGCTCGCACAGACGGACCATCGTGGTCATGGTCTGCTTCGAGAGGTGCACGCGACGGGCGATCTCGCCCATGCGGAGGCCGTCCTGCTCGAACAGTGGGATGAGGACGGAGCCGTACGAGGCCTTGACCTCGGGGAACCCGGCGGCCGCGAAGCCCTCCTGAAGCAGCTCGTTCCAGCGCTGCGAGGCCTTGGCCAGCAGGTAGCCAAGGTTCTCGCGGGTCGCTTGGGGCACGGTCGTAGCGGCTACGCGGCAGTTCCTGCGCCGCCCCAGGGATCATCGATGGCGATGCCCCAGGAACCGTCGTCGCGCCGGCGCAGCACGTCGGCGCTCACGCCGCCCATCTCGATGGGATTGCCGTCCGGGTGGGTTCCGGTGAGGGTCCACCGGTTGGCGACGAGGGCCGTCTCGCCGGCGACGAGCACGCGCTGGATGTCACCGGTCATGCGGGGCGCGAGCGCGAGGAAGGGACGCAGCGCCTCGCGGATCGCGCCACGGCCGGCGACCGTCTCGCCGGGACGCGGCGCGAAGGCAGCGTCGGGCTCATACAAGCCGACGAGCGCGTCGAGATCGCCTTCGGCGAGCAGTGCCGAGAAGAGGCGAATGGTGTCCTCGGGAGTGGTGGTGGATGCGGTCATTCGTGCCTCCGAAAGGAAATATAGTCTGATATCAGACTATATCATGTGTCCCACGCGGGAACGCGGGAACGCGGGAACGCGGGAACGCGGGAGCGCGGGAGCGCGGGAGCGCGGGAGCGCGGGAGCGGGAGCGGGAGCGGGAGGGTGCGAGCGCGGGAGCGCGGGGGCGTGCTACACGATCGGCAGCAGCGGGATGTCCCAGAGGATTGCCGCGACCACGAAGGCCGCCACCGCGACGGCGCCGGCGAGTCCGGCGAGCACACGCTGCTTGGTGGAGGTCTGCTCGGCACGGTCCTTTGCGTTGTCGGCCCAGATGATCGCGCGCTCGAGCAGCCGTTCGGCCCAGTCGAACTCGAGCGCCAGGAACCCCAAGCCGATCAGAATCACCGCGATGCCGGGCCCGGGAACGCCCGGACCGGACATGACGAGGCCGGCAAGCACGATCAGGAGACCCAGGAGGACGATCGCGATCCGGTGCGGAATGCTCCGCTGCTTGTGCCGCTCCTTGCGGTCGCGAAGCTTCACCAGCAGCTCGGGCGGGTCATCGTCCTCCTCGCGGCGTGCGGCCTCCTCCGTCGCCATGGATCGAGCTTAGAGCCAGTCGCCCACCGGCAGGCACGCACCCGCGGACGCCAGCGAGTCCGGCGAAGTGGGCGGTAAGCCGTACACCGGAACGCCGCCCAGGCGCTCGATCGTGTCGCGGTTCGAATGCTCGATCGGCTCCGGATTCGACGGCCAGGGCGTCATCACCACTCCTTTCACGCGTAGGCCGGCCGCCCGTGCCGCCTCGATCGTGAGCAGCGTGTGGTTGATCGTGCCGAGGCCCGTGCGGGCAGAGATCACAAGCGGTAGGCCGAGGTCGACGGCGAGGTCCCGTACGAGACAGCCGGGTGTGATCGGGACCATCAGCCCGCCGACGCCCTCGCAGATCAGCAGCTCGTGGCGGCGTGCTGCCGCGAGGATCCGCGCCGGCTCGATCGTCTCGTGCGCGAGCTCGGCGGCGTAGTGCGGCGAGACGGGCGGGCCGAACCGGTACGGGGCGACCTCCTCGGGCGCCTGCCGGTCTCCCGCGGCACGAGCTAGGAGCACGTGGTCGTACGGCCACTCGCCGGGCGGCTCGTCGAGCCCGGTGACCGCCGGCTTGAAGGCGGCGACGGGCTCGCCGCGCGCGGCGAGGGCCGCACAGATCGCGGCGGCCACCACCGACTTGCCGACGCCGGTATCGGTGCCGGTGACGAAGAGGCCGCGCACTCAGGCCCGGGCGAGCGCGAGCCGCCAGCGTCGCTCCGTCCAGCAACCGCGTCGACCGCGCCCCCTCGATGCCCTCGTCGCGAACGCGCCGTGGCCGGGCGGTGGACGGCGTACTACGAAGCGGGCCCGCACCCCGGCGCTACGCGGCGTCCGCCAGCCCGTCGAAGACGCGCTGCTCGGCCCGGGACGCCGCCATCCGCTGCGCCGCCTCGCGCGTCGACGCCGGCACCGCCGCCGCCAGCACCTCCGCGGCCTCGCGCAGCTCCGACTTCGTGTGCGACGCCATCACCGCGAGCCGCAGTCGGGAGGTGCCTGCGGGCACCGTGGGCGGACGGATGGCCTGGGCGAAGATCCCGCGCTCCAGGGCGCGCTCGCTGGCCGTGACCGTGGCGCGGGCGTCGCCCACCACGACCGGCACGATCGGCGTGTCGCCGCCGGGCACCGGCATCCCGGACTCGCCGAGCGCCTCTCGCAACACGCGCGCGTTGCGCTGCAGCTTCTCCACCCGGCGCGGCTGCTCGCGCAACAGCTCGAGCGCAGCGATGGCGGCGGCAACCGCCGGCGGCGGCAGCGCCGTGGAGAAGATCAGGGTGCGCGCGGTGTTGATGAGGTACTTCGCCATCGCCTGATCGCACAGCACGTAGGCGCCATACGAGCCGAGCGACTTGCCGAGCGTGCCGACCACCACGTCCACCTCGTCCTCCAGCGCAAGCGACGCCACCAGCCCCCGTCCGCCCGGCCCGACGCAGCCGGTGCCGTGAGCCTCGTCGACCATCACCCGGGCGTCGTGGCGCTGCGCCAGCTCGACGATCTGCGCGAGCGGCGCCACGTCGCCGTCCATCGAGAAAACGCCGTCGGTCACGATCAGCGAGCCGCGCCCCCCGGCCTGGCGCAGGCCCCACTCGAGGTGATCCAGGTCGCAGTGGTCGTAGACGAAGGTCTCCGCCCGCGACAGGCGGCAGCCGTCGACGATCGAGGCATGGTTGAGCTTGTCCGAGAAGACCACGTCGCCCTCGCGCGCCAGCGCAGACACCACGCCGGCGTTGGCGAGGAAGCCCGAGCCGAACAGCAGGCAGGCCTCGGCACCCTTGAAGGCGGCGAGCTGCTCCTCGAGCCGCCGGTGGATCGTCATGTTGCCCGACACCAGCCGCGACGCCCCGGCGCCCGCGCCGTAGCGCATGGCCGCCTCCGCGGCCGCCTCGCGCACGCGCGGGTGGTCGGCCAGCCCGAGGTAGTTGTTCGAGCAGAGCAGCAGCACCGGCCGCCCGTCGAGGAGCACGCGCGGGCCCTGCGGGCCGGACACGCAGCGGAGCCTCCGGTAGAGCCCCCGGTCACGGATCTCCTCGAGGCGGTCCTCGATCTCCGTCACGCGGCCTCCGGCTTCACGTGCACTACCTCCGGAAACGCGTTCGGGGCGCCGTCCGGCCGCGGCGGCACCGCCGACTTCTTCCTGTGCCGCAGCTGCACCGCCGGGTTCCAGAAGTTCGCCTCCTCCTGCGAGTCGATCAGCTCGTCCATAGGCGTGCGCGGCGTCTCTCCCGACAGCCAGCCCGAGCGGTTGTCCGGCCGCGGGTTCGCGCCGTTGTCCTCCTGGCGCGCCACGTTCAACCCCAGCTCTTCGAACATCTCGCGATCCCACTCCGGCTCGGAGCCCAGCGTGGTGAGGAAGTTGCCCATCATCACGCCGTTGAGGCCCGCCTTCACGGCGAGCTTCTGGAACTCGCCGGCGCCGAGGTTCTCGTTGCGCCCCCCGCAGAGGCGAAACAGGGCCTCAGGGATGATCAGCCGGAAGATCGCCACCCACTTGACCACCTCCCAGGGGTCCATCAGCTCGCGGTCGCCGAACTTCGTGCCGGGGCGCGGATTCAGAAGGTTGATCGGCACGCTCGTGGGCTCGACCGCCGCGAGCTGGAAGGCCATCTCCACCCTCTGCTCGGGCGACTCGCCGAGGTTGAGGATGCCGCCCACGCACGTCTCGAGACCGGCGTCGCGCACGGCGTCGATCGTCCGGAGCCGACCCTCGTAACGCACGGTGGTGGAGACCTCGTGGTAGTAGCTCTCGGCGGTCTCCACGTTGTGGTGCACGCGCTGCACGCCCGCGTCCTTGAGCGCGCGCGCCCGGGCCGGCGACATGTGCCCGATCGACACGCAGCGCTTCAGATTGGTGTGTTCCGCGACCAGCCGCGCGCCCTCCACGACGTTCTGGAAGTCGCGCTTCGAGAGCCCCTGCCCCTGCGTGACCATGCAGAAGCGGTGCGCGCCCGCGGCCTCGGCGGCGCGGGCATGCTCGAGGATCTGCTCGGGCGACATCATCGCGTGCATCGGCGTGTCGGCCTCGGCGAAGCGCGACTGCGCGCAGAAGCCGCAGTCCTCGGCGCAGCCGCCCGACTTGGCGTTAACGAGCGAGCACATGTCGGTGGAGTCGCCGAAGCGCTCGAGCCGGACGCGCCAGGCGCGCTCGACCAGCGCCTCGATCTCGCCACGATCCTCGATCTGCCCTAGCCGGAGCGCCTCTTCCTGGGATATGAGCGGCGGCACGCTGG
>DASZJZ010000083.1:0-7646 GCA_035947555.1 Thermoleophilaceae bacterium | reverse complement strand
CAAGACCGCCTCCTACGAGGCCGACCCGTCCGAGGTGGGGCGCGTGCTGCTGCTCTACTCGGGCGGGCTCGACACGAGCGTGATGCTCAAGTGGATCCAGGACGAGTACGAGGCGGAGGTGGTGGCGCTCACCGTCAACCTCGGGCAGCCGGGCGAGGACTACGAGGTGATCAAGGGCAAGGCGATGCACCTGGGGGCGCTCGACTGCCACGTGGTCGACGCGCGGGAGGCGTTCGCTCACGAGTACGTTCTGCCGGCGATCAAGGCGAACGCCCTGTACGGGGGCGGCTACCCGCTCTTCACGGCGCTCGGCCGGCCGCTGATCGCGAAGCTCGCGGTGGAGTACGCCCGTCGCACGGGCTGCGACACGATCGCCCACGGCTGCACCGGGAAGGGCAACGACCAGGTGCGGATCGAGTCGACCGTCGTGGCGCTCGACCCCTCGATGAAGATCATCGCCCCGGTGCGCGGCTGGCAGATGGGGCGGGAGGAGGAGATCGCCTACGCCCGCGAGCACGGCATCCCCGTGAAGGGCGGCACCGAGACGCCGCCCTACTCGATCGACGACAACCTCTGGGGCCGGTCGTCAGAGGGCGGCCCGATCGAGGACATCGAGGAGCCGCCGCGCGACGACGTGTTCCAGCTCGTCACCCGCCCCGAGGAGGCCCCGGACCAGCCGGAGGACGTGCGCGTCGGGTTCGAGCGGGGCGTGCCGGTGGCGCTGAACGGCGAGCGGCTGGGGCTGGTGGAGCTGCTCGAGCGGGCCGGCGAGATCGGAGCCCGGCACGGGGCGGGGATCGTCGATCACATCGAGGATCGAATCGTCGGTCTGAAGGTGCGGGACCTGTACGAAGTGCCGGCCGCGGCGATCGTCCTCACCGCCCACAAGGAGCTGGAGAAGCTGGTGGGCACGATCCACCAGAACACGTTCAAGCCGCACCTCGACGATCACTGGGCCTACCTCGTGTACGCGGGGCTGTGGTACGAGCCGCTGCTGTCGGACCTGAACGCGCTCATGGACGCGGTGAACGAGCAGGTGACCGGGGAAGTGACGGTGCGGCTCTACAAGGGCAGCGTGCGACCGGTGGCGCGGCGCTCGCCGAACGCGCTGTACGACCCGGCGCTGGCGGGCTTCGGCGAGTCGGGCGGGCTGTTCTCGCAGCAGGCGAGCCCGGGTTTCATCGAGCTGTGGTCGCTGCAGTCGCGGATGGCATACAACGTACGCAACAGGGAAACGGAGGACTAATGGGATCCAAGGGATATACGGTGCTCGGCTGGGCCGTCTGGCAGGTGGCCACGCGGGTCGCCAAGCGGAAGATGGCGCAGAACAAGGTGAAGCTCGGCGCGGCGGCGACCGTGGCGCTGGTGCTGGTGGCCGGCCTGGCCGCTGCGAAGGCGTCGTCCGGGGACGAGTAGCGTCGCCGGGACCGGTGTGACGCCGGCTCCCGGCGCCGGAGCGCTGCGGGCGGTGCTGTATCTGGGCGGCGCGGTGGCAACCGCCGCCGGCCTGCACACGGTGATTGCCGGGGCGAGGTCGATCCCCGGCAAGCGCGCGCTGCTCGCGATCGAGCTCGCCGGTCCGCCTGCCCTCGCCGCCTGGCAGGCGCGCGTTGCGGCGCGGGGGTGAGGTGAGCCGCGCGAGGAGGTGCTGGCTGCTCGTGGCCGCCGTGGCGGTTCTCGCGTCCGGATGGGGATGCGGAGACGAGGACGACGAGCCGGCGGGGGACGCGCCGGCGGCCCGCGCCCCGGACGTGCCGGTGGACAAGCTCCAGGAGGGCGGCTACGTGGTGGTGTTCCGGCACGCGGCCACCGACACGGGCATGGACACCACCGAGGACCTCAGCGACTGCTCGCGCCAGCGCAACCTGAACGGCGAGGGACGGCGGCAGTCGCGCGAGATCGGCCGGGCGTTCGAGCGCCTCGACATCCCCGTGGGCCGCGTGTTGGCGAGCCCCTTCTGCCGCACCCGGGACACGGCGCGCCTCGCCTTCGGGCGCGTTCAGCCTTCGCGCGCGCTGCTCTCGGTGGAGTTCTTCGCCAGCCCGCGGGAGGCCCGCCGGAAGGGGCTGAAGCGGCTCCTGAAGGCCGAGCCGGCCGAGGGCACGAACACGGTTCTGGTCTCACACGGATCGGCCATCTTCGAGGCCATGGAGAGGGAGCCGGAGGAGGGCGACGCGGTGATCGTGGACCCGGGGGAGGGGAAGCGCGGGTTCGCGGTCGTGGCGGCGCTCACGGCCGGGGACTGGGCGCGGCTCGAGCGCTAGTCACGGAGCGCCGTGCCCCACGCCGGGCGCCCCCAGCAGCGCGGCGTTGCGGCGCCAGCGGGCGATCTCGCAGGCGTCGGACAAGTCGAAGTCGGCCGATATGCGCTCGCCTCGGAGCCGGCCCGTGACGCGCGCCGTGCCGGGACCGCCGTAGACCTGCGCGCATGCGGCCCCGCGGGGAACGGGCTCCAGATCGCGCGGCTCGAGTCCCGCGAGGAGGCGGCAGCGGGGATCGATCGCGTCGTCCCCGAGGATCGCGCACTCGACGCGGCGGACCCGCTCCGGACCGCCCGGCCCGTCCGGCCTGACGCTTACGCGCAGGTCCGCCGCGAGGCGGTTGCCCGCTCCCGGTGCGAGTGGGTCGCCCGAGCCGCCGCAGGAGACGAGCAGCGCAGCGAACGCGGTAGCGAGGGCCCGAGCCAGGCGGTTTCCGTACCCTGCCGGGGAGATGGGCTCGCTTCCTCGCACGAAGCCGTTGACCATGGCGGGTTTCTTGTGCGCTGTCGCGTGCATCGGTGCCCCGATGACGCCGGCATCGCCGGCCGCGGCAGAGGGCGCCGCCGCTCGATCGTGCCGGCCGGTCGTGAATCCGTACCCGGGTACCCGCTACGAGGGCGAGGACCTCAAGCGGATCCGCGCCACCGGCGTGTCGTGCCGGCGGGCTCGGCGGGTCGCCCGCCGAGCTAACCGGGCGGCGCTCGGCCTGCCGCGGCCGCTGACCGGCGTGAGGCGATTCGACTGGAACGGCTGGCGTGTGACCGGTGACCTGCGAGGCGACACGGACCGCTACGTCGCGAGGCGCGACGGAAAGCGCGTGCGCTGGCGGTTCTAGTCGGCCGGCGAGTCCGTGCTCGCCTCCACGATGTGGATTCGCGCCGCGGCGGGATCGCGGCCGGCGTCGCCGGCGGCCGGGTGGCGGTCGGCGCGGTGGAGCTGCGCCTGAGCGAAGCCGGCGCCTAGGAGGGCCTCGACGGCCGCCTCGGGGTCGCCGAAGTGGGTGTGCACCGGCCGCTGCACGAACGCGGACAGGACCGCCGCGAACGCCCGCTCGACGGCCGCCAGGCCGGACTCGGCGAGGCGGATGTCGGCGAGGTACAGGCCGGAGCTGAATCGCCTCAGCTCCCGCGCGAAGCGTCTCCACATGCCGAGCACGTCCTGCTCGTCGAAGTAGGTGAGCAGCCCCTCGGTCACGATCGCCAGGCCGCGCCCGGGGTCGAGCGTCGACGTCACGGCGGCGACGCTCCGCGGCCCCGCGTCTCGCAGCGCGTCGATCTCGACGACCCGGTGGGAGTCCCTCGGCGGCCCGATGCGCTCGAGCGCGCGGCGCTTGCGCGCCGCCATCGCCGGAAGGTCGGCCTCGACGTAGGACAGGTCGGCGCCGTAGCGCTCGGCGAAGCGCCGCCCGCGCGGCGACATGCCCGAGGCGATCTCGAGCACCTGCGACACCCGCCCGTCGTCGACCGTGCGTGCCAGCAGGTCGTCGATGATCCGGTGGCGAGCGAGCAGCAGGCCCTCGAGCGTCGGGCCACCGACCGCACGGCTGACCGCCATCGCCGGAGCAAGGGCGTCGAACAGCAACCGTCCCTCGAGCGTGGCGAGCTCGGGATGCGACAGCCCGTCGCGCGTCCAAACGTGGCCGGTGTAGTGGGCGGTCGGGCTGATCGCGTCGGATCCGCGCCGCAGTGGTAGTCGGAGCGGGCTCAGTCCGGGTACTCGTCCTTGCGCCAGGCGCGCGGCGCGGCGTCGAGGCTGGCCTTCGGGGTCCGCTCGAGCAGGAACGACCAGTACGGGGCCACGAACGGGTCCGGGGCCATCACCGTGTACGTGTGGTAGACGGTCCCGTTCTCGCGTGCGAACGCGATCCATGTCGGGCCCTCGCGCAGGCCGTCCTTGAGCTCGGCCCCCACCTGCTGCGACCACTCTTGTAGCCACTCCGGCGGGTTGTCGACCATCTCTCTGATTTCCGGGATTTCCTGTGCCTGCTCCTCGGTCATGGCGAGGCCGAAGTCCCAGGGGAAGTCCGTGTCGTAGGTCGACACGTACGGGAACTGCCAGCCCATCCGCTCGCGGTACGCGACCAGCCGGTCGATCGGCGCGCGGGAGAAGCAGATCAGCGTCACGTCGCGGTGGCCCAGGTGCAAGCGCGCGATGTCGAGGTGATCGGCCAGGTTCGAGCATCCGGGGCAGGCGCCGTTCTTGTAGTCGGGCCCGTACATGATGTTGTAGGCGATGAGCTGCGAGCGTCCCTCGAAGAGATCCTCAAGGGTCTTCTTGCCGTCCGCCGTGTCGAACTCGTACGGCTTCTCCACCGGCACCCACGGCAGCTCGAGGCGCTTGCGCTTGATCTCCTCGTTCCGCTGCGCATGCTCGGCCTCGAGCTTGGCGAGCTCCTCCCGGGCTGCCTGCCACTCCTCGCGGGTCCCAACCTTGTGCTCGGTCATCGTCCCCTCCTTTCGGGCTGCGCCCCAGCAGAGTAAGCGGCCGGTGCGCTCGGAGCGCGTACACGTATCAAGCCGGACCACGGTAGCTCTCAAAGGCAATGAGCGGATTCGAAGGCCGCTATGCCGCGCCCGCTCGATGGCTACGTCGCTACGGGCGGGCGGAGCTGCTGGCGCTGGCGGGCTCCCTCGCTGGGTATGCGGTCCTCCAGGTCGCGACCGGCAGCCACGCCGCGGCCGCCTACGGCGCCGCGCTCGGCGATGGCGTCGCCTACTACGGCTTCCTCCTCGCGCGCGATATCGCGGGCCAGGTCGCCGGGGCCCGGCGAGCCTCCGAGCGGCTTCGCGCCGTCGGGCGGTCGCTGCGTGCGATGACGTGCGAGTTCGGTCCCGCCGAGTTGCTCGACAGCACGGTGGTCAGGCCCGCCTGCACGGCGATCGCGACCGCCTGGCTGGGCACGGCGGCGGGAGTGGTGGTGGCCAAGGTGGTGGCCGATGTCGTCTTCTACGTGCCCGTGATCTGCACGTACGAGCTGCGCAGGCACCGCGCCGGCCGTCTCGAGGCGCACGTCGCTGAGGCGGAACCCGGAGCGGCTTCCGGGGCCTAGCGGGTAAGAGATCCTGATGAGGGCGGTGCGCGTCGTCCTACCGCTGATGGGGCTGGCCGCTGCCGGGTACCGGGCGCTCTGGTGGGAGCCGCGGCACGTGCGGCTGACTTCGCACGTGCTCGCACTGCCACGCTGGCCGCCGGATCTACACGGGTTGCGCGTTGCCGTGATCGCCGACCTCCACACGGGCGCGCCGCACGTGTCGTTGTCGAAGGTGGAGCGCGTCGTGCGGCGGGTGAACGCCGAGCGGCCGGACCTGGTGGCGCTGCTCGGCGACTACGTTGATCCGCGGGTGACGGGCGCGACCCCGGTGCCGATCGCGGCGGTCGCCTCGGCGCTCGGCCGCTTGGAGGCTCCGCTCGGGCTCGTGGCGGTGCTCGGCAACCACGACTGGGTCCAGGGCGGGCGCGAGATGGGGTCCGCGCTTCGGCAGGCGGGCGTGACGGTTCTGGAGAACGATGCGGGGTCCGTGGGGCGTGGGCTCTGGGTGGCGGGCGTGGCCGACGCGGGGAAGCGAAAGCCGGATCTCGAGGCCGCCCTCGCCGCGGTGCCCGCGGACGCGCCGGTGCTGCTCCTCAGCCACAACCCCGACGTCTTCCCCGAGGTGCCCGAGCGCGTCTCGCTCACGCTGTCGGGTCACACGCACGGCGCCCAGGTCGACCTGCCGCTCGTGCGCGACCGGGTGACGCCGTCGCGCTACGGCGCCCACTACACGGGCGGCGTCTTCGAGGAGCGCGATCGCATCCTGTTCGTGTCCCGCGGTGTGGGCACGAGCGGGCTGCCGGTGCGCTTCAGGGCGCCGCCCGAGGTGGCCATGCTGGAGCTGACGGGTGGCGGACGCGCGCCCGCAGCGTGACCGCCAGCCATCTCGTACCCTCGTGTGCCTGGCCTGGCTCCGCGCGGTCGGCCTCCAGTCGTGCCGCCCGGCGCGGTGCAGCCAGACGTCGCCGCATCTAGCGGGGTCTCCTCGCCGGCCGCGCCGAGTCGTCGGATGCCGGACGTATTCTCAGGACTCCGGTGAGCTTCGCCCATCTCCACGTCCATTCCGAGTACTCGGTGCTCGACGGCGCCTGCCGTATCGAGGCGCTCGCCGAGCGCGCCGCGGCCTTCGGGCAGCCGGCCCTCGGGCTCACCGATCACGGCGTCATGAACGGCGCCGTCGAGCACTACAAGGCCTGTCGCAAGCACGGCATCAAGCCGGTCCTGGGCCTCGAGGCCTACTTCGTCGACGACCGCAGGACCGAGGCCGTCCGCTACGAGCGCAACCACCTCACGCTGCTGGCGGCCTCCGACGAGGGCTTTCGCAACCTCGTCAAGCTCAGCTCCGCCGGCTTCCTCGAGGGCTACCGGCGCGGCAAGGCCAACGTCGACCTCGAGCTGCTGTCCCGCTACTCGACCGGTGTCATTGCCCTCACCGGCTGCCTCCAGTCGCGCTTCTGCCGCCGCCTCGTCGAGGACAACCCGGCCGAGGCGCGCGCCCACGCCGACCAGCTGCTGCACGTCTTCGGCGCCGACAACGTCTACTTCGAGGTCCAGAAGAACGGCGTCGCGGAGCAGGAAAAGGCCAACGAGGGCATCGTCCGGATCGCCCGTGAGGTCGGCCGGCCCCTGGTGGCGACGGGCGACGTCCACTACCTCCGCCGCGAGGACTTCGAGAACCACCGGGCTCTGCTCTGCGTGCAGACCAAGAGCACCATCGGGGAGCCGAAGCTCAGCTTCGACACCAACGAGTTCTTCCTGAAGAGCTCCGAGGAGATGCAGCGCGAGTTCTCCGCCTGGCCCGAGGCGATCGCCGCCACGGCCGAGATCGCCGAGCGCTGCGACACCGAGATCGAGCTCGGCAAGATGCTGATCCCGCGTTTCCCGACCCCGGACGGCGAGCCCGAGCCGGCCTTCCTGCGGCGGCTCGCCCACCACGGCCTTCGCGCCCGCTACGGCGACCCGCCGCCGGCGGAGGCGGTCGAGCGGCTCGAGATGGAGCTGGACGTGATCGAGAAGATGGGCTTCGCCGCCTACTTCCTGATCGTCTGGGGCTTCGTCAAGTACGCGAAGGACAACGGCATCTCGGTCGGCCCCGGACGCGGCTCGGCGGCCGGCTCGCTCGTCTCGTACTCGCTCGACATCACCGAGGTCGACCCGCTCGCGTACGGGCTGCTGTTCGAGCGCTTCCTCAACCCCGAGCGGGTCTCGATGCCCGACATCGACATCGACTTCTCGGTGAAGGGCCGCGCCAAGGTAATGCGCTACGTCGAGGAGAAGTACGGCAAGGACTCGGTGGCGCAGATCATCACCTTCGGCAAGATGCTGCCGCGCAACGCCACTCGCGACGCCGCGCG
>DASZJZ010000082.1:0-5375 GCA_035947555.1 Thermoleophilaceae bacterium | reverse complement strand
TGCCAGCTGTTCTCCTCCCGTCTCGCCGTGACCCGCGGCCACTCCGACGACCTGCGCCGGATCGAGCGAACCGCCGACATCGAGGAGCTGGTGGACGAGCTGGCCGCCTCAGCGGAGCTGTTCGAGCCCCGCCTGGAGGAGCGAGAGACGGCTATCGTCTCCGGCTAGCAGGCCCCGATAGCTCAGCCGGATAGAGCGACTCCCTCCTAAGGAGTAGGCCCCAGGTTCGAATCCTGGTCGGGGCGCTTCCTCCTCGGGGCGGTCTATGTCGTCCAGCGGCTGCGGCAGACCGGCGATTACGATGCGCCACGTGAGCGACGACCGCGATCTCGAGAGCCCTGCGTGAGCGTCGAGTTCCTGCTCACCTCGCTGATCGTCGTGGCCACCCCGGGCACCGGGGTCGTCTACACGCTGGCCGCGGGCCTTGCGCGTGGCGCGCGGGCGAGCGTGGTCGCTGCGGCTGGTTGCACGCTCGGGATCGTGCCTCATATGGCGGCGGCCATCACGGGGCTCGCCGCGCTCCTCCATACGAGCGCCGTGGCGTTCGGCGTCCTCAAGTACCTCGGCGTCGCCTACCTGCTCTACCTCGCGTGGAGCACGCTGCGCGAGCGCGGCGCGCTCGCCGTCGACGAGCCCGACGCGCCTCGATCGGCGCGCAAGACGATCGGCACGGCCGTGCTCATCAACATCCTGAACCCGAAGCTGACCATCTTCTTCTTCGCGTTTCTGCCCCAGTTCGTCAGTTCGGATGACCCGCACGGGCTGCTGCGAATGCTCGGCTTGAGCGCCGTGTTCATGGCGATCACCTTCGCCGTCTTCTCCCTCTACGGCGTCTTCGCGGCGGCCGTCAGGAAGCAGGTCGTGGAGCGCCCCCGCGTGCTGACCTGGCTGCGCCGGCTGTTCGCCGGGTCGTTCGTCGCGCTCTCGGCGAAGCTCGCCTTCACGAGGCAGTAGGACGCCGCACCGGGGCGCGGGCGCTTCCGGTATAAGCCCGCCAATGGACGAGGAGACCTTCAACCTCTCGGTGCGGCGCTTCCTCAAGAAGCTCGGGGTCACCGCCCAGCGGGAGATCGAGCTCGGTGTGCGGGAGCGGCTCGACTCGGGCGAGCTCCAAGGCGACGAGACGCTACCGGCGCGCGCCACGGTGACCGTTCAGGGCGTCGAGCGGGAGATCGTCATCGAGGGCGACATCCAGCTCTCCTGAGCGTGCTTCGCGGCGCCGTCGTCCCGCTGCGCTGACGTGCTCCGCAAGCGCCTCACCGCTCAGCTTCTTGCGGGCCCGCCCGCCGTGGATCCGGTGGCCGTCGCCGACCGGCTGCTCGCGGTCCAGGCGCAGGATCCGCGCGGCTTCAAACTTGCCGTTCGCGCTCGCACCACCGGTCTGTCGGCGGCCGACGTGGATCGTGCGCTCACCGAGGACCGGTCGCTGGTGGTCACCTGGCTGAACCGCGGCACCCTGCATCTCGTGCGCGCCGAGGACTACGCGTGGCTGCACGCCCTCACCGCTCCGCCGAACCTGCGCGCGACGCTCCGGCGGCTCGGCCAGCTCGGCGTGGACGAGGCGGAGGCCGACCGGGGCGTCGCGGTGATCGAGCGCCGGCTGGCGGACGAGGGTCCGCTCACCCGGAAGCAGCTCGGCGAGCGGCTCGCCCGGGCCGATGTCGCGACGGCCGGCCAGGCGCTCATCGTCCTGCTGGCGCTGGTCTGCCTGCGTGGCGTCGCCGTGCGGGGGCCTGTGGCCGAGGGCGACCAGGCCTACGTGCTGGTGCGCGACTGGATGGGTGAGCTCGAGGAGGTCGACCGCGAGATCGCGCTGGGAGAGCTGGCCCGGCGCTACCTCCGGGGTCACGGCCCGGCCGGGGAGCGCGACCTGGCCAGGTGGGCCGGGCTGCCGCTGCGCGACGCCCGCGCCGGATTGGCGGCGATCGCCTCCGAGCTCGAGCAGCGCGACGACGGCCTGGTCGAGCTCACCGGCCGCCCGCGCGCCGCCGAGCTCCCGCCCCCGCGGCTGCTGGGCGCCTTCGACCCGCTGCTGCTCGGCTGGACTTCACGTGAACTGGTCGTGGGCGAGCACCGGTCGGCGATCACGGTGAACGGCATCTTCCGACCCTTCGCGCTGGTCCGTGGCCGCGCCGCGGCGACCTGGAGGATGCCCGGCGGCAAGGTGGTCCTGGAGCCATTGCGCCCGCTGAGCCGCGCGGTGACGGCGGCGCTGCGAAAGGAGGCGGACGACGTGGTGCGGTTCCTCGACACGACCTAGGATCGACGGCTGGCTGGCGCGCTATCCGCGCGGTCCGGCCGGTCCGGGTAGACGTCGTCGATCGTCGTCAGCGGCCGGTACGCCGCTCCGTTGGCGGCGGCCTCGATCGCCTCTGCTCCGCCCGCCAGCCGGTCGAGCACGCTCGTCACGCCCGCCACCTCGAACCCCTCCTCGAGCACCCGCTCGATCGCCCGCACGGTCGAGCCGCCGGTGGTGACCACGTCCTCGACGATCAGGCAGCGCTCGCCGCGGTCCAGCGGCGGTCCCTCCACCCACCGCTGCAGCCCGTGCTGCTTGCGGTCCTTGCGCACGAAGAAGGCCTTCACCTCGGCGCCGGCGGCAAGGGCGGCGCAGGCCACCGGATCGGCGCCCATCGTCATCCCGCCCACCGCAGTGGCGCCGGCGCGCTCGGCCTCGGCTCGGACGAGCTCTCCGAGGGCCGCGAATCCGGCCCGCCGGAGGATGGCTCGCTTGGCGTCGACGTAGTACTGCGCGGTGCGTCCGCTCGTGAGCGTGACCTCGCCGATGACCAGTGCGTGCCGGCGCAATTCCTCCACGAGCGTCTCGCGCGCGTCAGCCATGTGTGGAAGAGCGCTCGCCAGGGGTCAGGATCCGCACGCGGCTGCCGATACTAATCCGCGATGGGATCGGTCATCCGTCTAGCCGCGATCATCATGTCGGGCTTCGTCCTGTTCGGTTTCGCATTCTTCGCGGCCGACGAGCTCGACCGCGGCTCGAAGACCCAGCAGCGGGCGCTCAGCAACGAGCTCGAGGGCGTCTCGGCCGACCCCGCTCCGATCGCCCGCACGCCCCGCGACGAGGCCGTCCGCGAGGCCGCGAGCGACGACCTCCGCGAAATCGTGGACGACGTCAACGACGTGCTGCTCGGCCCCTTCGTCGACCTCGTGGACTCCGACGACGCATGGGTCGCGCGGGGCGTTCCGACGCTGCTGGCGCTGCTCCTGTACGGGGTCGGTCTTGGCTTCCTGGCCAACATGCTGCCCAAGCGGCGGTCCCATGGCGCTGACTGGCGCGGGGCCGAGTCCTAGCTCGTCGCGCATATCCGCTAGGCTGGGCGCGCAACTTCCCGTTCATCGGGCTGTTGCAGGAGGTTTTTGAAGTCAAGCGCCGAGTCCTCGTGTCGCCCTGGCGCGAGGAACGGGGGAACCAAGAGGCGGCCTGCCCGGCCGTCAAGGGGCGAATCGCGGAGCCGGCATTCCGCTTAGCGCATCTTCCAGCGCGAGCCCGTCAGCTAACCCCGTAGGCCCGAAAGGAAGGGGACATGACGGATGACGCCTGCCCACCGGGACCTGATCGCACCTGAGCTGTGGGAACGCTCTCTCGAGCGCTCACGCGTGCGCCGGACGCTCGCTCGCCGCGCGCGGCGGGAGCTGAACCGGCGCAAGGGGCTCTCGGCCGCCGCCGCGGCGGCGACGATGGCCGGTCCGGCCGCACCGATGGCGCTTGCGCAGCTCGCCGGTGGTGGGAGCGTGCCGGTCGCCGTCGCCTCTGAGACGCCGTCGGCTCGGGCCATCGAGGTCCGCGAGGGCGGCCTGCCGCTCATGTTCGGCAGCCAGGGCGAGCTGGTGGCGCACGTCCAGAAAGCCCTCGGCATCCCCGCGGACGGCATCTTCGGCGCGCAGACCGACGCCGCCGTGCGTCAGTACCAGGCGGGCGCCGGGCTCGAGGTGGACGGCATCGTGGGCCCGGCCACGTGGGGGTCGCTGTTCGAGGGCGGCTCGGCAGTGGGGGCCGCGAACGTCTCCCCGCATGTCGAGGAGCGCCTCGAGCAGGAGCTCGTGCGTGCCGGGCGGCGGATCGACGCCCAGGCGGGCGTGGCGCAGCCTACGGCGCTGTTCGGTAGCTCCGAGCGCACCTCGGCGACCGCATCCGCGGCCGGTTCCGGCGAGGCCGCCGCGGTTCCGGTGAGCGCTCCTGCGGATACGGACGAGACGAGTGGGTCCGACGATGCGGGCGGATCGGACGAGGACGCCCCGTCCGACGAGCGGGCCGCATCCGACGGAGGAGGCGCCTCCGACCAGACGCCTGCGCCGCAACAGCGGCGCGTCCGCGTGGGCGGCGGCGACGCCGAGGAGGTGCCCGCCGGCGGCCAGACCGACACGCCGTCCTCGGGGGGCGGCCTCGAGGGCACCAAGCCGGTGAGCGGCCCCTGCGGGTCGACGCTCGCCTCCCCGGTCGACGGGACCGTGACCTCCGAGTTCGGCCCGCGCTGGGGCCGCAACCATGACGGCGTGGACATCGCGGCTCCCACTGGGACGGCCGTCAAGGCCGCCGCGTGCGGCAGCGTGACTGTGGCGGGCTCGCAGAGCGGCTACGGGAACATCGTCTGCATTACCCACACGAATCAGTTCTCCACCTGCTACGCGCACCTGTCGCGCTTCGCTGTGAGCCAGGGGGCGCGCGTGCAGGCGGGTCAGGTGATCGGCTATGTGGGCTGCACCGGAAGCTGCACCGGCCCCCACCTGCACTTCGAGACGCGCGTGAACGGGCAGGCCCAGGACCCGCGCGGATATCTCGGAAGGGCGATGCCGGGCGCGTCGAGCGCGAGCGCGACGACCGCCGTGGGCGGCCCGGACCTGAAGGCCCCGAAGGGCGCCAAGACGCGCACGGCGAAGGCCGCCGTGATCACCGCCCGCGGCGGAGCGACGAAAAAGCAGTCGCTGAAGGCCCGCAAGGCCGTGGCGATGGCGGCCGTGGGCCACACGAAGGCGACCGCAGGACCGGGGGCGCCGGAGACGGCTACGGGCGGCGTGCAAGCGCCACCGGCCGAGGGGATCGCGGTGCCGCAGGCGGCGCCCGCGCCGGCCGAGGGAATCGCGGCGCCACAGGCCGCGCCGGTCGACGGAGTGGCCGTGCCACCGGCGACGCCCGCGCCGGGAGAGGCGCCGGTGCCGACCGAGGCGCCGCTGCCGACGGAGGCTCCCCCGGTGCCCACCGTGGACGCGGCTCCGGTGCCCACCGAGGCCGCCCCGATGCCCACCGAAGTGGCGCCTGTGCCCACCGAAGCGGCGCCCGTGCCGACCGAAGCGGCGCCCGTGCCGACCGAGGTCGCGCCTGTGCCCACCGAGGTCGCGCCTGTGCCCACCGAAGCGGC
>DASZJZ010000081.1:0-61531 GCA_035947555.1 Thermoleophilaceae bacterium | reverse complement strand
GCGCGCGGCGCGCGGCCGCCGAGTCCGCCGGCGCCATCGTGCCGGCGATCGAGCCGGCGATCTCGCCGAGCGGCGAGCTGCGGGCCGCGGCCGGGCCCTCGGCGAGCACCTTCCCGTTTCGCCACAGCAGCGGCGCGCGCTCGGGCGGCTCGCTCTCGCGGGAGAGCCCCTCGCCGGGCCGCAGGCCGGGGAAGGCCAGCAGCGGCCCCCACGTGACCTGCTCCTCGTGCACCGGCACGCGCAGCTTCGCGCGGACCGTGCCGAACACCCGCGTCTGCACCGCGATGGGGACGGCCACGGAGCCGTCGCGCTCGCCCTCGGGCTCTCCGGCGTCGAGGCCGGTGGCCGTTGCGGTGGCCGCCGCGCGCCGGTACGCGGTGCGGAACTCCCGGGGCGTGTGCACCTCCTGGGAGGCGTCGTCGAGCATCTCGTACATCGCGTCGTAGTCGCGGCGCTCCCAGGCCTCGGCGAACTGGGCGGCCGTGCGCTGGCTCCCGGACTGGGCCTGCGCGCCGACCACCATCCCGGCGCCCCCCGCCACCAGCGCGAGGCCGCCGAGCGCGGGCAGCGCCCGGTGGGTCAGCCGCCGCCGGCGCTCGCTCGACATTGCCGTAAGACCGGGGAGCGCGCGGTCGGTCAGCCTGCGTCGGCGCGTGGGGAACAGCCCGATCATGCCGGGGTCGGCGCTAGTCCGGGGGCACTAGGCTGCCTCGCGCCTGTGACGGCGCTCGACTGGATCATCATCGCTTTTACGGGCCTGATGGGCGTTTGGGGGTATGCCCAGGGTCTGATCGTAGGGGCGCTTTCGCTGGCCGGCTTCGCGGGCGGCGCTTTTCTTGGTTCGCGGCTCGGGCCGCTGCTCCTGGAGGAGGGCTCGCAGTCACCGTATGCGCCCCTGTTCGCGCTGATCGGCGCGCTGCTGATCGGGGGCATCCTGGCCTCGGGGCTCGAGCTGCTCGGCTTCCACCTGCGCCAACGCATGGGCGAGCAGCTCGGCGTGCTCGACGGCGTGGCCGGAGCGGTGCTGGTGGCGTGCATCGGCCTGGGACTCGTCTGGATCGCGGGCGCCGTGGCACTTCAGACCCCGGGCGCGCGCGAGCTGCGCGAGCCGATCCAGCGCTCGGCGATCCTGCAGGAGCTCAACGAGCGCCTGCCGCCGTCCGGGCCGGTCCTGCAGGCGCTCGCCCGCTTCGACCCCTTCCCGGAGATCGACGGCCCGCGGCCGAACGTGCGGCCGCCCGACTCCCGCATCGCGCGCGATCCCCAGGTGCAGAGGGCGGGTCGCGGCGTGGTGCGGGTGCTCGGCACGGCCTGCGGCCTCGGTGTGCAGGGGAGCGGCTGGGTGGCCCGCAACGGGGTGGTGGTCACGAACGCGCACGTGGTGGCCGGGCAGGACGACACGACCGTTCAGGTCGGCGGCGAGGGAGACCGGCTCGACACGGAGCCGATCTGGTTCGACGCCCGCAACGATCTCGCCCTGCTGCGCGTGCCGGAGCTGGCGGGGGCGCCGCGCCTGCGGATGAACGAGGGCGCCGACGCCGGCACCTCCGCGGCGATCCTCGGCTTCCCCGAGGACGGCCCCTACGACGTGCAGCCCGGCCGGCTCGGCCAGACCTCGACGGTGGTGTCGCAGGACGCCTACGGCCGCGGCCCGGTGCGCCGCACCATCACCGCGCTGCGCGGCCTGGTGCGCCAGGGCAACTCGGGCGGGCCGATGGTGGACGGCAACGGCCGCGTGGTCTCGACGATCTTCGCGGCGACCGTCTCGGACGGCGGCCAGAGCGGTTACGGGATACCCGTGCCGATCGTGCAGGACGCGCTCGAAAGCGCGAGCCGGCCGGTGAACACCGGCCCGTGTGCGCGCTAGGGGCCGGGCGGCTGTGAGGCCGGCCGTGCGCCCGCGAGTGCCGCGGCTTCCAGGTCGCCCCGCTAGGGGCCGGGCGGCTGTCCGCAGTTGGGGCCGGTGCAAGGGGGCGGAGGCGGCGGCTGCTGCGGCGGGGGCGGTGGGGGTTGCGCAGGCGGCTCGGGGGGCGGGGCCGGTGCCGGCGCGGTCTCCGTGGGAGGCGGCGGGGGCGGCTCGGGCGTGATCTCGGGCACCGGCTCCGGCTGGGAACGCCGCTCCGGGGGGTTCTCCGGGCGCCGCTCGACGTTCACCCGCGTACGAGGTCTCCGCTTCGGGCGTTTGGGCTCGGCCGGCTCAGGCTCTACCGCCACCGGCACGGCGGCCGGCGCCACCGGCTCGTAGACGGGGGCGGCCGGCTCCTCGGGCCGGCGCCGCTTCTTCTTCCTCGCCTTCTTCTCCTTCGCTCCGGTAGGTGACTTTCGCACCTCCTCCGCCGCCACCGCCTCTCCTTCCTCCGCCGCCGGCACGGTCACGGGCAGGGGATCGTCCTCCGACGTCGCGCCTACCAGCACCACCAGCAGGAGCAGGCAGGTGAGCACTCCGATCAGCGTGAGGTCCCGGCGGCGGTGGCTGAGGATCGCCGCGCGGGCTCCGCCTGCGAGCCGATGGCCCAGGGCGGCCGCCCGCCCGAACTCGGTGGTGATGCCCCGCCTCGGCTGGTGGCGTGCCACCGCCTCGTTTCGGTTGGCGCGCAGGTGCTCGGCGGCGCGCGCCATCGTCTCCCGGAACAGCAGTGGCCCTGCCGCGACCGGCGCCCACGCCCGGTAGGAGACGCCGGCCTCCTGCATGGCGTCGCGGCCGAGGCGGCAGGTGTGGCAGTGCATCAGGTGCTCGGTGAGCCAGCCCGCGTCGTGGGAGGTCTCGTCGAGCTCGCCGTCCTGCTCCAGCGCGACCAGCCGCAGCGCCCCCTCGCAGTCCGGCGAGCTCGCGGCGATCGAGGCGAGCGCGCTGCCGCGCAGGGCGTCGCGCAGGTTGATCCGGGCACGCGAGATCAGCTGCGCCACCGAGTTGCGGTTCATGTCCATCAGCCCGGCGATCTCGTCGTACGACAGCTCCTCGAGCTCCCGCAGCGCCAGCACCTCGCGCTGGCGCTCGGGCAGGCTCAGGTTGGCCAGCCGGATCTCCTCGGTGCGCGCCTCGAGCAGCATCCTGCGCTCGGGGTCCTCCTCGGGATCGCCCGGATCGAAGCCGCCGCCCACGGGCGCCGGCGCCTCCGGCATCTCGTCGACCGGCCGAGTGCGCTTGCTGCGCTCGATCTGGTCGTAGCAGGCGTTGCGGGCCGAGCTCAGCACATACGAACCGAAGGCCAGCTCCTCGCCGGCCAGCTCCGGCAGACGGCGGAGGATCCCGACGAACGCCTCCTGGGCGGCGTCGGCGGCATCGTCGCGCGAGCCGAGGATGCGGTAGCAGAGGTTGAAGACTCGGCTCTCGTGGCGCTCGTAGAGCCGGGCGAAGGCGTCACGGTCGCCGGCGGCGGCACGGCGAGCAAGCGCCGACTCGTCGGCGCCCCCGCTCAGCCTCGCGAGCCTGCGCACTGGTGTCACCGTACCGCGGATTGGGGTGCCGCGAAAGGGGACCTGGACGGAAAGCGCAGTCCCGGTCACAGCCCCTCCAACCGGGATCAGGAAGCCAAATTACGCCCGCTCAGCGGCCGAGGTGCATGCCCATCGCCCGCGGGGCGGCGCAGATCGCGCGGGTCAGCGGATCGGCCTCGCCGCCGTCCTCGGCCACGCGCTCGCGGCGGATCAGCGCGGAGCGCACCAGCGAGCCCCCCAGCCACGTGAGGGGCTCCGGCGGCACGCGGGCGCCGGGACCGGCGTCCACGATCGGCAGGCGGGTGTGGTCGTCGCGGCGGTCGAGAGCGAGCGAGGCGAGCGTGCGACCCGCGAGCTGCGACGGGCCCACGCCGTTGCCCGTGAAGCCGAACGCGAAGTGGACGGGCGCATCGGGCAGCGTCCCGATCTGCGGAATGTGACTGGGCGACACGTCGATCGGCCCGCCCCAGGCGTGATCGATGCGGCGGCCGGCCAGGTCGGGGAAGAGGCGCAGGAGCGCGGCGTGCGTCTGTGACGCGATCTCGGGGTCCACCTCCACCCGGCCGTTCAGGCGCGCCCCGTAGGCCAGCCGGCCGCCGCCCCAGCCGAGCAGGATCCGGCCGTCACGCGTGGTGCGGAAGTAGTGCAGGAGCGTGCGGCCGTCCGTGATGCATTCGCCGCCGGTCCAGCCGATTCGCTCGATCACGTCCGGCACCGGCTCGGTGAGTACGACGTGGGAGGAGGTGACGGTCAGCCGCCCGCGCAGCTCGCGAAGCGCCCGAACGGCGGACCCGACCGCGAGCACCGCCGCGCCGGCCCGCACGCGGCCCGAAGCGGTTTCGGCCTCTGTTCCGCGCAGCGCCCGAACATGGGAGCGCTCGAATACCCGCGCCCCGCGCTCCACCAGCCGCCGCCGCAGCCCCAGCGCCAGCCTGGCCGGCTGCAGCGTGGCGAAGTCCGGGATCAGCACGCCCCGCCGGAACAGCGCGGAGTCACAGCGGGCGCGCACCTCGGCGCCGGACAGCTCCACCACCCGCTCCGGGGCCCCAAGCGCCGCGGCGGCGGCAACCGCCTCCCGGCCCACGTCGTCGAACGCCGGCGCCGTGGACACGCACATGTAGCCCGACTGGTCGAACCACGCGTCCACGCCCTCGGAGCGGCACCAGTCCCCGATGAACGAGACGGAATCGCTCGAGGAGTCGAGCAGCGCCCGGGCCGGCCCGTCGCCGAAACGCTCCCGCAGCGCCGGCGCCGACAGCCACATCGACTCGCAGAAACCCCCGTTCCGTCCGCTCGGCCCGTGCCCGCAGACACCCCCCTCCAGCAGCGCCACGGAGGCCCCCGCGTCGAGCAGGTGCCAGGCCGTCCACATGCCGGTGTATCCGCCGCCGATCACGACCACGTCGGCATCGATCCGTCCGTCGAGCGGGGCGAAAGCCTCTACCGTTCCGGCTTCGTCCAGCCACCAACCGGTGGCGTTGTGGCGGACTACGTGCGTATCGTGGAGAGTGATGGGCAAGACCCTAGTCATCGCCGAGAAGCCCTCCGTCGCCCGCGATCTGGCGGCGGCGCTGCCGGGCTCCTTCAAGCAGGCGAAGGAGAAGACGCACCTCGAAGGCGACGACTTCGTGATCACCTGGGCGGTGGGTCACCTCGTCGGGCTGGCCGAGCCGGACGCCTATGACCCGAAGCTCAAGAAGTGGCGCTTCGCCGACCTGCCGATCATCCCGGACGAGTTCAAGCTCGTGCCCAACGACGAGCGCGCCGCCAAGCAGCTCCGGGCGATCCATCGTCTCATGGCCGACCCCCAGGTCGACCAGATCGTCAACGCCTGCGACGCCGGCCGCGAGGGCGAGCTGATCTTCGCCTACGTCTACGACACCGCCGCCACCCAGAAGCCGGTCCAGCGGCTGTGGCTGTCCTCGATGACGAAGAAGGCGATCTCAGAGGCCTTCGAGCACCTGCGCGACGGCGAGGAGATGAAGCCGCTCGAGGCGGCCGCCCGCTCTCGGTCCGAGGCCGACTGGGTGGTGGGCATGAACGCCACCCGCGCGGCCAGCATCCGGCTTCGGGCCGCGTTCGACGGCGCCGTCTCGCTGGGTCGCGTCCAGACCCCCACGCTGGCGTTGGTCGCCCGCCGCGAGGAGGAGATACGCGCCTTCAAGCCGGAGCCCTACTGGCTCGTGGAAGCACGCTTCGAGGCGTCGGGGAACCGCAGCTACAGCGGCCGCTACCTCGGAGGCAAGCGGCTCCCGGCGGAGGCCGAGGCCGCGGCGATCGTCGAGGCCTGCACCGGCAAGCCCGGAGAGATCACGAAGCTCGAGAAGAAGCAGGAGCGCGAGCGCCCGCAGCTGCTCTACGACCTCACCTCACTGCAGCGCCACGCAAACACGCTGTACGGCTTCTCGGCCCGCCGCACGCTGGCCGCCGCACAGCGCCTGTACGAGGACCACAAGGCGCTCACCTACCCGCGCACCAACTCCCGCTTCCTGACCGGCGACATGATCGGCGAGATCAAGCCCACCGCCGAGCTGGTGGGGCACCACCCCCAGTACCGGCGCGGGTCCGAGTACGTGCTGAGCCTCGACAAGCTGCCGCTCGGCCGGGTGGTGAACGACAAGAAGGTCCAGGACCACCACGCGATCATCCCCACGCGCTCCGAGCACAACCTGGGGCGCATGGGCCAGGACGAGCTGAAGGTCTACGACCTGGTGGCGAAGCGCTTCCTCGCGGTGTTCCACCCGGAAGCGGTCTACGAGCGGACGCGGGTCGAGACGACGGTGGAGGAGCACGTCTTCAGGACCAGCGGCCGGCGCCTCGTGGAGCCGGGCTGGAAGGCCGTGTACGGCGAGGAGGCCGAGCAGCCTCGCGCCGAAGACGACTCGGGCGGCGACCAGCTCCTGCCCAAGCTCGACCAGGGCGAGACAGTGCAGACGGCGACCGTCGAATCGCTTCGCAAGGAGACCCAGCCGCCGCGCCGCTTCAGCGACGCGTCGCTGCTCGCAGCCATGGAGACCGCCGGCAAGGAGGTCGACGACGCCGAGCTGCGAGAGGCCATGAAGGACTCGGGCATCGGCACCCCCGCCACGCGGGCCTCGATCATCGAGCGCCTCGTGGACGTGGGCTACCTCGAGCGCGAGGGGCGCTCGCTGGTGGCCACCGAGAAGGGCATCCAGGTGATCCGGCTGCTGAACAGCCACCCGCTCACCTCGGCCGGCCTGACCGGCGACTGGGAGCGGCGGCTGGGCCTGATCGAGCGCGGCGAAGACACCCGCCCGGCGTTCATGAACGACATCGCGAAGTTCACCACCGAGACCGTCCAGGAGCTGGACAAGCTCAAGGGCGTGCGGATCGAGCGGGCCAAGCTTGGTCCCTGCCCGGTATGCGGGCGCGAGATAAGCGAGAACCGGAAGGGCTACTCGTGCTGGTCCCGCGAAGACCCGGGCTGCGGCTTCGTGATCTGGAAGCGCAAGGCGGGCAAGTCGCTGCCGGTGGCGGTGGCGAAGGAGCTGATCGAGTCGCTGCGGCACTCGCGCGAGGCGGGGCACGACCCGGGCGTGGGGAAGACGGCGAAGGCGGTCACCGGCTTCCGCGGCCGCTCCGGCCGCACCTTCCGGGCGAAGCTGAAGCTCGAGCAGGTCGAGGACGGCAAGTGGCGGGTGGACTTCGACGAGGACTGGGCGAAGGAGCCGCCCAAGGGCGAGGCGGAGGAGGAGCGCGCAGAGGCCGAGGGCAAGGTGGAGGAGCCGCAGCGGGCGACGGCCTGAGGGGTCGCCGGGGCCCCGGCACAGCCGCCCAGGGCTCGCCCGTGGGACCCGCCACCTGAGGACGCGGCCCGTCCCGCCGCCCCCCGCCCGCGGATCCGCGCCGCTTCCCACTCAGGTTTAGCGGCAACCTACCTGCGGTAACCTACCGCCAGTAAGTGACCACGTCCGCCCGCATCGAGGACTTTCGCCACGGCCGCGTTCCGCGCGCTTTGCGGCAACGCCAGCTCGTCGAACTCGCCGAGCAGGCCTTCTCCGAGCGCGGCTACGCGCGCACCTCGATGGACGAGCTCGCGCGCCGGGCGGGCGTGACCAAGCCGGTCATCTACGAGCTGTTCGGGAGCAAGGACGGCCTGTTCCGCGCCTGCGTGGACAGGGCGATCGAGCAGCTGGGGGCCAGCATCGCCGAAGCCGTCCGCGCCGAGACCGAGCCCGAGGACCGGCTGCGCGCCGGCGGGCTCGCCTTCCTGCGCTTCGCGCGCGACAACCGCGTGGCCTGGGACCTGATGGCTCTGCAAGGCCGCTTCGCGGAGCAGGCCCAGGCGGCCCGCCGCGACCAGGCCCAGCTGATCCGCACCCTGATGCAGGAGATCGCGCCCGCGGACGCCGACCCCAAGGAGCTCGAGGCGGTGGCGTACGCGGTCAACTCCGCCTACGAGGGCGCCGCCCACTGGATGTGGGAGCACCCGGACGTCCCGGTCGAGCAGGTGGCGGAGTGGATCGTCGCGCTGCTCCTGCCCGGACTGAGGAGGTTCGCGTGAGCCATCACTCCGTAGTCGTGGTCGGCACCGGCTTCTCCGGCCTGGGCATGGCGATCCGCCTCCTGGAGGACGGCGAGCGCGACTTCGTCCTGCTCGAGCGCGCCGGCGACATCGGCGGCACCTGGCGCGACAACACCTACCCCGGCTGCCGCTGCGACGTGCCCTCGCACCTCTACTCGTTCTCGTTCGCCCCGAACCCGAAGTGGTCGAGCACCTTCTCGCCGCAGCCGGAGATCCTCGACTACCTCCGCGACGTCGCGCGCCGCTTCGACGTCCTGCCGCACGTGCGCTTCCACACCGAGGTCGAGTCGGCGGCCTGGGACGAGGCCGCCGGCCGCTGGCGCCTCGACACGTCTCAGGGCCCCATGACGGCGGGCGTCCTGGTCTCCGGCCAGGGCCCGCTCAGCGAGCCGAAGCTCCCGGACGTGCCCGGCCTCGACTCGTTCGAGGGCACCACCTTCCACTCGGCGGCCTGGGACCACGATCACGACCTCGACGGGGAGCGCGTGGCGGTGGTCGGTACGGGCGCCTCGGCGATCCAGTTCGTGCCGGAAATCCAGCCCCGCGTGGGCCGCCTGCACCTCTTCCAGCGCACGCCGCCGTGGGTGGTGCCGCACCCGAACCGGCGCATGACCCGCTGGGAGCGCGCGCTCTACTCGCGCCTGCCGCTCGCCCAGCTGGCGATGCGAGCCGGCATCTACTGGGCGCGCGAGTCGTTCGTGCTCCAGTTTCGCCACCGCCGGGTGCGCCGGCTGGCCACCAAGCTGGCGCTGAGGCAGCTGAGGACGCAGGTTCCGGATCCGGAGCTGCGCGAGAAGCTCACGCCCCGCTACGAGATCGGCTGCAAGCGCATCCTCCCGACCGACGAGTGGTATCCGGCGGTCACCCAGCCGAACGTGGAGGTGATAGACCAGGCACTGGCCGAGGTCCGGCCACGCTCGGTGGTGGCCGCCGACGGGACCGAGCGCGAGGTCGACACGATCATCTTCGGCACCGGCTTCCACGTCACCGACATCCCGTTCGCGGACACGGTGCGCGGCCGCGACGGACGCACTCTCGCCGAGGTCTGGGACGGCTCGCCGGAGGCGTACAAGGGCGCCGCCGTGGCCGGCTTCCCGAACCTGTTCCTGCTGGTGGGGCCGAACACCGGTCTCGGCCACAACTCGATCGTGTTCATGATCGAGTCCCAGGTCGAGTACGTGGGCGACGCGCTCGCCACCATGCGCCGCCGCGGGGCCCGGCGCGTCGAGGTGCGGCCCGAGGCCCAGGCCGGCTACAACGACGAGGTCCAGCGGCTCACCGAGGGCACGGTGTGGGTGAGCGGAGGCTGCGCCAGCTACTACATCGACCGCAACGGCCGCAACTCGTCGGTGTGGCCGACCTTCACCTGGCCCTTCCGGAGGCGGACCCGGGACTTCGACGAGGCCGCCTACACGCTCGCGGCCGCATAGCCCCGCAGGGCGTTCTCGACCCGCGGCGGCCCCTCCCCCTCGATCCAGACGACCGTACCGGGCCAGTAAGGGCTGCGCTCGGCGCGGTCCGAGATGAAGGCCGGCTCGATGTACCAGCTCCCGGCGTTCCACATTCGCGTGCCGGACAGCGACGTCCACTCGGCCACGTCGTCGTCCGGCACCGGACCGGGCCGGTGGGTGTGGCCGAAGAGGAGGTGCTCGACCCCGGGCGACAGCGTCTCGGCCACGCGGCCCATCGCCAGCAGGCCCGCGCGGCGCAGCTCGTCGCCCGTGAGCTCGGGCTTGAACGGGCCGAAGCCGAGCCGGTTGAGCGCGGCCACTGCGCCCGGGATCGTGATCCGCCCGAGCAGGAAGCGGGCGACGCCGCCGTCGCCGGCCGCGAGCCTCCAGACGTTGCGCGACATCCGCCCGCCGCGCTCCAGCGTCGCGCCGGGCGCGCCCTGCGCGAGGTTGTCGTAGAACGCGTAGAGCGGCGCCATCACGGCCTCGTAGTCGGCGGCGGACCGCGGATCGCTGCCGCGGCCGGTCACGCGCGCCATGGCCGAAGCCGCGAGCGACTCGAGCCGCGGCACGGTGAGGTGCAGGTCGAGGTAGTGGCCGTGGGTGGCGTAGACGTCCGGGCGCAGGCGGAGTCCGGGGTAGGCGAGCGTCACCTCTGCCCCCGCCAGCCGCGAGGCGATCCAGCCGGCCGGCCCGTCACGATCCCCGGCCTCGACCGGCCACTCGTTCTCGGGGGCGAGGGGGCGGCCGGCGAGCCGCTCGCGCGCGAGCCAGGGCTCCGCCAGGCCGTGGTCGTGGTTGCCGGGCATCACGATCACGCGCTTGCCGGCGGCCACCTCGGCGAGGCGGTCGAACACGGGCCGGGTCACGTCGAGCAGATCCGCCAGGGGCCGCTCGCGCATCTCGAGCACGTCCCCGAGCAGCACGATCCGGTCCGCCGGCGCGAGCTCCTCGGCGAGGCGCTCGAGGGCGTCCGGGCGCCGGGCGACGTCGGCGCCGCCGACCGCGCCCAGGTGGAGGTCGGAGATCAGCGCCGTCCGCATGGAGGGGATGGTGACGATTCGTGCGTACCATCGATCCCGATGCCGCGACTGCGCCGGCCGGACGGGGCCGAGATCGAGTGGTGGGTCGAGGGCGAGGAAGGCCCACTGGTGGCCATAACGCTGATGGCGCTGCATCCCCCGAGCGTCTGCGCGCCGCTCGTGGGGGAGCTTGCGCGCGACCACCGGGTGCTGGGCTACGACCTGCGCGGCACCGGGGCGTCGAGCCGTGTCGGTCCCTATGACATCGAGACCGACGCCGCCGACCTTACGGCGCTGATGGAGGAGGGCGGCGGCGACGCGCTCGTGGTCGCTCTCGGCGACGGCGCCAGGCGCGCCGTGCGGGCGGCCGCCGACCGCCCCGATCTGATCCATACCGTCGTGGTGTCGGGTGAGTTTCCGCTCGGACGGGTCGGCGACGTCGGCTCCCAGGACGCCCTCGCCAACTCCCCGGCCGTACTCGACGCCCTGCTGGGGCTGCTCGCCACCGACTACCGCGCGGGGCTCCGCACGATGATGGCGTCGAGCGGCGAGGCCGACTGGCACGAGCGGGCGCTGCGCGAGCGGCTCGACGCCATGGAGGCGCACAGCCCGGCCGAGGTCGGCGTGCCGCGGATCCGCTCGTGGGTGGAGGACGACTCGTACGGCGCCGGGCGCGCGGTCGGCGACCGGCTCTGGTACCTCCACTACCCCGGCAACGCCTGGTTCCAGGGGTCGCTCGAGATCGTCCGGCGGAGCCTGCCCGAGGCGAGGCTCCAGCCGGTCTCGGACGGCGTCATCAACAGCCCAGAGGAAAACGCGATGGCGATCCGGCGGATCTTGGCGGCCCGGCAGGCCCACGCGTAATCTGCGGCCCGGTGCCCACCTTCTGCCGTCACAACCGCTTCTTCGCCGAGTGCCCGATCTGCTCGAAGGGCACGGTGCTCGACCCGTCCCGGTCGGCCACCCGACGGCCGAGCTCGTCTTCCGGGGCGCGCTCGAGGAGCGGCGCCGGGCGCCGGTCCGCGGCGCCCGCGCCGGGTGCTGCGCGGGCCTCGCGCGGGCCGTTCGTCTCCGCAGGGCCGTACGACGGGGCGGAGGTCCGGCTGGAGCGGGTGCCCGGCGGGCTGCGGATGGCGAGCTGGCGCGGCGGCCAGATCGAGCGGGCGGCGCCGGTGCTGGACGCGGCTGACGCGCCGGGGCTGCTGGCGGAGGCGGCGGTGAAGGAGCTGCTGCCCGTGTCAGCTGGCGCAGGCGCCACCGAGGTAGGAGCTCCCGAGGGCGGCGGCGACGGCGGCGCTCCCGCGGAGCCCACCGCCCCCGGCGAGGGCGGCCTGCCAGCCCAGCCCGGCGCCTTCGGTTCCAGCCCCGGCCGCTCCGGCGAGCTGCGCGACGAGCTGCGCGTGGAGCGCCTCGACGGGCATCGCATCCGGGTCGCGCGCTGGATCGATCGGCCCAACCGGGGCTGGGAGCTCCAGGAGGCGCCGGTGCTGCTTCCGCCCGCCCGCTTCACGCAGGCGTTGGCCGAGGCGGCCCGGAAGGGAGTGCTCGTGTCAGGCGGTCCGGCCGAGTAGCGACACTCTCTGGGTGGCGCTCACCCTCGTAACCGGCCCCGCCAACGCCGCCAAGGCGGGTGAGGTGCTGGGCGGGCTCCGGGCCCGGCTCGAGCAGGAGCCCATCTTGGTGGTCCCCGCCTTCCAGGACGTGGAGCACGCCCAGCGCGAGCTCGCCGAGCGGGGCGCCGTGTTCGGCGCGCGCGTGCTCCGCTTCGACTGGCTCTTCCGCGAGATCGCCGCGCGGGCCGGCCGGTCGGAGCGGCCCGCCTCGGAGGTTCAGCGCGAGCTGATCGTGGAGGCGGCCGTGCGCCGCGCCCGGCTGCAGGTGCTCGCCGAGTCGGCCGCCCAACCGGGCTTCGTGAAGGCCGCGGCCCGGTTCGTCGCGGAGGTCCGCCGCTACGACCGCGACGCGGCCCTCGACCCCGGCCGCTTCGCACGCGCCGTGCGGCGCTGGGCCGGCGACGGCCCCCGCCGCCCCTACGCCGACGATCTGGTCGCGATCTACCGCGGCTACCACGACGGGCTCGACGCGGCCCGGCTGCTCGACGCCGAGGCGCTCGCCTGGGCCAGCCTCGACGCGCTGCGCAACGAGCCGGCCCGGTGGGAGGGCGCGCCGTTGTTCGTCTACGGCTTCGACGACTTCGACGCCCTCCAGCTCGACGCGCTCGACACGATCGCCAACCACTGCCACGCCGACGTGACGGTCTCGCTCCCGTGGGAGGCCGAAAGGGCAGCGTTCAA
This sequence comes from Thermoleophilaceae bacterium, assembly GCA_035947555.1. Classification (GTDB taxonomy): domain Bacteria; phylum Actinomycetota; class Thermoleophilia; order Solirubrobacterales; family Thermoleophilaceae; genus JACVRW01. The sequence continues at coordinate 48,780 of DASZJZ010000081.1, read as the reverse complement.
GGCGGTGGCGACCGTCCGCGGGGACCTGCTCGCGAAGGGCGCCGCCGAGAAGCGCCTACCGCCGCTCGACGACCACTACGCGCCCGCCTCGCGGCCCGCCCTGCACCACCTCGAGCGGAACCTGTTCGGTGCGCCCGGGGAACGGGAGATGGCCGGCGAGGCCGGCGAGCGCGAGCTGTTCGGGGAGGGCGGCGATCGCGTGGACGCGGGCGCGGCGATTTCGTTCCACTCCGCCGGCGGCCGGCGGGCCGAGGTCGAGCTCGTGGGCGTGCGCGTGCTGGAGCTGCTCCGCGCCGGCGTGGAGCCGGGCGACGTGGCCGTGGTGTTCCGGCGGCCGGAGGAGTACGCCTCGCTGCTCGAGCAGGTTTTCGGCGCCTACGGCATCCCGTTCTCGATCGACCGGCGCGTGAAGCTCGGCCACACCGGACTCGGTCGCGGGCTGTTGGCGGTGGTCCGCTGCGCCGCTCGCGACGACGCCGGGGCCGACGACCTCCTCGCCTGGCTTCGTACGCCCGGGCTGCTGCGGCAGCCGGGGCTGGCCGACCGGCTCGAGGCCCGTCTCCGTCAGGAGGGCGCGCACTCGGCGGCGCAGGCGCGAGCCGCCTGGGAGGCCGAGCACTGGAAGCTCCACGACCTCGAGCGCCTCGCCGCGGCTCGCCGCCCGACTGACTTCCTCGCCGAGCTCGAGCGCCAGCTCGCCCGCCTCTTCGCCGGCCCCTACCGGCGCCGTGCCGCGGTGCTGCGCGGCCCCGAGCTCGAGGATCCACGCGTCTTCACCGCCGCCCGCCGGGCGCTCCAGGAGCTGGCCGCCGTCGTCGAGGCCGATCGCCGTACGAGGCTCGACCCCGAGCGCGTGCTCAGCGTGCTCGAGGAGCTCGAGGTGCACCTGGGCGAGCCGCCACAGCCCGACCGCGTGCAGGTGGCGCAGCCCGAGGCGATCCGGGCGCGGCGCTTCGAGGCGGTGTTCGTCTGCGGGCTGCAGGAGGGCGAGTTCCCGCGCGGAGCGTCGCCCGAGCCGTTCCTGCCGGACGAGGACCGCCGTGCGATCGCCATCGCCGGCGGCCTGCGGCTTCCCGTGCACGAGGATCGGCTCGAGCGGGAGCGCTTCCTCTTCTACACCTGCTGCTCGCGCGCCGAGCGGCTGCTCGTGCTGTCGTCGCGCACGAGCGACGAGGAGGGCAACCCGCAGGCCGAGTCGTTCTTCGTCGAGGACGTGCGCGACCTCCTGGCGCCCGGCGCCGAGGTGCGCACGCGGTCGCTGTCGGAGGTCACCTGGCCGCCCGAGGAGGCGCCCACGGCGGCCGAGCTCGAGCGAGCCCTGGCCGCAGCGGGAGCGCGCCGCGAGGAGGCGACCGCGGGCCCGCTCAGCGCCGAGCCGCTGCTCGAGCGGCTGGCGGCGCGCCAGGCGGTGTCGGCCGGCGCGCTGGAGCGCTTCGCCGACTGCCCGGTGAAGTGGCTCGTGGAGGACCTGCTGCGCCCCGAGGCGCTGGCGCCGGACCCAGAGGCGATGGTCCGCGGCGAGTACGCCCACTCGGTGCTCGAGCACACCTACCGGCGCCTGCGCGAGCAGACCGGGGACCGCCGCGTGACGCCGGCCAACCTCGCCCAGGCCGAGCGCATCCTGCTGGAGGAGCTGCGCGAGCGCCAGTCGCTGTTCCGCATCTCTCCGAAGCAGACCAGGGTCCGGGCGGCAGCGCGGCGGCTCGAGTTCGACCTGCTGCGCTGGCTGCGCCGCGAGGCCGAGGCTGACAGCGAGTTCGAGCCGGAGCACCTCGAGCTGCACTTCGGGATCGAGGAGCCGGTCGAGGTGGCGGACGGCGTTCGGGTGCGCGGGCGGATCGATCGCGTGGACACGAACGACGGCATGGCGCTGGTGCTCGACTACAAGACCGGGAAGCGGGTGGACCGCTACAAGGTCGCGAGCTGGGAGCCGGAGAACCGCTTCCAGGCCGCGCTCTACATGCTCGTGGTGGAGCGGCTGCTCGGGCTGCGGGCCGCCGGGGGCGTGTATGTGGCGCTGGGCGAGCGCGCACCGCGCCCGCGGGGGATGGTGGCGGCGGACGTGGACGAGCTCGGGTCCGGCTTCGTGAAGACGGACCGGCTGCCGCCGCAGGAGTTCCGCGAGAAGCTCGACTGGGCGCTGGTCCGGATCCGCGAGACGGACGCGGCGATGCGGCGCGGCGAGCTGCGCTGCAACCCTGAGTCGTGCGCCTGGAACGGCGGCTGCATGTACCCGTCGGTGTGCCGGAGCGAGTCGTGAGCCTGACGCCGGAGCAGGAGCGGGCCGTCGCTCGCCGGGACCGCTCGCTGATGGTGCGGGCGGGCGCCGGCACGGGGAAGACGACCGTGCTGGTGGAGCGCTTCGTGCAGGCGGTGGTCGAGGACGGCGCCCCGGTCGAGGGCATCCTGGCGATCACCTTCACGGAGAAGGCGGCCGCCGAGATGAAGTCGCGCGTGCGGGCGCGTTTCATGGAGCTCGGCCGCCGCGACGAGGCGCGCGCCGCGGAGGGCGCGTGGATCTCGACGATCCACGGCTTCTGCTCGCGCGTCTTGCGGGCGCACGCGTTGAGCGCCGGGATCGACCCGGAGTTTCGCGTGCTCGACGAGCTCGAGGCTGAGCGGGTGGCGGTGGACGCGTTCGACAGCGCGCTCGGCGCCTTCATGGGAGAGGGCGAGGACGCCCAGCGGCTCGAGATGGTGGCGGCCTACACGCCCGACCGCCTGCGCGACATGGTCCGGACGGCGCACCAGCGGCTGCGCAGCCGGGGGGAGCGGCGGCCGGCGCTGGAGGAGGCGCAGCCTCCGGCCATGGGCGGCGAGCGCTTGCGGCTGGAGGCGGCCGCCCGGGCGGCGCTGGCGGAGCTCACCGGCGCGGCCGCCTCGCCCTCCGTCACGACGGCGATGACCGCGGTCGAGCGGTGCCTGTCGCTCCTAGACCGCTTCGCTGTCCAGCCTTCTGCGCGCGCGCTCGGCCGAGGCGCCGAGCCCTCCGGCGACCCGCTTGCTGAGCCCTCCGACCTCGAGGGTCTCTCCTTCGCCCCACGCTCCAAGGCGCTGTGCAGCGCGGCCTGCGAGGAGTATCGCGACGCCCTGACCGGCTACACGGCGCTCTGCACCGCCCGGCGCGAGTACCTCGACCACACGATGCTGCGCGTGCTCCTCGACCTCTACGGAGAGCGCTACGAGGAGGGCAAACGCAGGCGGTCGGGGCTCGACTTCGAGGACCTCGAGCTGATCGCGCGCGACCTGCTGGCCCGGCACGCCGGGCTGCGGGAGCAGTACGCGGGCCGCTTCGTCCACGTGCTCGTGGACGAGTTCCAGGACACCAACCCGCTCCAGAACGAGCTGCTCGAGCTGCTCGGCCGCGACAACCTGTTCCGCGTCGGCGACGAGCGGCAGTCGATCTACGGCTTCCGCCACGCCGATGTCGAGGTTTTCCGCGGCCACTGGGCGAGCGCCGCGGCCGAGGGGCGCGCGGAGAGCATCACGGTCAACTTCCGCAGCCGCGGCGAGGTGCTCGACGCGATCGACCTCTGCTTCGAGCGCACGTGGGACGACTTCGAGCCGCTGCGCGAGGCGCCCGGGGCGCGCGACGGGACGCCGGCACTCGAGCCGTGCGTGGAGCTGCTCGTCACTGACCGGCACAAGAAGCGCTGGGAGGAGGCGCTCGGCACCGACGACCCGTTCGGCCAGGCGATGCGCGCCGCCACCCCCTGGCGCGCGGCCGAGGCGCGCCTGCTGGCGCGGCGGGTGGAGGAGATCGTCCGCGACGGCGGCTTCGAGTGGCGCGACGTGGTGCTGCTGCTGCGCGCGACCACCCACATGGTCCACTACGAGCGGGCGCTCGAGGAGCGGGGGATCCCGACGCACGTGGTGGGCGGGCGGGGCTACTGGTCGCAGCAGCAGGTGGCGGACCTGCGCCATTGGCTGAGCGCGCTGGCCAACCCGCTGGACGAGCTGGCGGTCTATAGCGTGCTCGCTTCGCCGCTTGCGGGGCTGTCGCTGGACGCCGTGGCGCTGATCGGGCTCGAGGCCAAGCGGACCGGCAGGGACCCCTGGTGGCTCCTTCGCGAAGCGTTCGGCGGGGCGGACGCGGGCGCCCCACCTCTCTCAGACGTCCTCCCGGCCGCCGACCGCCGCCGGGCGGCCTCCTTCGTCGCCCTCTTCGAGGAGGAGCGGCGCAGCGCCCCGCAGGTCTCGCTCGAGACCCTGATCGACCGGGCGGTCACCAGGACCGGCTACGACGCGCACATCCTGTCGCTGCCGGCCGGCACACGGCGGATGGCCAACGTGCGCAAGCTCATGCGGATGGCGCGCGACTACGAGGCCGACGAGGGCCGCGACCTGCGCGGCTTCATCGACGCCCTGGCCGAGCGGGACGTGCTGCAGTCCCGCGAGGGCGAGGCCCCGCTCGAGGCCGAGGCGCTCAACGCAGTGCGGCTGATGACCGTGCACCGGGCAAAGGGGCTCGAGTTCCCCGTCGTCTGCGTGGCCGACCTCGGCAAGGACGGCCGCGAGGACGACGGCTCGCTGCGCATCTCCGACGACGGGAGCCTCGGCCTGCGGCTGGCGTCGATCGGCGGCGGCAGCGTGGACAGCGCGAAGCTCGAGCGGATCAAGGCCGAGCAGAAGACCGCGGGCGAGGCCGAGGAGAAGCGGATCTTCTATGTCGCGGTAACGCGGGCCCAGCGGCACGTGGTGCTGAGCGGAGCGGTCGACCTGGAGACGCTGCCGGAGACGGACGAGCTGAAGGAGCCGATGCGCTGGATGCTGCGCGGCTTCTGCCCGTCGGCGGCGGACGCGAGTCAGCCCACTGGCATCCACGAGGACGACCGTGAAGGCCGCCGGGTGCGCGTCCGCTGGCACCGACTGACCTCTGCGAACGTCGATGAGCTCCTGCCGGCCGAGGACCGCGCCCCCGCCCGCGTCGAGCCGGAGCAGCCGGGCGGCGTGCGGCAGCCGGAGCTCGAGCTTGCTGCCCTGCCTGCCCCGCGTGCCCTCCCAGTCAGCCGCCTGTCGTACACGGGCCTCGAGGCTTACCGTCGCTGCTCGTACCGGTTCTACTTGGAGAAGGCGCTCGGCCTACCGCCGGTGGACCCACCCTTCGCCGCCCGCCCGCAGGCGGACGCATCCGCCTCCGAGCCTCCGGAACACCCGACCCCCGACGAGCTGCTCGCCGCGGAGCAGCCCGCGGACCCCGCCATCGATCCGCTCTTCCGCGGCACCCTCGTCCACCAGCTCCTCGAGCGGCTCGACTTCCGCCGCCCGCGCGTGCCCTCCGAGGCCGACGTCGGCGCGCTTGCCGAGAGTCACGGCTCCACCCTGGGCGCCGACCAGATCGCCGACCTGCGCGACATGGTCGAGCGCTTCGTCACCTCGCCCCTGCGCGAACGCATCGCCCGCGCCCGCCGCGTGCGCACCGAGCTGCCCTTCGCCTACACGCTCGAGCCCCCCGGGGCCGGCGGACGAAGCCTGCTCGTGAACGGCGTCGTCGACGTGCACGCCGCCGAGGACGGCGACCGCCTCCTCGTCGTCGACTACAAGAGCGACGCCCTCAACGGGCACGCCCCCGCCGAGCTGACCGCGCAGGCCTACTCCACCCAGCGCCTCGTGTACGCCCTTGCCGGCCTGCGCGGCGGCGCAAACCGGGTCGAGGTCGTGCACTGCTACCTGGAGCAGCCCGACCGGCCCGCCGCGGCGGCCTACGAGAAATCCGACGCGGACGGGCTCGAGGCCGAGCTGCTCGAGCTGGCCCGCGGGGTGGTGGAGGGGCGCTTCGAGCCAACCGCCGAGCCGCATGCCGAGCTGTGCGCCACCTGCCCCGGCCGCGCCGCGCTGTGCTCCTGGCCGGAGGAGCGCACCCTCGCTTCGCTTTCCGTCGGGGGCCCCACCTAACCTGCGGCCATGCCTCTCTGCTTCATCGAACCCCAGGAAGCGATCAGGGTCGTAGCCGAGAGCGTCGGGCGCGAGGCTCGGCGGCAGCTGCTCGGCGAGGTCGTGCGCGCCTGGGTCGACGAGATCCCTGACGACGAGCTGCAGGTGCACTACGCCAAGGCCGTCGACGAGCTGGACGACGACGACCTGTCCATCCTCGCGGCATGGCACGCCTCGCTCGAGGTGGGGCAGCCGATCGCGAACAAGGAGTTCCTGCTGGCCGCCTTCCCGAGCCTGGGCGAGCACCGCCGCGAGGCGCTGCGGATCGCCGCGGGCTTCAAGGGAGACGACGCCTTCGACGCGGGCGTGAGCGAGGAGCAGGCGCTCGACACGGTGCTGCCGTGGCTGTCGGACGAGCGGCTGATGGAGCTGGCCGGCGAGGCGGTCGAGCTGTACTGCTGGGACCGGTTGGGATCCGATAACTAACCGCCCGGCAGGGCAGTACGCTCGCCCGGTGCTTCGCCAGGTCGCTGCCCCCGACGGCGTCCAGCTCGCAGTTGAGGTGTCCGGCTCCGGCCGGCCGCTCGTCATGATCCACGGGGCCGGCTCGGGGCGCTGGGGCTTCGATCTCGTCCGGCCCCTGCTCGAGCCGCGCTTCGCCGTCTGGGCCTTCGACCGGCGTGGGCGCGGCGACTCCGGCGACGGCGACGACTACTCGCTCGAGGCGGAGTTCGAAGACGTCGCAGCCGTCATGAGGGCCGCGGGCGACGGCGCCCTGCTGTTCGGCCACTCGTACGGCGCGCTGCTCGCGGCGGGAGCGGCCGGCCGGCTCGACGGCCTCACGCGGCTCGTGCTGTACGAGCCGCCGATGGGAGGTGTGCTGGCCGACGAGGCGTGGATCCGGCAGTTCGAGGGCGAGCTCGCGGCCGGCGCCCCCGAGGTCGCCGTCCGGCGCTTCCTTCACGACGTGGGCGGCTACTCCCATGTCGAGATCGACATCATGGAGTCCACAACCGCGTGGGAGAAGCGGCTGGAGGCCGCGCCCACGGTCCCGCGCGAACTACGGGCCGAGCTGGAGCTCGCGACCGACAACCTCGCGCTGGACCGGCTCGCGCCCACCTGTCTGATGCTGGTCGGCTCCCACAGCCCCGACTGGGCGCGCCGCTCCACCGAGGCCTTCGCCGCGGCGATCCCGAACGTCCAAGTGCGCAAGCTCGAGGGCCACGGCCACGGGGCAGCGGTGAGCGGTCCCGATCTGCTCGCGAAGGAGGTCGAGAGCTTCCTGCGGCGTGATTGAATCGCTCTCATGACAGCCACGCTGCCGCAGGAGGTCCAGCAGGTCTTCGACCGCTTCGTGACCACCGAGTTCACCACGGTCGACGGGCGTGGCCAGCCCATCACGTGGCCGCTCACGCCGTACTACGGCCTGGGCGATTCCTGCATCGACGTGACCACCGGGCTCGGCTATCCGAAGAAGGCCAAGGACGCGCGCGCCAATCCGAAGGTCGCGCTGCTCTTCTCGGACCCCACCGGCTGCGGCATGGAGGACCCTCCCCAGGTGCTGGTCCAGGGCACGGCTCACGTGGACGACGACGACCTCGACGCCAACCGTGAGCGCTACCGGCGCGAGATCGGCGAGAAGCTGCCCGCCGTGAAGAGCCAGATGCCGCCGAAGGTCTTCGACCGCCTGCTCGGCTGGTACTTCACGCGCATCTACATCAAGGTTCGCCCGGAGCGGGTCTACGTCTGGCCCGGCGGCGACCTGACTGCCGAGCCGCAGCTCTTCGACACGCACATGGAGGAGGTCCGCTCCGGCCACGACGAGGAGCCCCCCGCCCCTCACGCCGGCACCGAGGGTGGCGGCACCAGTTGGGACGAACGGATGGAGGAACTCGGTGCTCGCTACCAGAGCGCCGTGGTGTCGCTCGTCGCCCCCGACGGCTTTCCCTTCTCCGTGCGGCTCCCCATCGAGCTCGACCGCGAGGCCCGCCGCATCCGGCTCGGCGGCGCGCCCGTCGGCGTGCCGTGGCAGCCCGGCCTCGTCTGCGTGACCGCCCACGACCACAGCCCGGACTTCAAGTGGCAGCGCAACTTCCAGGTGCGCGGCGACCTCGTCGAGGAGGACGGCGCCTGGACGGTGATCCCCCACAAGCTGGTAGGCGGCTTCGAGCTGCCGCCGGTCTCGTTGCTGGGCCGCGTGCGGCTCAACCTGAGCAAGATGCGGCGCTACCGCCGCACCGCCAACCGCGAGCTGGCCCAGCGGGGGCGCTGACCCCCAAGAATCGAACGCCCCCGCCGGACGGATCAGGCCCTGAAAGTCAAAGCGCCCCGGCGAGCCGGGGCGCTAAGAATGAGACGCGGACTTCACGCTTGAGGTGCGCGCCTGTCGACCGAAGTCGACTGTCGCGCGGCGAGCCTCACAACCTCTGGCTTCGCTCTTTGCGTTCCGTCCGCGTCTCGAGGATCAGTAGATCAGCGGTTCGAAGAGTCGTCAATAGCCCGTCGAGAGACGAGCCCGCAAGTTGCGAAGAAAAGATGTTCTAATCCGCGCCCAGCGCTGACTCGAGCTCCCCGATGGCCTGCTCGGCGTCGTCGAAGCGCACCGCCGCCATCCCGACCGCGCGGGCCCCCTCGCAGTTCACCTCGAGGTCGTCCACGAGCACGCACTCCTCCGCGCGCAGCCCGTCGCCGAGCCGCTCGAGCGTGAGCTCGTAGATCCGCCGCTCGGGCTTCCGCATGCCCACGAAGGCCGAGTCCACCACCACCTCGAAGATCTCGTCGAGCTCCGGCAGCTTGGCTCGCCAGAGCGGCTCCCACTCGCGCACGTTGTTCGTGAGCAGCGCGGTGTGCAGGCCCCGCCCGCGCAGCTCGGCGAGGTAGCGGATCATCGGCGGATTGGGCTCGATGCGGTCGAAGTAGAGGTGGCGCAGGCGCGCCAGGTCGAACTCCTCGCCGAGCTGCTCGGTCAGGCGGCGGGCGAACTCGGCCTCGGCGATCTCGCCACGCTCGAGCATGAAGAGCGGGTGCTCGCCGTAGGCCTCCGTCGCTCGCTGCATGGCTCGGCCGAGCTCCTCGAGCGACACCCCGGCCTCCTCCTGGTAGGCGAAGAAGCCGGCCGAGAGCGGCGTGGTCAGCACCCCGCCGAAGTCGCTGATGACCGCCCGGATCACGCCGCCGCGGGCGGCTCCACGCGCACCATCAGCTCGTAGGCCCCGATCCCCTCGCGGCCGTCGAGCCGCCAGCGGAACACCGCCGCGTGCACGCGTACGGGATCCAGCTCGAGCGAAGAACCGGCTATCACGAGCCCCGAGCCGCGGCGCGGGAACTCCTCACCCGGGAGCCACACCTCGAGCCCCGCGCTGCGCTGGCGCCCGTCGCCGTCGTAGACGGTCGAGATGCGCGTCTCCTCCACCTGGCGCAGCTCCCCGTCCACGACCAGTCCCGCCCGCACCAGCTCCTGGCCGTGGCCGGAGACGCCGCGCGGCCGCCGGGCGAGCGCCAGCAGCGCGTTGCGGTCGTCCACCAGCGCGGACAGGCTGCGCAGCGCGTCGAGCTCGTCCCAGCGCGGTGTCACCCTCGTGACCGAGAACGTGCCGAGGCAGCTCACCGCCCGCCCGCCCGCCTCGCCGCTCACCCGGCAGACCCGGGCGCCCACGCCGCCCAGCTCGAGCTCCGGGGTCACGGGCTCGAGGAGGAGCGACAGCGTGCCGGGCAGCTCGGCGCGCCAGCCCTCGCCCTCGGTGGCGACCTGCGGGCCGGCGGCGTGAGCGGCGCCGCTGCGGCCCTCGAACAGGATGGTGGAGCCGGACCGCGCGATCCCGTACAGCTCGCGGTCGGCGTCGAAGAACGAGAGCGCGAACGCCTCGCCGCTCACTGCTGAGGCCGCATCCGAACCTGAATGCGCCTGCCGATCCGGCGCTCGACGATTCGCCGGACGGCCGACCTCGTGGGCGGGATCAGGAGGACGAGGCCGAGCACGTCGGTGAGGAAGCCCGGGGTGATGAGGAAGGCGCCGCCGAAGATCACGAGCACGCCGTCCATCACCTCGCGGCGGGGCACCCGGCCGTCCGCAAGCGCCTCGTTGAAGCGGTTCCAGACCGACCGGCCCTGCGAGCGCAGCAGCAGCGAGCCGAGCAGCGAATCGGCCGCCAGGAGGAGCAGGGTCGGCAACACGCCGATCGCGTCGCCGACGAGATAGATCAGGTACAGCTCCGCGATCGGCACCGCGATGAAGATGAGAATCAGCGCCCACAGCGGCATTGCCTTCGACCCTACTACCCTGTTGGTGATGCCGACGGTCGACGACGTCCAGGAAGCGCTCACCAACGTGATCGATCCCGAGCTCGGGCTCGATTTCGTCGAGCTGGGCCTGATCTACGACATCGCGGTCGAGGACGGCGACGTATTCGTCACCTTCACGCTCACCTCACCGGGCTGCCCGATCGGCCCGCAGGTGTCCGAGCAGATCGAGGAGTTCGTGAGCGAGGTCGACGGCGTGGCGAACGTCCACTCGAAGATGACCTTCTCGCCCCCCTGGACGCCCGACCTGATGAGCGAAGAGGCCAAGTTCGCGCTGGGCTATTAGCCCCGGCAGCTTGCGCCCGCTGCGCGTCCTCTACGACTGCTTTCCGGACGATCCCGGGCTCGATGCCGGGGTCTCGCGCGCGGTGATGCACCGGGTGGCGCGCGGGGAGCTGCCCGAGACGCTGCGCCTGGCGCGGCCCGCCGCTGTGGTGGCGTTCGCCAAGCGGGACGCGCTCTCGCCGGGGTACGAGCGGGCCCTTGCGGCGGCCCGCGCACGAGGCTACGGGGCGATCCTGCGGCTGGCCGGCGGGCGGGCGGCGGTGTTCCACGAGGGGACCCTGGAGCTGGCCCACGCGGTGCCCGATCCCGACCCGAAGCCCGGGATCCATGACCGCTTCGAGGCCACGGCCACCCTGATCGCGCGAGCGCTGCGCCGACTCGCCGTGGACGCCCGCGTCGGCGAGATCCCGGGGGAGTACTGCCCCGGGCGATGGAGCGTGAACGCCGCCGGCGAGCGCAAGCTGGCGGGCACCGGACAGCGGGTCGTGTCCGGTGGAAGCCACACTGGCGCGGTGATCGTGGTGAACGGCGCGGAGCGCGTGCGAGACGTGCTCGACCCGGTGTACGAGGCGCTCGAGTTGGAGTGGGACCCGCGCACGGTCGGAGCGGTCGAGGACGAGGTGGGAAGCGAGCGCCCCGCTGTCGCCGCACCCGCGTCCGCCGAGCCGCTCTGGCACTCCGTCCGCGACGCCCTCCTCGCTGAGTACGGCGCCCGCTACCGGCTCGTGCCCGGCGAGCTCGATCCGGAGACGCTCGCCCTCGCCCACCGGCTGGCGGCTGAGCACCGGCCGCCGGTTCAGGCGGCCTGAGCCGCCGTCGCCCGCGCCGCCGTCTCGGCCACCGCGTCCACCAGCCGTGGCCAGACCTCGCGCGGGAGGTCGTGGCCCATCCCCGGAACAGCGATCAGCCGGGCGCCCGGGATCGCATCCGCGGTCGCGCGGCCGCCCCGGAACGGCACGAGCGGGTCGTCCCGGCCGTGGAACACCGTGGTGGGCACCCGCAGCTGCCGCAGCCGCTCGGTGCGGTCGCCCGAGGCCATGATGGCCGCGAGCTGGCGGCCAGTGCCCGCCGGGTTGTGACCGCGCTCGTAGGCCTGTGCCGCGAGCTCGCGGATCCGGTCCTCGTCGACCGAAAAGCCCTTCGACCCGATCAGCTTGAACACCCGCACGAAGTACTCGACGGCGGCGTCCTTGTCGCGCGGCGCCCTGCGCAGCAGCACCCCCCAGACCCGCAGCTTCGGCCGGCCCGCCCGCCGCTCCCCGGTGGTGGACATGATCGACGTGAGCGACAGCACGCGCTCGGGGCGGCGGATCGCCATCGTCTGGGCGATCATCCCGCCCATCGAGACGCCGGCCACGTGGGACGCCTCGATGCCGAGGTGGTCGAGCAGCCCGAAGGCGTCCTCGGCCATGTCGTCCAGCGTGTAGGGCGCGTCGATCTTGAGCCCCGCCATCGCCCGCGCGACGTTCGGCACGGGGGCGTCGATCTTCGTCGAGCGGCCGCAGTCGCGGTTGTCGAAGCGGATCACGTGGAAGCCGCGCTCGGCGAACCGCTCGCAGAGCTCGGTGTCCCAGTGGATCAGCTGGGTGCCGAGCCCCATGATCAGCAGCAGCGCCGGGTTCGTGGGGTCGCCGATCGTCTCGTAGACGAGCTCGATCCCGTTCGCAGGCGCCCGCTGCTCGGCCATCCCGCGACCGACCCTAGCGGCGCCGGGCGCAGATCGGCGCACGGTGCTGGACGCGCGTGCTGCAATTCAGGTATGCGGAGGCGCCTGTCACGGGCTCTGGCGGCGGCTGCACTGGCCGCGCTCGCCGCACCAGCGGCGCAGGCGGCCGTGCCCCGCCACACGGACCGCTGGCTGGTCCTGCTCGAGCACGCCGGTCACGCCACGGCGCCCGCGAAGGTCGAACGCCTGCTCGATCGCACCGGGATGCGGCGCGCCGGCCCGGCAGCGCCCGGCCTGGGCGTGCTCACCCTGAAGGGGCCCCGCCCCGCCGTCGCGCGCCTGCGCCGCGATCCGGCCGTGGCGCACGTCTCGCGCGAATGGGTGCGGGAGCTGCGGCGGATCCCCAACGACTTCGCGGTCGCCAGCCCCGAGGGCGAGTACGCCGTGCTGCCCGGCACGCCGATCCAGTGGGCGCTGGCGCGCCAGGGCTTCCCGGCCGCCTGGGACGTGACGACCGGGGCGGGAGCCCGGGTGGCCGTGCTCGACACCGGGATCGACGCAAGTCACCCCGAGCTGAGCGGCAAGATCCTGAGCGCGGAGAGCGTGGACGGGAGCGACCCGCGCGTGGACGAGGACGGCCACGGGACCCACGTCTCCGGCCTCGCCTGCGCGGCCACCGACGACGGTCGCGGCGTAGCCGGCGCCGGCTGGGGCTGCGGGTTGCACGTGGTCAAGCTCGGCAGGGACCTGCGCGGCGGGATCCCCGACGCGAACGTGGTCCGCGGCCTCGATCTGGCCATTGCGCGCAAGCCGCACGCGATCAACATGAGCTTCGGCGGCGGACCGGACAGCCCCGTACTGGACGCCGCCATCCAGACCGCATTCGATCGGGGGATCGTGCTCGTGGCCGCGGCGGCGAACGACGGGGAGGAGGAGGGGCAGGGGGCGCCCGCCTCGCTGCTCCAGCGCGGCGACGGCGCGAACCTCGACGCCGGCCGCGGCCTGGTTGTGACCGCCGCGGACTTCGAGGACACGCGCGCGGGCACGGGGCGCGGCCCGGGGATCTCGCTCGCCGCGTACGGCCTCTACGACGAGACGCGCGGACCGCCGGGGCTGATCTCCACCTACCCGGGCGCATTCACCGTGCGCGACACGCCCGCCTGCTCGCCGCTCCCGCTGCCCAACTGCACGCGGCGCGAGCTCGGCGGACTCAACGCCTACGCCTACCTCGAGGGCACCTCGATGGCGGCGCCGCAGGTGGCGGCACTGGCCGCGCTCGTCGGCTCGCTGAACCCGCGCCTGACGACGAGGGAGAAGCTGCGCATCATCAAGGAGACGGCCGCCGGCTCCGGGGAGTGGAACCCCGACCTCGGCTGGGGCATCCTCAACGCGGCCGCCGCGATCGACCTGGCGCGCCGAATGGACCGGTTGGCCCCCTCGTCGCGGGTGCGCGTGGTGGAACGCCGCGGGCGCCGGGTGCGGCTCCGCTTCCTCAAGCGCGACCCCGGGACGCGGCGTGGCCTGATCCCCACCGGCGTGACGCGGATCGAGCTCTTCGGGCGCCGGGGCGGACGGCCGGTCAGAAGATTGCGGCGGTACCGGGGCACGCGAAAGGCCGTAACGATCCGGCTGCGGCCGGGCCGGTGGCGGCTCTACACGCGCGCGACGGACGCGGCCGGGAATGCGGAGCTCACTCCGCGGCGGCCCGACGTGCGGTTTCGGGTGAGGCAGCGGCACCGGTAGCCGCGTCGAGGAGCTCCGCGAGCGACTCCTCGAGCATCGCGCCGAAGTCGTCCAGGTCCGGCATGGCGTCGTAGTCGGCCAGCAGCCCGAAGTCGATCTTTCCGTTGTAGCTCATGATCGCGATGGCCAGCGCGTGGTTCTCCGGCAGGAACGCGATCGGCACGATCTCCTCCATCTCGCGCCCCAGCAGGTAGAGCGGGAACTGCGGGCCCGGCACGTTCGTCACGATCAGGTTGAAGAGCCGGGTCGAGAAGTTGAGGCGGGAGGCCTGGGCGAGGAGCGTCGGTGGCGCGAAGTCCTGCAGGCCGGCGATCACCTCAGCACCGAGCGCCTGCTTCGACTGCTTGAGGTTCCCCATCGCCTCGCGCACGAGCTCCAGCCGCTCGACCGGGTCGTCGGCGTAGACCGGCAGCGGCCCGCGCATCGCGGCGATCCGATTGCCGAGCGTGCCCTGCTCGTCCTCGGCGCGGATCGAGACCGGCACCAGGGCGCGCAGCTCGAGCCCCTCCGTGCGGACCCCGCGCGTGCGCAGCCAGCGTCCCAGCGCGCCCGCCACCACGGCGAGCACGGCGTCGTTCACGGTGCCGCCGAGCGCGTTCTTGACCGCCTTGAAGTCGGCCAGCGCGCTCCGCACCCACAGCACGCGCCGGTGCGGCCCGATCTCCACGTTCAGCGGCACGTCCGGTGCCGGGTTGAGCCCCGCCCACACGACCTCGCCGATCCCCTCCGCGGCGTGGCGGGCCTCGGCTGCCGAGCGGCCCGGATGCTGGAGCGCGCCGAGCGCGCGGCCTGCGAGCGAGAAGGGCGTCCTCATGAGCCCCTTTATCCCCTCGGCCACCAGGTCGACGTCCGACGGCACCGGCTCGGGCGTCCAGTCGCGATCGCCCTCGATGTCGGCGGGCGTGGGCTGCAGGTCGAACAGGACGGTCGCGATGTCGACGCCGGAGACGCCGTCCACCAGCGCGTGGTGGGTCTTCGAGATCAGGGCGAAGCGGTTCCCCTCGAGCCCCTGGACCAGCCAGACCTCCCAGAGCGGCTTCGAGCGGTCGAGCCGCTGGGAGAAGATCCGGCCGACGAGCTGGCGCAGCTGCTCTTCGGATCCCGGCCGCGGGAGCGCCGTGTGTCGCAGGTGATAGTCGAGGTTGAAGCTCGGGTCGTCCACCCAGAAGGGCCGGCCCATCTCAAAGCGCGGGAACGCCAGCCGCTGGCGGTAGCGCGGCACGAGGTGCAGGCGCGACTCGATGTGGGCGATGAGCTCCCCGCGCGGCGGCGGCGGCCCCTCGAACAGGACGAGCGCACCCACGTGCATGTGCGACGCCTGCTTCTCCTGGTGCAGGAAGGAGGCGTCGACCGCGCTCAGGCGGTCCTTGTGCCCCTGATGCGCCACGGCCGTGACTCTACCCGCCACAATCCGGCCCGTGAAGCTCGTCCCGACCGCCGTGGCGGCTGCGCTCCTGGCCGCGCTCCTGCTCGTCGCCGCCTGCGATTCCTCGTCCGCCGGCGGCGAGGCCGCCGGGCCCGGCGACCTGAAGGTGGACCGCTTCGACTCCGCCGCCGCCTGGCGTCTGCTCCGGTACCAGGTCGAGCTGGGCCCGCGCCCGGCCGGCTCCGAGCCGTCCCGGCGCCTGGCCCGGAGGCTGCGGCGCATGCTGCCTCGCGGGCGCTTCCAGCCGGTGCCCGGCGGCCTGCGCAACGTGGTCGGCACCGTGCGGGGCCGCGAGCCGGGCTACGTGGTGGTGGGCGCGCACTACGACACGAAGGACATCCCGGGCTTCGTCGGCGCCAACGACGGCGCGTCCGGCACGGCCGTGGTGACGGAGCTGGCCCGCACGATCCGGCGCCCTCGCCACACGATCCACTTCATCCTCTTCGACGGCGAGGAGAGTCCGCGCGGCTCGGACGACTTCTATCGCGACGGCCTGCGCGGCAGCAGGGTCGCGGCGCGCCGCTTTCGGGACGCGCGCGCGATGGTGCTGCTCGACTTCGTCGGCGAGAAGAAGCTCCGGATCGAGCGCGAGGGTTACTCGAACGAGCGGCTGTGGGAGCGGCTCCAGCGGGCGGCCCGCCAGGTGGGCGCGGGCGCGGTGTTCCCCGACGCAGGCCAGAGCGCGATCCAGGACGACCACCTTCCGTTCCTCGAGCAAGGGGTGCCGGCGATCGACCTGATCGACTTCGACTTCCCCTGCTTCCACCGGCGCTGCGACGACCTGTCGGTGGTCTCCGAGCGCAGCCTCGACGCCGTCGGAGAGACCGTGCTCAGGCTGCTCGCTAGCCTCTGACCGAGCATGTCCGCCTTCCCCGAGAAGCTGCTGCTGGCGGCCCCGCGCGGCTATTGCGCCGGAGTCGACAGGGCCGTCCAGACCGTCGAGCGCGCGCTCGAGCTGTACGGCCCACCGGTGTACGTGCGCAAGGAGATCGTCCATAACAAGCACGTGGTCGAGCAGCTGCGCGAGCGCGGGGCGATCTTCGTGGAGGAGGAGACCGAGGTGCCCGAGGGGGAGACCGTGATCTTCTCCGCGCACGGCGTGTCGCCGGCGGTGCACGCGAACGCCGGGGCGCGCAGGCTCCAGACGATCGACGCGACCTGCCCGCTCGTGACGAAGGTGCACGTGGAGGCGAAGAAGTTCGCGGCCGAGGGCTACACCATCGTGCTGATCGGCCACGAGGGGCACGAGGAGGTCGAGGGCACGATGGGCGAAGCGCCCGACCACTTCGTCCTGGTCGAGACCGAGGAGGACGTGGACCGCCTCGACGTGGACGACCCCGACCGCGTGGCCTACCTGACGCAGACCACGCTGTCGGTGGACGAGACCGACCGCATCATCAGGCGGCTGCGCGAGCGCTTCCCGAACATCACGGGTCCCAAGTCCGACGACATCTGCTACGCCACGACGAACCGCCAGATGGCTGTGCGCCAGATGGCGCGTGAGTGCGACCTGGTGCTCGTGATCGGGTCGCGCAACTCCTCGAACTCGAACCGCCTGGTGGAGGTGGCGCGCGACCACGGCGCGGAGTCGCATCTGATCGACAACGAGACCCAGGTGCGCGACGAGTGGCTGCGCGGCAAGCGGGTGGTGGGCATCAGCTCGGGCGCGAGCGCGCCGGAGGAGCTGGTGCAGCGGCTGGTCGAGTACTTCCGCGAGCGTGGGACGGAGGACGTCTCCGAGTTCGAGGTGGTCCAGGAGGACGTGCGCTTCATGCTCCCGAAGGAGATCCGGAGGGCACTGGCGGCAACGGCGTGAACTGGACGCCGTGCAGGCGCAGTCCTGGCGACTCCGCCTCCACCGTCCCGTCCACCTCGTACAGCCCCGGCTCCACGCCCCCGCCCGACAGCACCGCGTAGGCGCTCCCGGCGCGGAACGAGAAGCTCGCCGCGGCGCCCGCGTCGGCCGCCTCGAGCCAGTCATCGCCCTCGTCCCAGTCGCGCACCAGCTCGAGCCGGTCGCGGTCGGCCGGCAGCACGATGTCCGCGGTCTGGGGCTCGAGCAGCGCGCCCGGCTGGTCCTCGGGCCGCAGCGGCGCGAGCGGCTCCATCTCCACGCCCAGGCACTCCTGGATCGCGAGCTCCGTGTCGAGGTAATCGCCCTCGCCGTAGTGGAGAAAGACGAGCCGGCCGCTGCGGTCGAACAGGTAGCGCCCCGGCCAACCTTTGTTCCCGTACTCGCGCCAGACCTCGAGCCGCGGGTCGAGCAGCACCGGGTAGCGCACCTCCAGCCGCTCCACGGCCCGCGCGACCAGGTTGCGGTCGCGCCCGAACGAATAGCCAGGTGAGTGCACGCCGACGACCCTCAGCCCGGCGCCCGAGTAGCGCTCGTGCCACGCCTTGAGGTAGGGCATCGTCCGCAGCGAGTTCACTCGCACGAAGTCCCAGAACTCGACGAGCACGGCGCCGCGCCCCATCAGGGTGTTCATCCGCAGGAAGGCCACGTTGAGCCAATCCATCTTCGGCGGGAACTCGGGCGCGTAGATCTCGGCGTCGGCGGGCGGGCGCATGTCGGCGACATGAAACCGCAACCTCGCCTACCCGCACCTGTTATAGGGTGCCTCTGCTCGCGGACTGCGCAAATTCTTGACCGCCGCGGCGGCAGCTCTGGTGGCGCTCGCCGTGACCGGCGTCGCCTACGCGGCCAACTTGTACACCGTCGACGGGAGCACCAGCCCACGAGGCAAGGGAACCGCCACGAAGCCGCTCCCGGTCTCGCTCGAGTTCGGCTACACGGTGCAGGACGAGAACCCCGCCAACCGCGGCACGCCGGTCGAGGCGTACTTCATCGGCGCGGAGGGCCTCGTGACCTATCCGGAGGAGTTTCCGACCTGCTCGGGCGCCTCGGACGGTGCCAACAACCAGGTTCTCGAGACGGTCAAGCGGGTCTGCCGCAAGGCGTGGGTCGGCGGCGGCATCGCCAAGGCGCACGCCGGGGCGCCAGAGGACCCGACGCAAAAGCTCAACTGCGTGCTCGAGCTCAATCTCTACAACCTGGAGCCGGGCAACTACGGGGTCCGCGGCACGATCGGCAGAAAGCAGGGCGGGCTCGCCATCCGCGTCGACGCCAAGCGGGAACAGATCCCGAACCTGAACGACGAGCACAAGGGCAAGTGCGCCACGCGGCAGAACGAGGCGATCCTGGCGCCCTACAAGCAGGTCCGGATCAACGGCGTGCGCTCGGACGAGTTGCAGTTCACACTGCCGCAGTGGCTGCTCCACGCGGGCGGGCTCGACACCGTCGTGCAGGAGGTCGAGTCGGAAATCCGGAAGCGGACCGCCCGCAAGCGGATCGCTGGCAAGAACCGCAAGGTCGGCTTCTACTCCGCCGTCGGCTGCAAGGGGAACCAGCGGTCGATTCAGGTGACATTCATCTCGGAGAGCGGCGAGCGCACGCCGATCACCGAGGACTGGCGCTGCTAGAGAGGTCATTCAGCGATTCCGCGACGGGGCGCCTTCGGGCGCCCCGTCGTCGTTTCGGCGGTCTACCCCGGGGCGATCGCGTGGAGCAGCTGCGGCGAGACCCAGGTCTCCACGGCGGCGCTGGCCAGCAGCACCGGGACGGCGATGGCCACGGTGACGACGGTCGCGGCGAGAAGGTCCTGCCAGTCGTCGTTGCGGCTCGCGACGATCCACGCGGCGAGCGGCATGAAGAGGGCGACCAGCTCGGGCAGCGCGTGCGGCGTCAGGGCGAGCAGGAGCAGCCCGGGCGAGGTGCCGATCTGCATCGCGATGGACGCGGCGCTCCCGCCGATCACGTAGGCCTGCGTGCAGAGCGAGAACGCGGTGGCGCAGACCACGAAGCCGATCGCCAGCGGACCCGCCTTCTCGTGCACCCAGCGCGAGACGCCGGTGCGGTGCGACGCGGACAGCGGCAGCGAGCTGCCGGCCATGAAGCCCGCCACGCAGGCCATCGCGTGGAGGGCGAGCACGAGCGAGTTGCGCAGCAGCACGTGCGCGTAGTCGCCGAGGCCCGCGTCGGCGTTGTAGCCCGGGATCAGGAAGCGGGTCAGGTCCGGCGTCGCCTGGGTGGCGACCACGTAGACGGCCACCAGCAGGCCGACGGCGATCGCGACGCTCAGGAGGAACCAGGGGCGGAGCACCTCCAGCGGGTCGGCGTTCCAGCGCCGCAGCGCCCGCTTGGTGTCGTCCATGCCCTGGACGAGGACGAGGTCGTTGACGCTCACCACCCTGGCATCGGCGGGCCGGCAGCGAAGGTTTAGCCGGGCACCCGGCGCGCGAGCATGGCAAGGCCGCCGCTCACGACCACGAGCAGCCCGAGGGCGGCGCTGAGCCCCGTGGCCTCCGCGAGCGCGCCGACGAGCGGAGGGCCGGTGAACGAGCCGAGGTAGCCGACCGTGGTGACCGCCGCGATGGCGGCCGCCGGCGATCCTCCGCCCGCTGCGGGTGCTCCGCCGAGCACGGTGGGCGCCAGTGCGGCGAGGCCCAGCCCGAACAGCGCCCACCCGAGCAGGCTCAAAGCCGCGCTCGGGGCGGCGATCGCCACTGCGCTTCCGGCCGCCGCCACGACTCCGCACCAGCGCACCACGCGGATCCGGCCGAGGCGCTCGACGAGCCGATCGCCGAACAGCCTGCCCACGGCGAGGGTGAGCGAGAACAGGGTGAAGGCGCCGGCGGCGACGCCCTGGCCGGCGCCATGCTCCGTGCGCAGGTGCACGGCGCTCCAGTTGTACGCCGCGCCGTCGAGCAGGAAGGCGCAGAAGGCGATCAGGCCGAGGCCCAGCAGCGGGCCGCTCGGACGGGTCAAGCGCCGCTTTCCCCGCCGCGGCGCCGGCTCGCGCACGAGGGCGAAGGTCACGCCGATCCCCGCCGCCAGGCCCACGGCCGCCACGGCGGCGAGGTGCGCGCCGACCGGCGTACCGGCCGCGGCGGCGGCGCTCCCGAGGAGTCCGCCGGCCACCAGCCCGAAGGGATGGCCGGCGTGGAGCCCGGACAGCAGGGGACGGCGGTAGCGGCGCTCGAGCTCCACGCCCTGGGCGTTCATGCCCACGTCCACGACGCTGCTCGCCACCGCCATCGCCGCCACGGCCGCCGCGAGGGCGGGGAGGCCCGGCGCGAGCGCCACGCCCAGCAGCGCGGGCGCGTACGCGGCCAAGCCGATGCGGAGGGCGGTGCGGCTGCTCGTGCGGGCGGCCAGCGCCGCGCCCGCCGGGAGGCCGGCGATGGCGCCGGCCTCGAGGCCGAGGATGGCGAGGCCGAGCTCGCCGGCTGACAGGTCGAGGCTCTCCTTGATGGCCGGGATGCGGGTGGCCCAGGCGGCGTAGAGGAAGCCGGCCATGAAGAAGATGAGCCTGGTGGCTGCCCTCGGGCCCATGCCCCTGCGAGTGCCCTCGCGCCGCTATAACGACGCATATGCATCGGCTATCGGAGTCCTAAACTGAATGCATGCTCGACGTCGGGAAGCTCGCCACCCTCCGGGCCGTCGTCGAACACGGTTCGTTCTCTGCGGCCGGGCATGCGATCGGGCTCACCCAGCCGGCCGTGTCGCGCCAGATCTCCGTGCTCGAGCGGCAGATGGGCATCCAGCTCGTGCGCCGCACCCAGCACGGCGTGCACGCCACCGAGGCGGGGAGGATCCTCGTCGACCACGCCGAGGCGGTACTAGCGCGCCTCGCCCTCGCCGAGGCTCAGATCGCGGACCTGGCGGGGCTGCGCACGGGGCATGTGCGACTGGGCTCCTTCTTCACCGCGCTCGTCTTCCTCTCCGCGGAGATGGCCGCGCTGCTCGAGGCCCGGCATCCCGAGCTGTTTCGTGGGCAGGGCGCAGTCATCCAGGACGAGCTGGTGGACCGCGCGACCGCGTTCCGGGATCTCGCCAGGGCAGAGCTCGACGTGGCGATCGTGTTCGAGCACTCCTTCGAGCCGGACCCGCCACCGGAGGACGTGGAGCTGATCCCGCTCTTCGACGACCCACCCTGCGCGCTCGTGCCGGCGGGGCATCAGCTCGCCGGGGCGGCTTCCGTCAAGCCGGCCGACCTCGCGGGAGAGACATGGATCCGGGCCCACCGCGGCTCGGCCGCCCGCCTGCTCGACCGGGTGCTCGAAGACGCGGCGGTGCGTCCGGCGCTCATGCACGCCGGACACGGCGACGAGCCGGTCGAGGCACAGGCCTTCGTGGCCGCCGGCCGCGGCGTGATGGTCGCTCACCGCCTGAACGTGCTGATCGAGCCGGACCGGATCGCCGTGGTGCCGCTCGATGGGGCGCCCGTCCGCCACGTCCAGGCGGCGATCATGCGCGGGCAGCGCGCTCCGGCTGCCCGCGCGGTGATCGACGCCCTGCTCGAGGTCGGCAGGCGGCGCGGGGGCGCCGCTACGTGACCGCGTCCTTGACCTTGTCCACGACGCCCTTGCCGCTGGCCGGCACGTTCACCTCGCCGCTCGGCTCCTTCGGCATCCCGGCCTGCGTGCGCAGCTTGGTCGCGATCTCGGCGATCTCCTCCGGATGGAAGTCCGGCACGAACGCCTTGGGCTGCGGCGGCAGGTCATTCGGGGCCGCGCCCTCGGGCGGCCCGTCGACCACCTCGAGCTCCTCGCCGGTCTCACGGTGCGTGCCGTTCCAGACGGCCGCGATCTCCTTGAAGTCGTTCGGCGAGAAGCGGTAGATCCGCTTGTGGTCGCCGCGCTCGATGTGCGGCTTGCACTCGGGGATCTTCTCGGTCGGGATGTTCGGCGTCGGGAACATGTTGGTCAGGTCGGCGCCGGTCAAGGTTCTCGAGCGCCCGGGCGTACGCCACCTGGTGCACGCCGCCACGCACGAGGAGGTAGCCGGTCAGCGCCTTGGCGGCGGGGTGATCGACCATCTCGTACACGCGCAGCTTGTTCTGCCTCGCGACCGTCTCGAGGAAGAAGTTGTGGGTCAGGTCCTCGACGAGGTCGCCGGACGAGAAGACGTTGTCGCCGGTTCAGGGCCGGCCGTTCGAGTCGTGCGGGAGCGCCGCGTGGCCGCCCGCGATGAGTCCGAACTCCTCGGCGGCGATCATCAGCTCCTGGACGGCGGCGGCGCCGTCGGGATCCGGGTCAGAAGGCGGCGGGAGTAGCCTGGCGCCCGTGACCACCTGGGACTACACGACAAGCGTCATCACACACGGCTTGCTCGGCCGCAAGGAGGAGGAGCTCGACCGAGCCGAGTTCGAGCGCGCCATGAACGAGCTCGGCGCCGAGGGCTGGGAATTCGCAACCGCCTTCCTCGACGTGGCCCTCCACCGCGAGAAGGACGGCCACGTGCTCGTGTTCAAGCGCCGGCACGACTAAGGCCGCGGGGGCTCGGCAAACCGCCTGCCCCCACGGCCTCTCGCCGCGCCGCCGGCAGGCAGCTCTCAGGCGGCGGCGGGCGCCAGGCCCGTCCCGGCGCCGTGCCGGTTGCGGGGCGTCCGGATGCCCAGCACGAGCAGTCCCGCCGCTGCGATCAGGAGGAACGCGCCGGTGCCGGTGGCCGACCAGCCGAGCTCCGACAGGAACGGGACCTTCGCCCCGGCCTTGACGCCGGCGTCCACCCCGGCCGATCCGTCGGCGTTCATGACGACCACGGACCAGTCGCCGTCCTGCACGTCCCACTTGAGCGTCTGCGAACCGGCGCCCTGGGCGGATGCCGCCCAGATGGACTGCTGCCCCGGGCGTGCGGGCGTCCGATCACCCGCGACCGGGCGCTCCTCGTAGTCGTTCTCGAAGGGCCAGGAGTCGACGTCGCTCACCGACGTGTGGGCCACGTCGCGCAGGTACCGCGAAACCTCGTCCGTCGGGGCGATGCCCACGAACACCGGCTCGTCGCTCTCCGGCTCGACGTCCAGGCGCACCTCGCCGAAGTCCTCGGAGTCCATCAGCCATTCGGCTCCGTCCAGGTCCACGTCGAGGCTCTCACTCGCTAGGGCATGGCTGCCGACGTCGAAATGGTGCGTGTCCGTCGACAGGTATCCGTCGGCGTCCTTCTCGGAGTCGCCCCAGAGCGCCGCGCCGCCGACGGCCAGCAGGCCGGCGGCCAAGAGGCCGGTCACGGCCCCGGTCACGATCAGCGCGATCCGCGCCCCGCGCGAGCGCTTCGGTTGGTTGTAGGTGGTCTGCTCGGTCATCGTTCCCTCTGATCTGGTTGGCTAGTGGTGACGTAGCCAACGGTCTCAGGCCCGAGACGCTCGGACACTGGGGCCAGCCGGTGTCGGCGGGTGCGGCTAGCCCCAGCCGGTGGGGGAACGCGCCGAGCGCGCCCGCGTACTAACCAGCCGCCCTGGCCAGCCACGCGTCGCGGATCTCCGCGACGTGCCGGTGGTCGGTCCCGCAGCAGCCGCCCAGCACGCACAGGCGGGGCAGCTGCTCGCGCAGGGCGGCGTAGCGGGCGCCCAGGTCGGCGGGATCGCCGTCGTCGAGCTCCTCCGCTTCGTCGAGCTCCGCGTGGCTCATGGTGGATGCGTTCGCCCGCAGCCCGCGGATACGCTCGCGCCAGCCGTCGCCCTCCTCGAGCACGGAGGTGAAGTGCGTGGGGTGGGCGCAGTTGATCATGTAGTAGCTCGGGCTCTCGCCGGTCTCGCGATCGACCTGCTCGATCGCCTCGCCGAGCGCCTGGCCGCTCGGCAGGCGGCCGTCGGTCTCGACGGTGAACGAGATGGCCGCGGGCATGCCCGCCGCCGCCGCCGCCCGGACGATCCCGATCGCCTCGTCGGCGTAGGTCATCGTGATCGCGGTGACCATGTCGGCGGCGGTGTCCGCGAAGGTCCGGATCTGCGTCGAGTGGTACTCCTGCGCCGCCTCCGCGGACAGCAGCTCGGTCGGGTTGTAGCCGTCGTCCTGCGGGCCGATGCAGCCGCTGATCACGAGCGGCGGGCCGCCCTGCTCGTGCTCAGCGCGGATCTGCTCGAGCAGCGCGATTGCCTTGCGGTTGAGAACGTCGAGCTGCTCGCGGTCGTAGCCGAGCTCAGCCGCCCAGCGCGGGCTGGCGCGCCAGGTCGGGCTCTCGAGCACGAAGCCCACGCCGCGCTCGCGCGCCAGCTGCACGTAGGGCGTGTAGTAGCTGCGCAGCCGGTCGGTCCCGTCCCCGTCCTTGAGCAGGCCGAACGCTGCGAACGCGGGCAGGTCGAGCCCCTCGTGGAAGATCAGCACGGTCTCGATCCCGCCGTCGGTGAGGAACAGCTCGCCGCCGAGCTGGGGCAGCTGGTCGCGGTACTTCATGGGGCTCCTCTCTGTGGGGGCGCGGTACGGGGAACGCTAAATCACGTCCGCGAGCTCGTCACGCTGCGAGGCCGCGGCGGCTGCGAAGGCGGCGATCTCGGCCGCCGAACGCGCGGGCTGCTCCCAGTGGGGGCAGTGGCCCGTCCCCTCATAGGTCGAAAGACGGGACCGCCGGATCGCCGCCAGCAGCGCGTCCTGGTCGCTGCGGGGGCAGAAGGCGTCCTGATCGCCCCACATGATCAGAGTCGGCGCCGAGATGCTGCCGGTCTGGGTGGGGGCGTCGGCCGCAAGGGTGTCCTCAAGCCAGGCCTTCCATACGCGCGCCGGCATCCGCGCGCTGCCGTCGATGATCGCCTCGAGGAAGGCGGCGGGGACCGGCCGGGCCACGCAGCTCTCCTGGAACTCGCGCGCGAACGCGCGGTCGACCGGGTCGGTGAGGTGGACGACCGCCTCCTGGAGCTCGTCCACGGCCGGATTGCCGTCGAAGCTATGGAAGGTGCCGATCAGGACGACCCCCAGGGTGCGGTCGGGGTAGTCGACCGCGAAGCGCTGTGCCGCATAGCTGCCGCCCGAGTGCCCGACGATCAGCGCCGCCTCGATGCCGGCGGCGTCCAGGAAAGCCGCCACGTCGGCGGCGTAGTCCTCGGGCCGGTAGCCGCGGGCCGGCTTGTCGGCGTCGCCATGACCCCGCTGGGTGAGGGCGTAGGCGTGGATCGCGTCCGGCAAATGCGGCAGCATCAGGTCGTACGAGCGGAGCGAGTCGCTGTAGCCGTGGAGCAGGATCATGGGGATCCCGGAGGGATCGCCCTGCTCCACGTAGGGGAGCGTGACGCCGGTTGAGAGCTGGATGGTGTTGGTCGAGTGAGTCATGCGACCAGCGTCGCTCCCGGGGGTCCGCCCCGCATCGGTAGGTCTGCCCATCTTCAGGTCGCCGTGGAGATGAGCTCGTGCTCGTGGGCGAACAGGGCGAGGCCGGCCCGGCTCGAGACGCCCACCTTCGCGTAGATGTGCTGCACGTGGTGCTCCGCCGTTCGTCGTGAGATGACGAGCCGGTCCGCGATCTCGGGGTTCGAGCAGCCCGCGGCGACCAGGCGCGCGACCTCGACCTCGCGCTCGCTGAGGCCGCCCGGCCGGAGCTTGTCGCGGCGGCGCGCCCGCCGCCACCCCGCGGCCTCGAGGACCGCTGTGGCGGCGTCGGGGTCGAGCCGGCCCGCGTGCGCCTCGCGCTCGAGCTCCTCTGCGGCCTGTTCCGCGCTGAGGGCGGGGCGGTGGGGCCGGACCTGGGTCATCGCCTGAAACGCATCCGCGGCGGCCAGCACTCGCGCGGCAGCCGGGAGCTCACGGGCGCGGCAGCAGCGGTGATAGCCGGACCCGTCCAGCCGCTCGTGGTGCATGCCGGCCACTCGGGCCATCGGCTCGAGCGCGGTGGACGTGGCCAGGATCCGTTCGGAGCGGTACGGGTGCGTGCGCACCTGCTCCCACTCGGCGCCGGTGAGCGGGCCCGGCTTCTCCCAGATGGCGTTGGACACCGCAACCCGGCCGAGGTCGTGGAGCAGCGCGGAGACCTGCAGCCTCGAGGTAGTCTGCCGGTCGAGGCCGAGCTTCTCGGCCGCGCCGTTCGCCAGCTGCGCGACCCCGCTCGAGTGGCCATGGGTGAACGGCGTCTTCATGTCGGCGAGGTCCCCGAATGCGGACGCCACCCGGGGCAGCTCCGCCGAGTCGATCTCGATGACCGGCTCGGGCTCCGCGTCGAGCAGCATCTCCCGCGGATCGCCGGCGTGCGCCTGGGCCAGCACGCGGTCGGCCCTGGCGGCGAACAGCCCCACGACCTCCGGGTCGAGGATCACGCCGGAGCGGCGCCGCAGCGCCTCGACGGCGGCTTCGCGGCCGCCGATGTGATCGAAGCGAGCCGCGTCGGAGGCCGCGCGCGCGATGCGGGCCGGAAGCGAGATCTCCTCTCCGGCGAGTCCGAGCGGGGGACCCTCGCCGTTCCACCACTCCACCGCCTCGCGCAGGGCGCGCTGGACGCCCGGCCCGAGCCCGACGCGCCTCGCGGTCGCGCTCGCCACCTCGCAGCTGCCGGTGTCGAAGCGGCGGCCGAAGTCCCTGCCCTCGCTCGCCAGGTAGTGCTCCATCCTCGCTTGCTCCGCCGCGCCGAGACCGCGCATCAGCGCTGGGAGCACCGTGGCGGCGATGTCATCCGGGTCGGCCACGTTCGTCCGGGCCACCAGGGCCAGGACGCCGCGGTCGTCCCCGAAGGCGGCGACGGTCTCGTGCGAGAGCGCGCTGCAGCCGAGGTGCATCAGCAGCCCCGCGTAGAAGCTGTCCGCGACCTCGTCCTCGGGCGATCCCCGTTCCCGGGCCAGCGCGGTCGCGATGAGGCACGACCGCATCGCCTCTTCCGGCGGCAGCCCGAACCCGAGGTCGGCCGCTATCGACAGGCCGCCGAGCAGGTCTGCGAGCCGAAGACGTCCGCTCACGGGCAGGGCCTCGTGCGCAGCAGCGCGAGCCCGGCCAGGCCTTCCAGGCTGCGGTCGAGGCCGGCGCCGAGGTCGCCGGGCACGGTGCGGCCGGCCTCCCGCAGGAAGGCCCTCAGGTCGTCGAGGAGCTGCGCGCGGTCGCGTGTTCCGTCGAGCAGGCTGACGAGCCGCCTGCCGAGGTCGTCCTCGATCCGTACGCTGGTGTGGCGGAGGTTGGTCACGAGCTCGCCCGAGCGCGCCTGGTGGCGGGCCAGCGGGCTGGCCTCGGGCCGGTCGCCGGCAGAGGTGGCGAGCGGGGGCGGCGCGGTGTGGAGCTGGACGAGGTTCCCGGCGTAGCAGCGCAGCAGCGCGCCGCAGACGGCCCCGCGGTCCTCGCCGCTCGCCCCCTCCGGGACCAGCTCGCGCACCCACACGGCGGCGGGCCAGCTCGCACGAACGCGCTGCAGCGCCTGGATGACGAGCGGGTGGTCGGTGGTCAGGGTGGCGCCGCTCGGCCCTTCGAACGTGACCCGGCCCGCTGCGTCCGGGTCACCGGTTGGCTGCGCCGGCGATGAAACCGCGAGGGACTCGAGCACCAGCGGCTGCGGGCTGCGGTCGACCTCCAGCTCGGCGCGGCAGAGCAGCGTCTGCCGGAACATGCGTCCCTTGACGAAGTCGAGGTACTGTTCGCGACGGATCGGGTCCTCGATCTGCAGCAGCTCACCGGACACCGCCTCGGGAAGCACGCCCGTCTGCATCTCGAAGAAGTCCGCCTCGGCGAGGTACTGGAGGCCGTGGCGTGAGGCGTGGGCGACGAACTCGTGGAAGTACACCGGCTGGTTCACCGCGGCCAGCTGGTCGTGGAAGAGCGTCTCGTCGCTTCGCTCGAGCAGCCGCTCGGCCTGGCGCCGCATGACGGCGCCGAACTCGTGCCCGTCCGACCAGCTGCCGGCGAGCAGGCTGAGCAGCGCCCGCGCCTGCTCGATGCGCTCCGCCGCGTCCTCGATCCCGCCGGTGTGGAACACGAGCATGTCGCGGAGCGCCGCCGCCAGCCGTCCTCCGGGGAGGGCGTTGTAGCTGACGTAGGCGACGCCCCGGTCGGCGAGGACCGCGCGGCAGAGCTCGAGCAGCCGATCGCGCACCGGCTCCTCGACCCAGGAGTAGACCCCGTGGG
Organism: Thermoleophilaceae bacterium; assembly: GCA_035947555.1. Taxonomy (GTDB): domain Bacteria; phylum Actinomycetota; class Thermoleophilia; order Solirubrobacterales; family Thermoleophilaceae; genus JACVRW01. Next base: position 20,620 of record DASZJZ010000081.1, on the reverse strand, counting down.
CGATCACGTAGTCGAAGCGCTCGGGCGGCGGCTCGAGCTGCTCGATCGCGGCGGCCTCGAGCGTCGCGTTGGTCAGGCCGAGCGCCTCCACGAGCGCACGGCCGCGGGCGATCGCACGCTCCGAGGCGTCGATGCCGAGGAACCGGGCGCCGGGCAGGGTGACCGCCATCGGGACGAGGTTTCCGCCATCGCCGCAGCCGAGCTCGAGCACCCGGCAGGACGCGAGCGGCGGCGGGTCGATCCGGAACAGCGTGCCGAGCGTGGCCAGGCGGTCGGGGTGGGTCTGCGGGAACGGATGACCCGGATACGGAACGACGTCGTAAGGCGAGGCCCGCTGGGTGCGGGGCGCGGCGGTCACGCCCGCCGCTTAGAGCTTCGTGTTCGTCTGGAGGTCCCAGCCGGCCTTGATCGGCGGCCCGAGCGTGCCGTCCGGTTTCTGCGGCTTGTACTCCACCTGGATCTTCGTGAAGTTGAGCGTGAACGAGTCCATCGGGACGACCTCGCCCTCGGCACCGCCGATCTGGTAGGAGGACACGAGGATGTCGGAGAGGGAGAAGGTGAGGAACTCGGCCGCCGGCTTGCCGGACTTGCGAGCGGTCAGGACGGCGCCCTTGTGGTGCTTGCCGGAAGCACAGGCGAGCATGAGGGCCGGGCTGGCCTTCGAGACCTTGGCGGTGAAGCTGAAGTCCTGCATGTTCACCTTGCCGGCGCCACCGCCGCCGCCGGGCCCGCCCCCGCCCGTGTTGGACTCGCCCCACGACCAGGCCTCGACGTCGATCTCCCCCTTGTGCTTCGAGTCCGCGCTCTCGCCCGGGATGCCGTCGATCCTGAGGAAGTAGTCGATCGCCATGGGAAGCGCAATCCTCCGTCCCCCGAGCGGCGGCTGTCAAGGTTCTGCGGGGTCGGTGCCTTGGCGCCTGCCGGCTCACACCTATTAACAGCGGTGAGGATCCCGACAGGAAGGAGGTCACATGAACGCGACTCTGCACTTCCAGCGCGGGCCGCTGCTCGCGCTCGTGGCAGTGTTCTTCCTGGCGCTGATGGCGGCACTGGCGCCCGGCCTCTCCGAGGTCGACCTCAACACCTTCTCCGGGGGCGGCCCGGGCGGGCCGGAAGTGACCTCGAGCGCGGCGCCCGGCGCCGAGCAGGCGCCGGTGTGGGTGAGCGATCCGCTTCAGCCGCCGCTGGCGGGCATCGAGCGCATGGCCGTTGGGCGGTAGCGAGGAGCACGTCTTAGCCAGCGCAGAGACCGAGGCGCTGGAGGCCGAGGCACGGCAGGCACGGCTGCGTGACAGCGAGCTCAGCGAAAGGCTGGGAGGACCCCCGCCGCGCCACCGGGGGACGGTCGGCCGCTATCTCGATGAGCTCGGCCGCAGACCACGACTCCCAGCCGAGGTCGAGCGCAACCTGATCGCGGACGCCCAGCGCGGTGACCCGCGCGCCCGCGCCCAGCTGGTCGAGGCCTTCCTGCCGGCGATCGGGAGCGTTGCCCGCGTCTACCGGAGCCAGGGCGGGGTCGAGAGGGTGGAGCTGATGCAGGAGGGCGTGGTGGGTCTGCTGCGGGCACTCGAGCGCTTCGACCCGGAGAGGGGTCTGCCCTTCTGGAGCTACGCCTCCTGGTGGGTTCGCCAGGCGATGCAACAGCTCGTGGCCGAGCTCACACGTCCGGTCGTCCTGTCCGATCACGCCCTGCGTCAGCTGGCACGGCTGAGAGGCGCTCACGCCACGCACCTCAACGTCCACGGACGCGAGCCGACCCCGCACGAGCTGGCGGCCGCCTCGGGCGTGGAGTTGGAGGAGGTGGACAACCTGCTGGCCACGGAGCGCCCGGCGCGCTCGCTCGAAAGCTCGCCGGGCGGCGACCCCGACGAGGCGGTGGGTAGCTTCGGGGAGCTGCTCAGCGACCCGCTCGCGGAGGACGAGTACGAGCGCGTCGTCGCGCAGGTCGCGGGCGAGGAGCTGCGCGGTCTGCTCAGCGGCCTCAGCGACCGCGAGCGGCACATCCTGAGCGCGCACCACGGTCTCGACGGACCCGAGCAGAGCCTGCGCGAGATAGCAGCTCGGCTCGGGCTGAGCGCGGAGCGAGTGCGTCAGCTCGAGCGCCGCGCGGTCGGCAAGCTCCGCGCCGGAGCGGGCCTTGACAGCGACGGCTGGGCGCCTAGTCCCACGAGCGAGGAGACGTCAACCGCCAACGTGGATGACGGGAGGTGATGACTCGTGACGATGCTGACCGAGCCCTTCGCGCCGCTGTTCCAGCTCTCGCGCGACATCGACCGCCTGTTCGGCCGCAACGGGAGCCTCGCCGGCTACATCCCCGCAGCCGATGTCGTCGTGACCGACGAGGACGTGATGGTGACGATGGACGTGCCCGGGCTCAAGGTCGACGACCTCGAGATCGAGCTCGAGAACGACGTGCTGACGGTGCGCGGCGAGCGCAATCACCCGTACGTGGGCAACGGCGACGGCCGGGCCTGGCAGCGAATCGAGCGCGGCTTCGGCAAGTTCGAGCGCAGCCTGCAGGTGCCACGCGGGCTCAACCCCGACGCGATCGAGGCCTCGCTGGACGCCGGCGTGCTGACCCTGCGAATCCCCAAGCCCGAGAACCTCAAGCCGAGGCGGGTCGAGATCACGGCGGGAAAGGCAAACGGCGCCCGTCAGCTCGAGACCGCAACCGGCTGAGCGGGCTGCTCAGGCAAAGGAGGTCAGACCGACAACCACCATGACGGACGACCGATTACACAGCTGACGGCGACCTGGGCCGGACGGGCGCACCGTGGGGCCGTGGACCGGGTCTGGTGCCCGGCCGGCCGCCGCCCCCGCCGGGGGGCACGAACCCATCCGGCCGAGGGTCGCCAAAGGCAGCACGACCCGGGCCGCCGACTGGAGGCGCACTCCCCGCCGCCTCCGAGGCGGCCCTCGTCATGACCGGCGACGCAAGAACCATCCTCTACGGCGCGGCTCTCCACTGCGCGCGCCACTCCGGGGCCTCCCAGCCCTCTGTGACGTAGATCGTCTCGCGCGCGATCTTGTCGCCTCGGAACTCGAGGATGCTGACCCCGAAGTTCGCAGCGCCCTGGTCGTAGCGGATCGAGAGCTCCGCCACCCAGAGACCGTCCCTTCCCCTGATCTCGCGGAACTCGACGCGGGTCTCCGCCGGATAGCTGCTTCTCCACTCGCGGAGGTTCTCGACACCCTCGAAGCGCTCGTCGGACTGGGGGAACTCGAGGACGGCGTCGTCGTGGTACATCTCGTGACTGCGGAGGGGATCGCTGCTCGTGAAGTGCTGCTCGAGCATCGCCCTGACTGTCGCCTCATCCATGCCGGACAGATTGCCTCACCAGGGCGCTGCTGTGTCCGAGCGCGTGCTTCCCTTCGACTGGACGTCAGCCGGGCCTGATGAGCTGCATCGGCACGACCTCGTACGTGCACGTGCCGCTCGCGACCGCCGGATCCTCGTGCATGGCTTCCGCCTCCGCCGGACCGATGTTTTCCGCGAAGGTTGGACGCGGCGGAAGCAGCCGGTACAGGAACGCCACGCCCGGCGGGCCCGCGCCGCTTAGCCGATCGAGTCCACCATCTCGAGCTGAATCAGGCGGTTCAGCTCGACGGCGTACTCCATCGGCAGCTCCTTCGTGACCGGCTCGATGAAGCCGTTCACGATCATCGCCGCCGCTTCCTCCTCCGAGAGGCCGCGGGACTGCAGGTAGAAGAGCTGCTCGTCGGAGATCTTGCCGACCACGGCCTCGTGGGCCACGGTGACGTGCGGGTTCTGGATCTGGATGTCGGGCCAGGTGTCAGAGCGCGAGCGGTCGTCCATCATCAGGCCGTCGCACTGCACGCGGGCCTTCGAGCCCTGCGAGTTGTGGCCCATCCGGACCAGGCCGCGGTAGCCCATGATCCCGCCGTCCATGGAGATCGACTTGGCGAGGATGTTCGAGTTCGTGTTCGGCGCCAGGTGGACGACCTTGGCGCCGGTGTCCTTCCACACGTCGCCGGAGGCCACGCCCACGTTCAAGTGATCGGCACGCGCGCCCTCCCCGATCAGGAACGAGCCGGGGTAGAGCATCACCCTCTTGGCGCCCATCGACCCGCCGACCCACTCGACGGTCCCGTGCGCCTCCACGATCGCCCGCTTCGTGTTCAGGTTGAAGACGTCCTTCGACCAGTTCTGCACGGTCGTGTAACGGGCCTTCGCGCCTTCCTTGACGAAGATCTCCACCACCGCGGAGTGCATCGAGTTGACGCTGTACGTCTGCGCCGTGCAGCCCTCGATGTAGTTCACGTCGGAGCCCTCGTCGGCGATGATCAGCGTGTGCTCGAAGGTGCCCTCGCCGGAGCCCTCCATGCGGAAGTAGGCCTGGAGCGGGAGGTCGACCTTCACGTCCTTCGGCACGTACAGGAACGAGCCGCCTGACCACACCGCGCCGTGCAGCGCCGAGAACTTGTTGTCCTGCGGCGGCACGCACTTGTTCATGAAGTACTCACGGACGAGGTCCTCGTGCTCCTGGACCGCCGTGTCCATCGCGCAGAAGAGGATGCCCTTGTCGGCGTACTCCTGCTTGAGACCCTCGTAGAACGGCTCCTGGCGCCACACGCCCACCACGCCGGCGAGATGCTCGCGCTCCGCCTGCGGGATGCCGAGCTTCTCGTAGGTGTCCTTCATCTCCTGCGGGACCTCGTCCCAGCTGTTGTAGCGGCCGGCCTCGGGCGGGGAGTAGAGGACGAGCTGGGTCAGATCTAGGTCGGACAGGTCGACGCCCCAGGTGGGGATCGGCTTGCGCTCGAAGATCTCGAAGGACTTGAGCCGCTTGTCGCGCATCCAATCGGGCTCTCCCTTGATCTTGGAGAGCTCCTCGATCACCTCACGGGAGATGCCCTTCTTGGCGACGAGCTGTCCCTGCTCGTTCTCCTTGATGGGGCTGGGCTTGGCGATGCGGGTCTTGTCAGTGGCTGCCATACGCCCCCAAGGTTAGCGCGCCGGGCCGCTTATCAGACCCGCAAGGTCGGAGTTAGGGTACCCTAACGCGCATGCTCAGAAAGGTGGGAGTTCTGCTGGTTGCGGCGGCGCTCGGCACGGGCGCCGCGGTCGGGGTCGCCGCGTGCGGCGAGGACCGCGAGGGGGAGGTCGAATTCCAGACCGAGGGCACCGGTACGGCGGCCGGGACGGGCACGGAGACGGTGGGGACGGAGACCGCCGGAACGGCCACGGAGACCGCTCCGGAGACGGAGACGGAGCCCGAGACCGAGACCGAGTCCGAGACGGAGACCACCCCGTAGCAATGCGGACGAGGGGCGCCGCGATAGGGAGACGTCCGCTCCCGCCCGCGCCCGCCACGGGGGCCCGCTAGCGATGTCGCGACGCGGCCTCATCGCGGTCCTGGCCGCCGGCGCCACCCTCCTCGTCCTGGCCCTCGTCGGCGTCGTGCTCGCCACCTCCGGCTCGTCATCCGACGGCCTCGACATCTACTCCGCCCGCTCCCACTACGGCGAGGAGCAGCCCTTCTTGGACTTCGCCGCCGAGACCGGCGCCGACCTGCGCATCCGCGGCGGCGAGGCCACCGAGCTCTACGAGCGCATCAAGGCCGAGGGCGAGGACACGCCGGCCGACGTGCTCATCACAGTGGACGCCGCCAACCTGTGGCGCGCCACCGAGGACGGCCTGCTGGAGCCGGTCAGCTCGCCGGAGCTCGACCGGCTCGTTCCCAAGGCGCTTCGGGACCAGGAAGGCCACTGGTACGGCCTCGCGCTGCGCGCCCGCACCATCATGCGCTCGTCCGAGCGCGTCGGTCCGAACGAGGTGACGACCTACGAGGCCCTCGGCGATCCCCGCTGGCGCGACCGCCTCTGCCTGCGCGACGGCACCAGCGAGTACAACGTCTCCTTCGTGGCCGACCGCCTCGCCAAGGACGGCCCCGAGCCGACCGAGCGGATGCTGCGCAGCTGGATGGACAACGATCCCGAGATCCTCGGCTCCGACGTCGAGGTGCTCGACGCGATCGCCGACGGCGACTGCGACGTCGGGCTCACGAACCACTACTACCTCGCGCGCGAGAAGGAGGAGAACCCGGACTTCCCGGTCGAGCCGGTCTGGGCCGACCAGCAAGGCCGCGGCACGCACGTGAACCTGTCCGGCATGGGCGTCGTTGCCGCCGGCGACCGGAAGGACGAGGCGCGCGAGCTGATCGAGTTCCTCGTCTCGCCGGACCAGCAGCAGGTCTTCTCCGACAACAACCACGAATTCCCGGTGACCGAGGAGCTCGAGTTCAAGGCGGACCCGATCGACGTGCGGCGTGCCGGCTCGCGGCTCGACGACGCCCTGAGCCTGATGGTCGAGGTGGGTTGGGACTGACGCGGCGCCTCGACGGCTGGACCGTCTTCACGTTGCTCACCGCGCTGGCGGTGGCGGGCCCGCTGCTAGGCCTCCCGATCTCGTTCATAGCCGCACCCGAGAGCCTCTCCCGCTTCTCCGGGCTCGTGCCGGAGGCCCTCGCGGCGACAGCCGTGCTGCTCGTCGGCGTCGGCGTCGGAGTGCTCGTGCTCGGCACGGCGCTCGCCGCGCTCGTCTCGTTCTGCGACTTCCCCGGGCGCGGCTGGATCGAGTGGGCGCTCGTGCTTCCGCTCGCCATGCCGGGCTACGTGTTCACGCTATTCGCCCTCGGCCTCGACGTGCCCGGGATCCGCTCGCAGCTCGGCGCCATCTGCGTGTTCACGCTCGTGCTCTACCCGTACGTCTACCTGCTCGCGAGAGCGGCGTTCCTCGCGCAGTCGCGAACGCTGCTCGAGGCCGCCCGCGGGCTCGGGCTCTCGCGCCGGGGAGCCCTCATGAAGGTGGCGATCCCGCTGGCGCGCCCGGCGATCCTCGGCGGCGTGGCGCTGGCCCTCATGGAGGCCCTGGCCGACTTCGGCACCGTCAACCTGCTCGGGGTCGGGACGTTCACCGACGCGATCTACCGCGTCTGGTTCACGGCGCTCGACCGCGACGCCGCCATGCAGCTCGCCACCCTGCTGGTGTCGGTCACGCTCACGCTGCTGCTGCTCGAACGGCTGGCCCGCGGCCGCGCGCGCTACCACCAGCACGCCGCGAGGGGCGACGTGGTGCCGCCGATCAGGCTGCGCGGGCCCGCCGCGGCGGCCGCCGCGGTCCTCCCCTTGGCGCTGCTGGGCCTGGTGGTGGCGGCGCCGCTCGCTCAGCTCGCCGTGTGGTCGCTCGAGGCGATCGACGAAGGCCTGCTCGCGCCGGAGTTCGCCACCGCCGCGCGCAACAGCGTGCTGCTGGCGGCGGTGAGCGCGCTGCTCGTCCCGATCGTCGCCCTGCTCCTCGCCTACGGCGTGCGGGCGAGCCGCTCCCATGCGGCTGCCGGGGCGGCTAGGGCAGCTACGATCGGCTACGGCCTGCCCGGCTCGGTCGTGGCGGTCGCGGTGATCGTGCCGCTCGCGTGGCTCGATCACCGGGTCGACGCGCTAACCGGGGCGGGCCTCGTTCTCACCGGCACCGTGATCGGATTGCTCTTCGCCTATCTCGTGCGCTTCCTCGCCCTGGCCTGGGGCTCGATCGAGGGAGGGCTCACCCGCATCTCTCCGCAGCTCGACGAGGCGGCCCGCGGCCTCGGCGCAGACCGGCTCGACGTGCTCGCGCGCGTGCATGTGCCGATGATGCGCGCCGGGCTGGCCACCGCCTCGCTGCTCGTGTTCGTGGAGGTGATGAAGGAGCTGCCGGCCACGCTGCTGCTGCGGCCCACCGGCGGCGACACGCTCGCGATCGCCGTCTGGCAGGCCACCACCGAGTCGCTGTTCGAGACCGCCGCCCTTCCGGCGCTCCTGATCGTGATGGTCGGGCTGCTGCCGGTGGCGGCGATGATCCGCCTGTCCGGCCGGCGCGGGGCGGAGCTGGAGGCGGTGCCGGCGTGAGCTCGCCGATCCGGCTGCGCGAGGTGTCGAAGTCGTTCGGGCGGACGCACGCCGTGCGCGCCGTGAGCCTGGAGGTCGAGCGCGGCGAGCTGATGGCGGTGCTCGGGCCGTCCGGGTGCGGGAAGACCACGCTGCTGCGGCTGATCGCGGGCTTCGAGACGCCCGACTCCGGAGCCGTCCAGGTCGGCGAGGACACCGTTGCAGGCCCGGCCCGCTTAGTCCCGCCAGAGCGCCGGCGGGTGGGCATGGTGTTCCAGGACTACGCGCTCTTCCCGCACCTCACCGTGGAGGCGAACATCGCCTTCGGCCTGTCCCGCCGCCCGCGTGCCGAGCGCGACTCCCTCACCCGCCGGGCGCTCGAGCTCGTCGGGCTCCAGCACAAGACGAGCCGCTACCCGCACGAGCTGTCCGGCGGCGAGCGCCAGCGGGTCGCGCTGGCCCGCGCCCTGGCACCGGAGCCCGAGGTGGTGCTCCTGGACGAACCCTTCTCGAGCCTCGACGCCACCCTGCGCGCCGACCTCCGTCGCGAGGTCGAGCTGATCCTGCGCGACGCCGAGGCCACCGCCCTGCTCGTGACCCACGACCAGGAGGAGGCCCTCTCGCTGGCCGACCGCCTGGCGGTGATGCGCGAGGGCCGGATCGTGCAGGTCGGCGCGCCCGAGGAGGTGTACGGCAGGCCGGCGAGCCGCTGGGCGGCGCAGTTCGTGGGCGAGGTGAACGTGCTGGCGGGAGTGGCGCGCGAGGGCCGGGTTGAGACCGAGCTGGGCGGCTTCGACCTGCGCGCGCCCGCCAGCGGGACGGTGCACGTGGCGGTGCGCCCCGAGCAGCTCGAGCTGACCGCGCGCCACGACGGAAACGCCGAGGTGGTGGCCCGCGAGTTCCGCGGCCACGACGTGCTCTACCGCCTGCGCCACGAGGGCGGCCGCACGGTGCTGGTGCAGCTGCCCTCGCTGGAGCTGTACGAGGTGGGAGCGCGCGTGTTCGTCAGGCCGGCACGCTCCGCGGTGACGTCGCTCGTCGACTAGCCGAGGAACAGCGCGGTGAAGCGGTCCAGCGCGGCGCGGTCGCCTTCGACCTCGAGGTCGCCGCGGGCTTCCGCGGCAGCCGTCGTCGTCTCGCCGCGCAGGAGGCCGACGAGCGTTCGCGGGGCCGTCCTGAATGTGGCGGCGGGTGAGGCTGGGGCGCCGCGCTCGGTCGTCACCGTGTCGCCGTCCACCTGCACCGTGAAGGCGTGGCCGTCCAGCTCGAGGCCGTACGTCTCCTTCACGCCGCCGGCCTGGTCCGCCCGGAAGACGAGGTTCAGCGACATCACGACCGGGCCCGGATTGACGGGCTGGCCCGGGGCGGGTGTGTCGAGCAGCGTCAGGCCCACCTCGCCCAGCGCGCGGATCAGCGGTCCGAGACGGCGGCCGGCCTCCGTGAGCTCGTAGACCGTGGCCGGGGCGGGCGGCGGGAGGTCGCGGCGGCGCACCAGGCCCTCGTCCTCGAGCGCGCGTAGGCGCGCGGTGAGGATGTCGCTCGCGATCCCCGGCAGTCCGGCCTGCAGGTCGGTGTAGCGCTGCGGGCCGAGGAACAGGTCGCGCACGACCAAGAGCGTCCAGCGCTGACCGAGCAGGTCCAGCGAGCGGGCGATCGCGCAGTACTCCGGGTAGGTCCGCCTCGAAACCATGGCTACCACCATATTAACCCAGCAGCTACTTGGAAAACATGGTACGGTGCTTGCCTCCAATGTTCGCGGCCCTCACAAGCCTCGCCACCCGCAGACCCAAGCGGGTCGTGCTGGTGGCGGTGCTCGTGGTCGTCGCGGCGGCGGTCGCGGGCTCCTCGGTGGCCGATCGGCTCGACCCATACGCCGCCGACGACCCGGCCACGGAGTCAGTGCAGGCCGACGCCCTGCTCGAGCGGGCGGGCGTCGGAGCCGGGGTGGACGTGGTTGTGCTCGTCGACACACCGGGAGGCGTGAACACGCCCGAGGTCCGCGCCCGCGTGGCCGGCGTCGCGCGCGAGCTGCGCGCCGAGCCCGACGTGGGCGACGTCGTCACCTTCGAGCAGGGTGGCCGCGCCCTCGTCGCCCGCGACGGGCGCTCCACCTACGTCGCGGCCTCGCTCCGCCCAGGGGCCGACGAAAACGACGCGGGCGAGCGGCTGATCGACCGGTTCGAGGGATACGAAGGTGTCACGCTGGGCGGCTTCGCGGTGGCGAGCCCGCAGGTGAACGAGCAGGTCTCCGAGGACCTCGCCCGTGCCGAGCTGCTCGCCTTCCCGCTGCTCTTCCTCCTGTCGTTCCTCTTCTTCCGCAGCGTCGTGGCGGCCCTGCTCCCGCTGCTGGTGGGCGGCATGGCGATCGTGCTCACGCTGTTCGGCCTCCGCATCGGCTCGGAGTTCGGCTCGATCTCGGTGTTCGCGCTCAACGTGACGACCGGCCTCGGCCTCGGTCTCGCAATCGACTACTCGCTCTTCATCGTCTCTCGCTACCGCGAGGAGGTCGCCGACGTGGGGCCGGGCGCCGAGGCGATCCGCCGCACGCTCGCCACCGCAGGCCGCACGGTCCTGTTCAGCTCGGTCACCGTCGCCGCCGCCCTCGGGTCGCTGCTGCTCTTCCCGCAGCGCTTCCTCTACTCCATGGGCATCGGAGGCATGATGGTGGCGGTGCTGGCCGGCGCCGTGGCGCTCGTCGTCCTGCCGGCCGTTCTGGCGCTGCTGGGGCCGCGCGTGAACGCGCTCGCGCCGCGCCGCCTCCAACGCGCCGCGCAGGCGGACGCGCGGCCCGCTCAGTCCGGCGCCTGGTACCGGCTGTCGCGGGCCGTCATGCGCCGGCCCGGCACGATCGCCGTCGGCTCCGCCGCCCTGCTCATCGCCATGGGCATCCCGTTCCTCGGGCTCAAGGTCACCGCCGTCGACGCCAGCGTGCTGCCCGAGTCGAGCAGCGCCCGGCAGGTCGACATCGCCCTGAAGCGGGACTTCGACGTGCGCCGCACCACGCCGATCACGCTGGTGGCCGAGGCCCCGCCCGGGCCCGCGCTCGACCGCTATCTCGACCGGGTTCGCGAGGTGCCCGGCGTGCTCGACGTGGGGAGACCGCGCACACGGGACGGCCTCACGCTCGTGGACGCCGTGCCGCGGGCCCCGGTCCTCAGCGAGGAGAGCCAGCAGGCCGTGCGCGACGTGCGCGGGCTCGACCCTCCGTTCGAGGTGCTGAGCCGCGGCCAGACCGCCACGCTCGTGGACCTCAAGGAGAGCCTGGTCAACCACCTACCGGCGGCGCTGGCGGTGCTGATGGGCGCGACGCTCGTCGCTCTGTTCCTGATGACGGGCTCCCTCGTCCTGCCGATCAAGGCGCTGGTGATGAACCTGCTGACGATGTCCGCGGCTTTCGGCTTGCTCGTGCTGATCTTCCAGGACGGTCGATTCGAGGGATTGCTCGACTACACGAGCCAGGGAGCGCTCGAGGCGACCCAGCCGATCTTCCTGTTCGCGGTCGCCTTCGGCCTGTCGACCGACTACGGCGTATTCCTGCTTGCCCGGATCAAGGAGGCGCGCGACGCCGGCCTCCCGAACGACGAGGCGGTGGCCGTCGGGCTCGAGCGGACGGGGCGGATCGTGACCGCTGCCGCGCTGCTGTTCAGCGTGGCGGTGGGCGCCTTCGCCACGTCCGAGCTCATATTCATCAAGGAGCTCGGCATCGGCACGGCGCTGGCGGTGCTGATAGACGCGACGATCATCCGCGCTCTGCTCGTGCCGTCGCTGATGAAGCTGCTGGGCGACTGGAACTGGTGGGCGCCACGCCCGCTGGCGCGGCTGCACGCCCGCTTCGGGCTGCGCGAGGGCGCGCCCGCCTAGCTGGCGCGCGGCGTCGCCACCAGCGACCCGAACAGGTGGTCGAGCATCGCGGCCGGGTCGTCGCAGACCCCGGTGTGGACCGGGGAGGGCTGGATCGCCGTGCTCGACGGCGAGGTGATCCAGCCGAACCGCTCGCTCCGGTCGAGGCGCGCGATGGGACCGGCTGTCGGCTCGCCCGCCGCGACCTGCTCGATCAGCTCCAGGTGCGCCCGCACGGCGTCGAGGTCGAGGTCCGGGTGGAGCAGCCGTAGGCGCTCGGGGTCCAGGATGGTCCGCGCCTCGAGGAAGCGGTGGCGCGGCGAGTAGAGGACCACGCCCACGTTGAGCGCCTCGCCGCGGGGGAGGGACGGCACCGCGCGCAGCAGCGCGTACTGGAACGACTCAGCGTCGGGCACGGACGTGATCCGCCTCCTGTCGGGCCCGCGTGGGATCCGCATCCTGCGGTCCGGCACGCGCCGCCTCCGCCTCCTCCGGCCGCGCGCGGGCGGGCTCCGCCTCCTCCCGCCGCACGCGGGCGACCTCCGCTTCCTCCACCCATGTGCGCGGCTCCTCCAGGCGCGTGCCCAGGTATTCGACGTAGCCGGCCGGCGCCGCCGGCTCGAGCCACTCGCGCGGCACCCTCGCCAGCACGTCCTCGACCAGCTCGCGCGTCACGCGCGACGCGAGCTCGGCGTCCGCGTCCCCGATCGAGCTCGCCGCTTCGAGCAGCACGTGGTCGCGCACGGCGGGGAACGGCCCGCGGGCGGCTTTCGGATCCAGGCCGGCGTGGTGGCGGTAGAGCGCGGCACCGTGGTCGATCAGCCACAGCCGGCGATGCCACACGAGCAGGTTCACGTTGCGCGGCGTGCGGTCGACGTTCTCGACGAGCGCGTCGAGCCAGACGACCGCGGCGGCGAGCCGCGGCTCCACCTCGAACGACCCGCCGGGGGCGTAGGGCAGCGCGCCCGGGAGGAAGTCGAGGCCCACGTTCGTGCCGGCGCTGGCCGCCAGGAGGTCCTGGATCTCGGCGTCCGGCTCGGCGTCGGGCAGGTGCTCGTCGAGCTCCACGAGCACGAGCTCGGGGACCGGGAGCCCGAGCTCCCGCGCCAGCTCTCCGGCCACGATCTCCGCCACCAGCGCCTTGGGGCCCTGACCGGCGCCGCGCATCTTGACCACGTACAGGCCGTCGTCGTCGGCCTCCACCAGCGCGGGCAGCGAGCCGCCCTCGCGCAGCGGCGTGACGTAGCGGACCGCGCGCACCGTGCGGAGCATCAGCCCCGGCGGCGGCGGAGGAGCTCGCGGCCGAATGCGCGGCCGAGGTGAAGCGGGTGGTTCAGCAGCGTGGTGAGCTGCCCGGCGGCCGAGTCGGGGTCGCGCGCCACGCCGAGGCCGCGCAGGACGGTGAGCAGGTCGTAGTAGACGCGCTCGCAGACGAGCCGGTCCTCCTCGAACACGAAGATGCCGCAGACCCGCACGCGCACGAAGCGGCCGGTCGGCGGGAGGCCGTGGTAGGTCCCGAGGTGGGTGCCGCTGACCCACCCCTCCTCCGCCACCGCGTCCTCCCCGTGGTGCGCCGCGATCGGCTCGACCCGGAAGTCGGGCACGCCGGCGAAGTTCTCGCCGTGGTAGCGCCGCACGGCCTCTTCGCCGTCGAACACCTCGCCGGTGGGGACGATCTCGTAGCGAGGGCGGTGGAAGGTGGCGATGACGCCGTCGAGGTCGTGGGCGGTCTCGGCGGCGGAGTGGGCGTCGAGCACCGCCTGACGCGCCTGGCGCAGGCCGGGGTCGATGGAGGCGGACATGACCGGCGACCCTACGGCATGCGGCGGGTGCGCGGCCCGCATATGCTGCCCGCGTGCGCTCGTTCGACCCACGGGCCGTGGGAAGGCGGGAGTGCCGCGCCTGGGAGACGTACTACCGGCGCGAGTGGCCGGCCTTTCTCGCGGCATCGGTCGGCTTGGTGCACGCTGCCTTCGGCATGCCCTGGTGGCGCACGCTCGTGGGCGCCTGGCTCGTGCTCCGAGCGAATCAGGTCTGGGCGCCTTACCCGAACAACGACCCGGAGGCGGCGCAACGGCTCATGACGCGCTTCTACCAGCTGCTCCGCAAGAGCACGGGCGAGAGCTTCCAGCCTACCCACGCCGCGTGGCTCGAGGTCGAGTGGTGGCGCGTGCACCGTGAGGCTCAGCACGCCGAGGGCTCCGGCCCGTCGGAGGAGCTCACGGAGGCCCTACGCAACCTCTATGCCTATTCCTATTCCGTCGACCCCGCCGAGGTGAGACCAGCGGCCGCGCTGCGCGCCGAGGCGATGGACGTGTCAGATCGCTGGGTCGAGGACGGGTGCGATCCCGACGACTCGCGGCTCGCGCGTGAGCGGGCGCTGCTCGTGCGGTCCTATGCGAGCCTTCTCGCAGCCGTGCACCGCTGAGCATGTCCTGGCCCGACGAAGTCGACGCTGTACTGGCGGGCGACATGACCGCCGCCCTCGCCTACCTGACCCCCGCTGGTGGCGCCGTGGTGACTGCCGTGGCGCCGGTGGGCATGCGGGATCGCGACGCGGGCACGGTGACGTTCACCACCTCGCTCGGCTTCGGTAGGAAGCTCGAGCGGATCGAGCGCGACCCGCGCGTGGCGCTCGCCTACCACGCGCGCGACCACGGGTTCGCGTCGGGCGATTCCTTCGTGCTCGTCCAGGGGCGCTGCCGCCCGGTGCCGCCCGCCGACCGCGACTGGAACGAGCGGGTGCTCGGGCCCGCCGCGGAGCGCTTCATGGGCCCGCCGCGGCGCGGGCCTTTCTGGGACCGCTGGCTGAGGGAGTACTACGAGGATCGCGTCCCGGTGACGGTGGACGTGGAGCGGCTCGTGGTCTGGTCGTCGCTCGACTGCTCGGGCGAGCCCGCGGTGCACGGAGCGAGCCGGCCGGAGGGCCCGCCGGAGCCTCAGCCCGCCCCGGCCAAGGGCACGGGTCCGCGGCTCGACGCCGCGAAGGCCGGGCGAGGGCTCGCCAGGTTGCCTCACGTGCTGCTCTCGTGGCGCGGCGCGGACGGCTTCCCGGTCGTGGTCACCGTGCGTGTGGCGGGAGCGGCGCCGGAGGGCATTCGCCTGGCGAGCGGCGCGCCCCTGCCGGCGGGCGGGCGCCGAGCCGGCCTGCTGGGCCACGCCTACGAGGCCAAGCTGGTGGGCCTGCGCGCGCGCCAGCACACCGGCTGGCTCGAGGACGGCCTGTACGCACCGCATACGGCGAGCGCCTTCCGCGCGCCGCGCAACAAGACGCTGCTACTGCTCGCCAACGGGCTGCTCGCGAAGCACGGCCTGCGCAAGGCCCGCCGCGAGGGCCGGATCCAGGGCGCCGGCGAGAGCCGCCCGTGACTATTGCCCGGCCTGCGCCGCCCGGTCCGACCCTACGGCCGGGTTCGCCTTGGCCCACTCCACGATCCTCTTCGACTCCCGGATCACCTCGCCGTCGTCGGTCACGAGCACCGGCACCCAGTTCTGGCCCGTAAGCTCGCGCACCTGCTTGCGCTGCGGGGTGAGTGCGTCGGGCAGCGCGCCCAGCCCGTACGTCTTCTTCACCTCCGGATCCCAGCCGGCCTCCCTGAGCGCGTTGTAGGCGTTGCCGCACGGGTGGCCGCCCGGCCGCCACGGCGCCGGGAACGTCCCCCAGCAGACATAGAGCTCCATGCCATGGACCCTATCCCGGTCGCGGGCTAGGCGATGATCCGGCGGCCCATCTCGGTCGTGTCGTAGCCGCCGAGGGCGTCGACCTCGGCGCGGAAGTCGCTGGAGTCGAGCAGGCCCCAGAGGGGCGCCAGGAGCTCCGAGTCGAGGGCTGCGCGCTCCAGCACGAGGTCGTACGGTTCCTTCGTGACGGGCACGAAGTCGAGGCCGAAAGCTCTCGCCGCGGCGAGCACGCCAAGGCCGCAGTCGGCCCGGTCGGCCGCCACGGCGGCGGCCACGGCGAGGTGGGTGTGCTCCTCGCGGGCGTAGCCGTCCACCTGGTCAGGCCCGATGCCCTGCTCCTGCAGCAGCTGGTCGAGCAGCACGCGCGTGCCGGCGCCGCGCTGGCGGTTCACGTAGCGAAGGCCGGGTCTCGTGAGGTCCGCGATGCCCTCGAGCCCGAGCGGGTTGCCCGGCGCGACGATCAGGCCCTGCTCGCGGTGCGTCAGGCGGACCACGGCAAGGTCGCGGTCCGGCATCAGCTTCTCGATCCAGGGAAGCGTGTACTCGCCGGTGTCGGGGTCGAGCAGGTGAGAGCCGGCGACGTGGCAGAGGCCGTCGCGCAGCGCGGCGAGGCCGGCGAGCGAGCCGACGTTCGAGGAGGCGAGCGCGATGCCGGGGTCTCGTGTTCGCAGGGCCGAGGCCGCGAGGTCGAGGACGAGGTCGTGGGAGCCCGTGGCGACGATGGTGCGCTCGATCTCGCCGACCCCGCGCAGCAGCCGGACCTCGACCTCCTCGCCGGCGTGATGGCCCTCCAGGGAGGCCGGAACGACGAGCAGACCGTCGGCGCGGACGAGCGAGGTGAGGACGCCGGCGCCGCGGGGGAGGGGGGTGGCGACGAGGTCGCCCCCGACTCGCCCGAGCCTGACGCGAACCCAGTCGTCGCTCCCCATGTGGGACGCGAGCTTGCGGGCAAGCCTCGCCCGCGCCCGAGGCCAGTCCGGGGCGGGAGCGCCCTCGAGGACGGCGAGAAGGGGCGCGGCGAAGATGTCGAATGTGAGGGCGGCGGAGACGGGGTAGCCGGGGGCGCCGAGGACAGGCGTGCATGCGCGCGGGGCGCCGGGTGCTTCCGCGCGAGCGGATGCGCTGGCCGCAGCGACGTCGCCGGTGGGAGCGCCTCCGCTCGGGCGGGCGGCCGGCTCGGCGGCGGCCACCACGCCGAGCACCACCGGGTGGCCCGGTCGTACGGCGACTCCGTGCACCGCCAGCGTGCCCGCCTCGGCGACGACTTCGGCGGTGTGGTCGTCCCTTCCCGCGCTCGAGCCGGCGATCACGATGACGAGGTCGGCTTCGGCGGCAGCGTCCCGGACCGCCTCGACGATCTGCGGCGGATCGTCAGGGACGACGCCGTGGCGCACCACCTCGCACCCCGCCTCGGACGCCTGGGCCGTGAGCATCAACGAGTTGGTGTCCGGCAGCTCGCCGGGTCGAAGCTCGGCGCCGATCGGCCGGATCTCATCGCCCGTGGGGATCACCGCGACAACGGGCGCCCGGCGCACCGCCAGCTCCGTCACGCCGGCGGCGCCGGCGGCGGCCGCGTCCACCGGCCGCACCCGGTGGCCGGCGGGCAGGAGCAGCTCGGCGGCGCTGACGTCCTCGCCGATCGAGCGGACGTGCTGGTACGGGGCGGCAGCCGCCCGCAGCTCGACGCCCGCAAGCGGCTCGGTCCTCTCTCCGCCTCCACTCACCCGCCCCTCCGACCGCTCTGTCACGGCCTCCAATCGCTCGGATCCCGCCGGCGATTGCTCTGTCACGGCCTCCGATCGCTCGGAGCCCGCCCGCGACTGCTCTCTCACGGCCTCCGATCGCTCGGATCTTGCCCGCGACTCCTCTGCCCCCGGCTCCAATCGCTCCGCTTCGCCCGCGCCGCCGAACCAGTGCACGTCTTCGCGCATCACGACGGCATCTCGGCCCGCCGGCATGGGGTCGCCTGTGTCGACGACGTCGTACTTGTCACGGCCAAGTCGCACGGGGGACGTCTCTCCGGCGCCCACGGTGTCCGCCGCCCGGACGGCGATCCCGTCCATCGCGGAGGCGTCGAAGGGCGGTGACGATCGCTTGGCCCAGACGGGCTCAGCCGTGACTCGGCCGACGGCCTCGTCGAGTGGCACCGTCACGACGTCCACTCGCTCGGGGCAGCCCGCCTCGCGGCACGCCGCTATCCACGCCGCGAACGCCTCGGCCGCGGGCACGTCGTGGATGAAGGGAGTTGCGCGCGCCACGCCCCAATCCTCCCGCGCGCGGCGCTACCGGTACAGCGTGACGTCCACCTCGGCGCCGGCGGGCAGGCCCGTCGCGGCCTCCGGCACGACGAGGTGGCCGTCCGCCCGCGCGAGGATCGACAGCAGGGAGGAGGAGCCGAAGAGCGGTGTGGCGACGCCGCCGTCGAGTGCCACCTGCACGACGTCGAGCCGTCCGGCCGCGGACGGGAGGTCACGGGCGAGCCGGGCACGGACGGTCGGCTCCGGCGGCGGTTCGGTGCAGCCGCCGACGAGACGAACCAGCGGCATCCCGATCAGGCGGAAGACGACGAGCGCCGAGCGCGGGTTGCCGGGTAGGCCGATCACCGGCACGCCGCCGCAGGCGGCGAGAAGCGTGGGCTTGCCCGGCCGCAGCGCGAGCCCGTGGCACCAGATGCCGGGCTCGCCGAGGGAGGCGATGGCCGAAGCGGTCTCGTCCCGGGCGCCGACGGACGAGCCGGCGGAGACGACCAAGAGGTCGCAGCCGCCGCCAAGCGCCCGCCGCAGTGCCGCTTCCAGTGCTTCGCGGTCGTCCGGGACGATTCCCGCGAAGCGTGGCTCGCCTCCTGCGTCGCGGACCAGTGCGGCGAGTGCGGGCGCTGTGGCGTCCCGGACCTGGCCGACTTCCAGGTCGCGGGTGTCTGCGGGCACGAGCTCGTCGCCCGTCGAAGCGATTGCCACGCGCGGGCGTGCGTGCACAGGTATCTCGGTCAGTCCGGCAGCCGCCAGCATTCCCAGATCCGCGGGGCGGAGTGGGCGTCCTGAGCGCGCCAGCTCGGCTCCGGCGGAGGCGTCCTCGTCCGGACGCACCATTCCCTCACCGGGCGTGGCCGGGCGCACCACTTCGATCAGTCCGGGCAGGGTGGCCTGGGTGTGCTCGATCTTGACCACCGCGTCCGCGCCCGGCGGGAGGGGGGCGCCGGTGGCGATCGCGATGGCCGCGCCCGGACGCAGCGAGCCGTCGGGCGGCTGTCCCATCGTCGCCTCGCCCGCAAGGTCGAGGTAGCCGGGCTGACCGTCCGAGACGCCGTAGGTATCGGCCGCCCGGACGGCGAAACCGTCGACCGTCGCCCGCGCGAAGCCGGGCAGGGGATGCGGCGCCCGCAACGTTTCCGCGGGAACGCGGCCGAGGGCATCGTCGAGCCGTACCCGCTCGGCGCCGGTCCGCCGGGCGGGGCGGAAGCCGGCGAGTGCCTCGCCGACGGTCCGCACGGCGAAGAACTCGCGCTGGCCCCGCGGAGGTGTCAAGGCGAAGCGCCGCCGATGCCGGCGTCCTTCGCGGCGTCCCAGATCGTCGTCCCCTCGGGGACCGTCACCTCGCGCCCGTCGATCGTCAGCGTGACGGTCTTCGTGGGCGCGGGTGCGGTCGTCGCCACGGGCCTCACGCTACCTCTGGCGGTACGAACAGGTCCAAGCCGAGCTCGTCGCTCACGGCAGGCCCAGGACGGCCCTCGGCGTCGAGGCCTCGGCCCGCGTAGTAGGCATCGATCATGCCGCGCAGCCGGTCCGGCGTCAGCGTGGCCTCGCGGCCCGAGTCGAGCGTGAGCGGCTCGCTCAGGAAGCGCTCGGGCAGGCGGTCCTCGGCGCGCGTCCAGCCCTCGCGCAGGTTGTAGAGGCGCTTGGCGAGCACGATGCGCCGGGCCGTACCGCGGAGCTCGCGTTCGTCGAGGTCCCAGCCGGTCACGGGCGCGAGCAGCGCCGCCCACTCCGGCCACGGATCGGCGAACACGCCGCGCAGGAACTTGCAGAGGATCAGCGAGTCCATCACCGCCGCGCGGTCCTCGGTCTCGATCGCCGCGGCGGCGTGGGCGTCGCCGCCGGCGAGCCGGTCCAGCTCGCCCGCGAGGTCGACCTCGTACGCGCCCGAGCGGTTGTGGTCGGCGCCGCGGGCGTTGACGGCCAGGCCGAGGGCCATGGCCTGCAGCGTGCGCGGCTCGTAGCCGGGCAGCTCCATGCCCTTGACCTGCGGGGCGAACGCGATCGAGCCCTGCCCCACGTCGGCGGCGGCGGCGCGCGAGCCCTCGGCGAGCAGCGCGCCGAGCCCCTCGCGGGCGCCGATCTCGTCGAGCGCCCGCAGCAGCGCGTCCGCGTCGCCGAACCGCAGCCACGGCGCGTCGATCAGCCCCCGCTCCGCGCACTCCATCGCCCAGGCGATCGTGCCGCCGGCGGAGATCGTGTCGAGGCCGAGCTCGTCGCACCGGCGGCTCGCCTCGAGCACCGCGTCGGGGTCCGACACGCCGCAGAGCGGGCCGAGCGCGAAGACGTTCTCGTACTCCACGCGGACCTGCTTGCCGCCGGCGCCCTTGTAGATGTGCTCGCAGCCGATCGAGCACGAGGCGCAGCTGTCGCGGGCGATGCCGCGCGCCTCGGCGAGGTCCTCGGCCGCCAGCCGCGGGGCGTCGGTGAACGTCGACTCCTGGAAGTTGCGAGTCGGCAGCGTGGCGATCGCGTTGAACGCGAGCAGGTTCGCGAGCGTGCCGAGCTCGCGGTACTTGGCGGTGGCCGGGCCGAACGAGCGCGTGCGCAGGTCGCGGGCGGCCTCGAGGACGGCGCGCGGGTCCGCCGAGGCGACCTTGGTGGCGGGCTTCACCGCGACCGCCTTGAGCAGCTTTGACCCGAGCACGGCGCCGAGGCCGCCGCGGCCGGCGTGGCGGCCGTCGTGGGAGACGGTCGCGTACTTGACGAGGTTCTCGCCCGCGGGCCCGATCGACGCCACGCGCCAGGCCTTGCCGAGGCGCTCGCGAAGCCGGGACTCGGCCTCGGCGGCGGGAAGGCCCCAGAGGTCGCCGGCCGGCTCCAGGCGCGGGCCGTCGCCGTCGATCAGCAGCACGGACGGCTCGGCGCAGGCGCCCTTGACGACGATCGCGTCGTGGCCGGTGAGCTTGCCCGCGATCGCGAAGTGGCTGGAGGCGAGGGCGTCGTTCAGGAGCCCGGTG
>DASZJZ010000080.1:0-16198 GCA_035947555.1 Thermoleophilaceae bacterium | reverse complement strand
GCTGGCGCTCGCCATGGTGGCGGCCGCGGTTCCGCTCGCGCCGGTGGGCGTGGCTTCCGCGGGGACCGACCTGCTGGTCCCCTGGGTGCTGGCGGTGGCCGCGGCGGTGGGCGTGCTGTCGTCGGCGATCCCGTACGCGCTGGAGCTCGAGGCGCTGCGCCGGATGCCGGTCGGCGTGTTCGGCGTGCTGATGAGCCTGGAGCCGGCCGCGGGTGCGCTGGCCGGGCTCGTGGTGCTCGGGGAGGAACTCGCCGCGCGTGAGGTGGTGGCGATAGCCATGGTGGTCGTGGCGAGCGCCGGCGCCGCCTACGGGGCGAGGGTGGCGCCGCGGGACGCGTGACGCTAAGCAGCGCGCGGCCCCCCGCCGCCACGCGACGCTCGACCGCTACGCGCGCACGTAGATCGGGTTCGACAGGATCCAGGTGCGCTCGCGACCCTTCGAGCGCCGGTAGGCCTCCACCCGGTACACGCCCGGCTCCTCGACCTCATGCTCGAGCTCCGGGCCGGAGGCGCTCGCCACTTCCATGCCGTCGCGCAGCAGCCGCAGGCGGGCCGGCAGCGGCACGCGCGCGCGGACCACGCGGCGTTCCCCGGCCGCCGCTTCGGCGCCCATCGCCACGCCGTCCCCCTCGAAGCGGAAGCCCTTCGCCGGCGCCACCGAGTTCACCGCGATGTAGCAGCGGCCCTCACGCAGCGCGCCGTACACCTGCTCGCGGTCCCGCTCGAAGTCGCCGCTGGGCGCCTCGTCGCACAACACGTGTGTCCGGATGAAGCGGAACGAGCGGCGGTAGGCCATCACCCGGATCGGCACGAACGGGCCGATGCGCTTGCCGAACTGGTGGGCGTCGAGCCCGCCGATCGCCACCACGCGGCGCTTCTGGCAGAGCGAGTCCCACACGCGCAGGTTGCGCTCCGGCGGGTGGTCGAGCACCCGCGCGGGCATCGTCACGAAGCGCAGGATGTCGAGCAGGCCGCCCACCGCCTCGCCGGTGTCGTTCACGAAGCTCCAGAGCTCGAGGCCGTGCAGGGCCTCGCACTCGAGGTCCTCGAACGGCATGCCGGGGGCGCGGTCGCGGAAGCGATCCGAGCCGCGCGAGAACGGGTGCGCCGCGAAGCCGAAGCCGCCGGCCTCGCTCACCGCGCGGCAGATGCCGGCGGCGTCGAGGCCGCGATGGTCGATCGGCCGGTCGATGTCGAAGGCGAGGTAGTGGTTTCGCCGGCGCGGCGAGACCTCGGTGCCGGCAAGTAGCAGCACGTCCCCGCGCTGCCCATCCGGGCACCGCCGCCGCCCGCGGTACCACCCCTCTTCGCCGTTGTCTCGCGCCGCGAGCGTGTCGTGGTCGGTGAGCAGCACCACGTCCGCGCCTGCGCGCCGCGCGGCCCGGGCGATCTGCGGCACGGTGCCGGTCCCGTCGGAGTAGGTCGAGTGCAGGTGGACGACGCAGGCGAGGTCGTGCATCCAAGTAGTGTCTAGGAGGTGACCGATGCGGACACCTTCGGCGCCCGCTCGACGCTCGAGGTTGGGGGCCAGGCGTACGAGATCTTCCGCCTGGACGCGCTCCAGGAGAAGTACGACGTCGCGCGGCTGCCCTACTCGCTGAAGATCCTCCTCGAGAACCTCCTGCGCACCGAGGACGGCAGTGCGGTGACCGGCGAGGACGTGGAGAACCTCGCCACGTGGGTCGCGAAGGACGACCCCTCCAACGAGATCGCGTACACGCCCGCGCGCGTGCTGATGCAGGACTTCACCGGGGTGCCCGCGATCGTCGACCTGGCTGCCATGCGCGACGCCATGGACGAGCTCGGCGGCGACCCGTCGCGCATCAACCCGCTCGTGCCCGTCGAGCTGGTGATCGACCACTCGATCCAGGTGGACGTGTTCGCCGAGCGGCTGGCCTTCCAGCGCAACGCGGAGCTGGAGTTCCGGCGCAACCGGGAGCGCTACGCGTTCCTGCGCTGGGGGCAGACGGCGTTCGACAACTTCAGCGTGGTGCCGCCGAACACCGGCATCTGCCACCAGGTCAACCTCGAGTACCTCGCGCGCGTGGTCGAGACGCGCGACGGCCAGGCCTTCCCCGACACGCTCGTCGGGACGGACTCCCACACCACGATGATCAACGGCCTCGGCGTGCTCGGGTGGGGCGTGGGCGGGATCGAGGCCGAGGCGGCCATGCTCGGCCAGCCCGTCTCGATGCTCATCCCACAGGTGGTGGGCTTCCGGCTGACCGGCGAGCTGCCCGAGGGATCGACCGCCACCGACCTGGTCCTGACGGTCACTCAGATGCTGCGAGAGCGGGGCGTGGTGGGGAAGTTCGTGGAGTTCTTCGGCGAGGGGCTCGCCGGCCTGCCGCTCGCCGACCGGGCGACGATCGGCAACATGGCGCCCGAGTACGGCGCCACCTGCGGGATCTTCCCGGTCGACGCGGAGACGCTCCGCTACCTCGAGTTCTCGGGCCGGCCGCGGGAGCGGGTAGAGCTGGTTGAGGCCTACTGCCGCGAGCAGGGTCTCTTCCACGACGAGGAGTCCGAGGACGCCGTCTACTCCGACACGCTCGAGCTCGACCTCGGTGATGTCGAGCCCTCGCTCGCCGGGCCCAAGCGGCCGCAGGACCGCGTGGCACTGTCCGATGCGGCCGAGGACTTCCGCGCCGAGCTGGCGGAGCTGGCCGCGGACGGCTCGCTCGAGGGCTACGACGAGGCGGCCGCCGAGACCTTCCCCGCGAGTGACCCGCCGACCGGCAACGGCGGCGGCGAGGAGCCGAGGCCGGGGCACGACCACGGCTTGGACGACGATCGCTCCGGCGCCGGCCGAGCCGGCGCCCTCGCCCACAGCGCGGTGGCCGAGCGCCGGAAGGGGCTGGATCACGGTGCGGTGGTGATCGCGGCGATCACGAGCTGCACGAACACCTCGAACCCGTCGGTGATGCTCGGCGCCGGGCTGCTCGCGCGCAAGGCGGTGGAAGCCGGTCTGGAGCGGCGGCCGTGGGTCAAGACCTCGCTTGCGCCGGGCTCCAAGGTGGTGACCGAGTACCTGGAGCGCGCCGGCCTGCTCGAGCCGCTGTCGGAGCTCGGCTTCGACCTCGTGGGCTACGGCTGCACCACCTGCATCGGCAACTCCGGCCCGCTGCCGCCCGAGATCTCACGCGAGATCCAGGAGCGCGAGCTGGTGGTGGCGTCAGTGCTGTCCGGCAACCGGAACTTCGAGGGGCGCATCCACCCCGAGGTGAAGATGAACTACCTGGCGTCCCCGCCGCTGTGCGTCGCGTACGCGCTCGCCGGCCGCATGGACGTGGACGTGCTCCGCGAGCCGCTGCAGGACGACGTCTGGCTGCGCGACATCTGGCCGAGCCGCCAGGAGGTGGCCGAGGTGATGGAGCGGGCGATCGAGTCGGACATGTTCCGCAAGAGCTACGGCGAGGTGTTCGAGGGCGACGGGAACTGGAACGCGCTCGACGTGCCGGAGGGCGACCGCTACGCATGGGATCCGGAGTCGACCTATGTGCGGCGGCCGCCGTACTTCGAGGAGGCCTCGGGCGGTCCCGATGAGATCAAGGGCGCCCGAGCGATCGCGCTACTGGGCGGCAGCGTGACGACTGACCACATCTCACCCGCAGGCGCGATCAAGAAGGACTCCCCGGCGGGCCGCTACCTGCTGGAACACGGCGTGGAGCCGCGTGACTTCAACTCCTACGGCTCTCGTCGCGGCAACCACGAGGTGATGATGCGCGGGACCTTCGCCAACGTGCGCCTGCGGAACCTGCTCGCTCCGGGCACCGAGGGCGGGTTCACGGTCAAGGACGGCGAGGTCATGCCGATCTACGACGCCGCGACGGGGTACGCCACGGAGGGCGTGCCGCTCTGCGTGCTGGCGGGCAAGGAGTACGGCTCGGGCTCGTCGCGGGACTGGGCGGCGAAGGGGCCGCGGCTGCTGGGCGTGCGCTTCGTGCTGGCCGAGTCCTTCGAGCGGATCCACCGTACGAACCTGGTGGGGATGGGCGTACTTCCTCTCCAGTTCCCCGACGGGGAAAGCGTCGACTCGCTTGGCCTGAGTGGCGAGGAGACCTTCGACCTGGCACCACTCGAGGACGGTGCCCGAACGCTCGCGGTGAGCGCCTCGAACGGGGTGGAGTTCGAAGCCAGGGTCCGGATCGACACGCCGAACGAGTGGCGCTACTACCGCGCCGGCGGCATCCTCCACTTCGTGCTGCGCGGGCTGCGTGGCTGACGAACAGATCCGCCACCACGATCTCTGCTTCGGCTGCGGACAGGCCAACCTGTTCGGGCTGCAGGTCGAGGTGTCGCGCTCCGGAGAGGGGGTGGAGGGCCGCTTCTTCGTGAAGCAGGACCACCAGGGCCCGCCGGGCTACGCGCACGGCGGAGTGGTCGCGACGGCGCTCGACGAGGCGATGGCCCTATTGCTGTTCGACCGCGGGACCTTCGCGCTCACCAAACGGCTGGAGGTGGACCTCAAGGCACCGGCGCCTGTGGGGACCTTCGTACGCGTGACCGCTCGAGTCGAGGAGGACGGCGAGCGAGCCCTGCGGCTCACGGCGGACGCCACCACGGAGGAGGGCCGAGCGCTGGCGGCGGCGACGGGCACGTTCGCGCGCGTCCCGGGCGGGCCGGTCCGGTAGAAAACCACCCGTGCCCGACAATCTCACCCGTCAGATCCTCAAGGAGCACCTCACCGGCGGCGAGCTGACCCCGGGCGAGTCCATCTCGCTGACGGTCGACCAGACGCTCCTACAGGACGCCACCGGAACTATGGCCCTGATGCAGTTCGAGCAGCTCGAGGTGCCGCGGGTGAAGGTCGAGCGGGCGGTCCAGTACGTGGACCACAACGTCATACAGCTCGACTTCAAGAACCCCGACGACCACCGCATGCTGCAGGCGCTCTGCCGCAAGTACGGCATCGATTACTCGCGCCCGGGCAACGGCATCTGCCACTACGTGCACATCGAGCGCTACGCGCGCCCCGGCGGCATCCTGGTCGGCGCCGACTCGCACACCACCACGAGCGGCGCGCTCGGCATGATCGCCATCGGGGCCGGCGGCCTCGACGTGGCCGTGGCGATGGCCGGCCACCCCTACGAGATCGCCTGCCCCGAGGTGGTCGAGGTCCACCTCGCCGGCACGCTCGAGCGACCCTGGGTGCAAGCCAAGGACGTGATCCTCGAGCTGCTTCGCCGCCTGACCGTGCGCGGCGGCAAGAACAAGGTGTTCGAGTTCACGGGCCCGGGCACCGCCGACCTCAGCGTGCCCGAGCGCGGCACGATCGCGAACATGATCGCCGAGCTTGGTGCCACGAGCGCCGTGTTCCCGCCCGACGGCAACACGCGCGAATGGCTCCGGCGCCAGCAGCGCGAGGACGACTTCGCCGAGATCGGTCCGGAGGCGGGGTGCGAGTACGACGACCGCGTGGAGATCGATCTCGACGAGCTCGGACCGCTCGTCGCGAAGCCGCAGAACCCGGACAACGTGGTGCCGGTGGAGGAGATCGCCAGTACCCCGATCGAGCAGGTCTGCATCGGCTCGTCGGTCAACTCGGCCTACCTGGATCTCGCCCTGCCAGGCGCGGTGCTGGCGGCGGGAGACGGTCAGCAGGTGCACGAGCGCGTCACCGCCACGGCCACGCCCGGCTCGCGTCAGATACTGGTGGCGATCGCCGAGTCGGGCGTGTACCGCCAGCTGGTGGAGGGCGGCGTGCGGATGCTGGAGCCGGTCTGCGGGCCGTGCGTGGGTATGGGCCAGGCGCCGCCGTCGAACGCCAACTCGCTGCGCACGTTCAACCGCAACTTCCCGGGCCGCTCGGGCACGCCCGAGGACCAGGTCTACCTGTGCTCGCCGGCGGTGGCCGCGGCCTCGATGCTGCACGGCGAGATCCGCGACCCGCGCGAGCTCGGCGAGCCGCCCGAGCTGCTCGAGATGCCCGAGCTGAAGCCGTACGTGGACGACCGCCACATCTTCCCGCCGGCGCCCGAGGACGAGGGGGACCAGATCGAGATCCCGCGCGGCCCGAACATCAAGACGCCGCCCGAGCACTCGCCGCTCGAGGAGGAGCTGAGGGCGAAGGTCGCCACCGTGCAGCCGGACAACATCTCCACGGGCGACCTGGCGCCCGATGGCGTCATCGTCATGTCCTACCGCTCGAACATCCCGGCGATCGCGGAATTCACGTTCCAGCACCGCGACAAGGACTTCCGCAAGCGCATGCAGGAGTGGGGCGCCGGCTTCATCGTGGGCGGGCACAACTACGGGCAGGGGTCGTCGCGCGAGCACGCCGCGCTCGCGCCGCTGCAGCTGGGCGTGCGAGCGGTGTTCGCCAAGTCGTTCGCGCGCATCCACCGGCGCAACCTGGTCGCGCAGGGCATCCTCGCCCTGACGTTCGCCGAGGAGTCCGATCACGACCGGGCCGAGGTGGGACAGACCTGGGTGCTCCCGCGCGTGCGCGAGGAGCTGGCCGAGGGCAGCGACGAGATCACAGTGCGGATCGAGGACTCGGGCGACCAGTTCGCGGTCACGCACGATTTCGCGGCGAAGGAACGTGAGATCCTCCTCCACGGTGGGCTCCTCAGCTATCTCAAGCAGCAGCGCGCCGCCGCTTGACGTCGAGGCGGTCCGCGACCGCTTCCCGGCACTGGCGAGCGGGGCGGCCTACCTCGACGGGCCGGGCGGCTCGCAGTGCCCGCGCGAGGTGCTGGAGGCGGTGGGCGGGTATCTGGGCGGCTCGAACGCCAACCTGGGCGGCGCGTTCGCGACCTCCGCGGCTTCCGACGAGGTGATGGCGCGCGGTCGCGAGGCGGCCGCGGACTTCACGGGCGGCGAGCCGGAGGGGATCGCCTTCGGGGCGAACATGACGACGCTCAACTTCCTGCTTGCCCACGCCGTCGCGCGCACGCTGCGACCGGGCGACGAGATCGTGGTCACGCAGCTCGACCACGACGCGAACATCTCTCCCTGGCTGCTCGTGGCGGCGGATCACGACCTGGTGGTGCGTTGGGCTCCGATCCGCGTCGACGACGTGACGCTCGACCACGACGCGCTCGATGCGCTGATCGGCGAGCGCACGCGGGTGGTGGCGTTCACGCTGGCTTCGAACGCCGTGGGCTCGATCACCGACGCCGCCCGCGTCGCGGCCGCGGCGCACCGGGCCGGCGCGCTGGCGTGGGCGGACGGAGTGCATTTGGCGCCGCACAGGCGGCTGCGAGCGCGCGAGTGGGGCATCGACGTGCTGCTCTGCTCGCCGTACAAGTTCTTCGGGCCGCACTGGGGCATCGCGGCGATCCGCCCGGACCTGGCGGAGTCGCTGCCGGCGGACCGGGTGCGCCCGGCGTCTGAGACGCCCCCCGGGCACCGCTTCGAGACCGGCACGCAGTCGCACGAGGCGGTGGCGGGCACGGTGGCGGCGATCGAGTACCTGCGCTCGCTGGGCGAGGGCTCGCTCGACACGGCCTTCGAGCGCATCCAGGCGCACGAGGACGGGCTGGCGCGGCGCTTCCTCGAGGGGTTGCCGGGCGGCGTGGAGCTGTACGGGATCCGGGGTGTCGAGGGGCGGACGCCGACGTTCTGCTTCCGCGTGGAGGGGGAGGACCCGCGCCGGACTGCGGAGCGGCTCGGCGAGCACGGCCTGTACGTGTGGGACGGCGACTACTACGCGCTCGAGCCGATCCGCGCGCTCGGCCTCGCCGAGAGCGGCGGGGCGGTGCGGGCCGGGTTCCTCCACTACACCAGCGAGGCGGAAGTGGACCGCCTGCTCGCGGCGCTCGTGCCATGACTCACTGGATCTGCTTCACGTGTGGGATCCAGTTCACGGAGAGCGATTCGCCCCCGGGCGAGTGCCCGATCTGCACCGACGCGCGGCAGTACGTGCCGGAGGACGGGCAGAGCTGGACGACGCTCGACGAGCTGCGCGCCGAGCGGAGCAACGAGATCCGGGAGGAAGGGGAGCTCACCGGCGTGGGGGTGGAGCCGTGGTTCGCGATCGGGCAGCGGGCGCTGCTGGTGGACGGCGTGATGTGGGACTGCGTGCACCTGGTGGACGACGCAGCCGCGGAGGAGATCGAGCGCCGCGGCGGCTTGCGGGCGATCGCGATCTCGCACCCGCACTACTACACGGGCATGGTCGAGTGGGCGCACCGGTTCGACTGCCCCGTGTTCATCCACGCGGCCGACGAGCGCTGGATCATGCGGCCGGACCCGTCGATCGAGCTGTGGGAGGGCGAGGTCAAGGAGGTCGGCGACGGGCTGACGCTGGTGCGCTGCGGCGGGCACTTCGCCGGGGGCACGGTGCTGCACTGGGCCGGTGGCGCCGGCGGGCGCGGCGCTCTCCTGTCCGGCGACATCGTGCAGGTGATCCCGGACCGCTCGTACGTGAGCTTCATGTACAGCTACCCCAACTTGATCCCGCTTCCGGCGGAGTCGGTGCGGGCGATCGCCCGTGCGCTCGAGCCGTACCCGTTCGAGACGATCTACGGTGCCTGGTGGGACCGGATCGTCCGGGGGGACGGGAAGGCGGTCGTGGAGCGCTCGGCGGAGCGCTACGTGCGGGCGCTGGCCGGCGAGCTGCCGGCGTAGGCGGTCCGCTTGCGGAGGTGCGTGACAGCGCTGGCCGCCGTCCTGGCGACGCTCGTGCTCGCCGCCTGTGGGGGCGGCGACGACGAGGAGTTCTCGGAGGACTTCCCGGGGTTGAGCGAGCGGATCGCCGCGCTTGGCGAGGAGGTGGGGAACGCGCTCGAGACCGCGGACACCGCGAGCGACCGGGAGCTCGCCGGCCAGTTCGAGCGCTTCGACCAGCGCCTCGGCGAGCTGCGACGGGAGCTCGAGGAGCTCGAGCCGCCGGAGGACCTCGCCGACGAGCGGGACGACCTCGTCCGGGCGATGGGCGACGTGCGCGAGTCGCTGGGCGACATCGCAGACGCCGCGGAGGACGGCGATCCGCAGGCGGCCCGCGAGGCGACGCTCGAGCTGGTGGAGGGCTCGACGGAGCTGCGCGATGCCCGCGAGGCGCTGAACCGGGGGGTGCGGGAGGCGGAGTAGGAAGACCGCGCGAGCCGCTGCCGGGCCGGGCGCTGCGCGCCACGCCGGGCGGCGCCCCGTGAGGCGGCTGTCGCGCCCGCGCCGCGCGTATATCGTTGTCGATGCGCCGGAGCTCGTCCTTCGGCGCCATGCCCCGGGACGTGGTCGCGTCGCCGGGGCACTTTCTTTCCGGGCACGCGCGTGCTCGCCCCGGAACCGCGACCTGGGGAGAGACTCCCGAGCCGCGCCCTTTCTCGAACGCGACCACGTCCCGCGCATCGGATCCGAGCGTGCGCCGGGCCAATCGCACGCGGCGCAGGCGCCGCGCGGGACTGGTCGCCCTCGCGCTAGTCCCCGAGGCTCCTCAGCAGACGATCGAGCGTGATCACCTCCTGAGCCGCCGAGCTCACCGTCTCGGATCCGGCCTCCCCGCGCCAAGCACGAGTGCACGTCGTGGCGAGCCGCTCCCCCGCGTCGATGAGCGCGCCGTAGAGCGCGTCGTGCAGGATCTCCCTCGACGCGCGCAGCTCGACTCGCTCCGACGCAGGCGGGCCCGACCAGGACAGCCGCTCCAACATCGCATCGAGCTCGGCGAGGCGCGCGCGATGTTCGTGCACCTCGGCCAGCCCTCCGCGCTGCTCGCCATGCGCGCGCAGCGCGAAATGGAGCGCCTCGGCCGTCGCCTGGTAGAGCAGCAAGACCGTCTCGCGCACGGGACGGACGAGGGCTCTCGGCACCTCAACAGTCGCTAGGGCCATCGCGTTCCTTTCGTCTGGGCACGCGAGGAACGCGCTCGGGCCTGCGCACGGGCGTATCGTGTCGATGCGCCGAAGCTCGTCCTTCGGTGCCATGCCCCGGGACGTGGTCGCGTCGCCGGGGCGCTCTTTTCTGGTCGACACGAACTTACGTTCGCGCGCGGACGGAACGCGACCCGCCCGCTTCGTTCCTCCGCACCCTCGCGATCACAGAGACCGCTGTTTCCATGGCGGTCATGCCGCCTATATCAATCAAGCAGGCTCCATCGCTGGACTGCCGCGCTGCGGGTTCGGGCTGGAACTGGAGCGAGGCCCGGCGTCACTGCGTCGGCGAGGCTCGCCGCGTGCTCCGGTCTCCCACCGAGGTGGAGGACGCCGCCCAGGAGGCGCTCGTGCGGGTTTGGAAGAGCGCGCGAACGCCGGACGAGATCGAACGTCCGGTGGCCTGGCTGCGGCGCATCGCACGCAACGAGGCCCTGAGGCTGCGGGCGCGTGAACGCGGTCGCCGCGAGGAGGTGATGACTGGCGACTTGGAGGAGCTCGCCTCACCCGGCGATGGGGAGACCGCGCTCCCCGAGCGTCTCCAGATCGTCGACCTTCTGGAAACCCTCCGTCCCGCCGACCGGCAGCTCGTCTGGCTGCGGTACTTCGAGGACATCACGCAGGCGAACGTGGCTCGCCGGCTGGGGGTTCCCGAGGGAACCGTGAAGGTGCGCCTCCACCGTGTGCGCAAGCATCTGCGGCGCGCCCTGGAGGGACGCTGAGCGGACGTCGCCGACTAGGCCCAGAGCTCGACGGGCTCGTGCGGCTGGCGCTCCTCGGCTGCCTCGAGGGCCGCCGCGGCCTCGTCGGCGTAGCGCTCGCTGAGTAGGACGAGCGCTTCGAGATACCTCCCGATCACGTCGCGTTCCTCTTGCGAGAGCCGGGCGGTGATCCGGTCGACCTCGGCCACGAAGTCGCGGTACTTCTCCTGCACCCGCTCGATCATCGCCGGTGTCGCCTTGAGGATCGAGCTGCGCCTGTCGCGCGGGTGGGGTTCCCGGCTGATGTGTCCGGCGGCCTCCAGCCGCTGAGTCAGGGCGGTCACTCCCCCCGACGTCATGCCGAGTAGCTCGCCCAGCTCGCTTGGCGTCATCCCACCGGCGCGAGCGAGGTGGCCGAGGGCGTCGGCCTCCGTGTCCGTCAGCCCCAGCTGCTTTGTGACCGCGGCTCGGTGGCGGTTCGCCGCGAGCATGCGGCGGTTGAGGAGCTCCCGGATCTCCTCGGGTGTGCATCCGGCCGTCACTTCGTGGGTCCTCCCGTGCCGATTCGCCATCCTAGAACGCGACAGCCAGTTCGGCAAACCGTCGCGCGAGACCGCTCGATCGAGAAGCTACCCGGTGGTCTCCGCTGTCGCGGGCCGGTGCCACCGTCCGCCCTCCTTCACGCCCTCAGCGCTGCGCTGCTCAGCCGCCTCGAACAGCATCACCACCGCCGTCGCGGAGGCGTGGCCGCCATGGTCTCCCTCGCGCCGCTTGAGGGAGTCCTCGTGAATCCGCTCGAGCTCTGAGACGAGCGTCCCCATCGCGCTCGACGCCTCGTCCCAACCCTTGTCGTCCAGCTCGAGCGAGAGCCGCTGGAGGTGGGATCCTTCCCGCGAGAAGCCGGCTTCCGCGGCGGCCGCGTTCACCTTGTCGCTCACGTGCCCGAGGGTTGCGCCGATGAGGGCCTGCTTGGCGATCTCCGGAGCCTCTCGCCAGGCCTCCTCGCTGATGCGGGGCTCGGTCTCCATCGAGTAGTGATGCTCGACCGCGCCCCGTCTGGGTGTGGTGCGCTCGAGCTTGATCAGCCCCAGCTGCGCCAGTTGCCGGACGTGATAGCTCACATGGGTCAGTGGGGCGCCGATCTCCCGCGCGATCTCCTTGGGGCTGGCGGTCCGTTTCTCGACGATCGAGAGGATCTCGAGACGCATCGGGTGCGCAAGGGCTCTGACGATTCGTGGGTCGCTGATAGAGGCGATCGGCTTCATGATCCGGCCACCCTAACCCTTTCTGAACGAATTTGTGCGCGGAATGAAACGAAATTGAGCATGGCGAGGGTCTTCCTGGTCGATGGCAGTTGCCACGGCTCCGAAAGAGACCGACTGTGCCGCCGTCGCGTTGTCGGCCTACGAGGCGCTCGCGCCGGCTTACGACGAGATGACGGCCGACTACGGTTACGACCGCTGGCTGTCGGCGCTCGAGCGCCTGGCGCTCGACCACGGTCTGGCGGGGAAGCGGGTCCTCGATGTCGCCTGCGGGACAGGAAAGAGCTTCCTGCCCCTGCTCGGGCGGGGATACGACGTGAGTGCGTGCGACCTCTCGCCCGGCATGGTGGAGATCGCCCGCTCACACCTTCCCGATCCGGCGCGCGCCTTCGTCGCCGACATGCGTGCTCTGCCGTCTATCGGTCCTTTCGACCTCGTGACGTGCCTCGACGACGCCGTCAACTACCTGCTCGAGCCGTCGGACCTGGAGGCGGCGCTTCGCTCGATGAGGTCGGTACTGCGGCCGGGCGGGGTGCTCGTGTTCGACGTGAACACCCTCCACACCTATCGCACCACCTTCGGCGCGGACGCGGTCTGGGAGCGCGACCAGCGATTGTTCTGCTGGCGCGGCATGACCGCCGCCGATGCCGAGCCCGCCGCCGTCCACGAAGCGGTCGTAGAGGTCTTCACCCGCGATGGCCCCGGCCGCTGCTGGATCCGCACCACCGTCCGGCATCGCCAGCGCCATCATCCACGCGCCGCCGTTGAGCGGGCGCTGACCCGAGCCGGTCTCACGCCGCGCGCCGTGCGCGGGCAATCGCCCGGGGCCCGGCTGAGCCGGGACGCCGACGAGCAGCGCCACACCAAGTTCGTCTTCGTCGCCCAGCGACCGAAGGGAGGACCGATGGTCGTCAAGCCGTGACTCGAATCCACAACCGGCGCCGGCCGGGTGCAGCTCGGCCGGCGTCGGCGTTTCGGTGCCGGGGCCCGCCGCTGGAGCACCGTTTAGCATTCTCACGTCGCAGTGGTACAACACACTCGGACTCTCCGTTCGCAAGGCACTTGCCGTGCTGAGTGAACGGAACCGACGTCAGCGACGACGGACGGAGCGTGCCCATGGATCCAGCGAGAGAGCCGACGGGGGTCCGTGTCGCAGTGGTGGACCGGGCGCCCGCGTACCGGCGCGGGCTCGAGCTGGCCTTCAGCGAAGCGGGCTACCGAGTCGAGCACCCGGCGGACATGGGGCGGTGGGCGGAGGCGGCCGGGGTTCGGGCGCTGGTCGCCACCTGCCGGTCCGCGAGTGAGGCTCGGCGTCTCGCGCTGGCGCGAGCGCGCGGCACGGACACGGTCGCCGTGGCGCTGCTCGGCGACGACTCCCCGGTGGCATACCGGGAGGTGCTCGAGACGGGGGTCGAGTCCGCGGTCGCGCGCGATGCCGCCCTTGACCGCATCGTGGAGGTAGTGGGTGCGGCGGTCGACCGGCGCACCGTTCTGCCGACCGAGGTCGCCCGCAATCTCGCCCGGGGCGGCCAGGACGACGACAGCGTCGAGGACGAGCAGGCCGAATGGCTGCGTGCGCTGGCCCGCGGCGCGACCGTCGAGGAGCTGGCGGAGTCGGTCGGCTACTCCGAGCGGGCGATGTATCGCCAGCTCCGTCAGCTCTACGAGCGGCTTGGCGCCCGCAACCGCACCGAGGCGCTACTGCAAGCCCTGCGCCGCGGGCTGATCGACTAGCAGCGGCCTGCCCCGACGAGGCAGTCGCCTGCCACATCTCGGCACACGCAGTCGTCATCCGTCATTGGATTCCCGCCGTTGGAACGTAGCGTGGTGGCGCCGAGTACGCGTTCGGCGGTCGCCGCCGAACTCCCTACGGACGGGAGGTCCTCCAATGAGCCGTACGCCACGCGTGCGCGTTCTCGCTGCCGACAGCCATCCCCTCTATGGGCCGCGGTGCGCCGTTCCAAGGCGGTGGGACTGCCCTCCACCACATCGTCCGGCTGGTCGATGCATCGCCGGCGCCCGTGCGCGGAGGCCTCGGGCATGACGACACTGACCGAACGGCCGGGCGCCATCCGCAGTGTCTCGAGGCTCGAACCGGTGGCGCTCGCGGCCACCAGGGCCGCGGCGATCGCATGCCAGCGGTGGGTGGGGCGGGGCGATCCCCACAGCGCCGACGCGGCCGCGACAGACGCGATGCGAGCCGCGCTCGCCAAGGCGCCTGGCATCGGGAACGTCGTAATCGGCGAGGGAGAGAAGGACGCCGCGCCAATGCTCTACAACGGTGAGCAGGTCGGCAACAGTGACGGTACGCGGTTCGACATCGCCGTCGACCCGCTGGAGTGCACGAAGGCCTGTGCGGCCGGGCTGCCAGGTTCTTTGGCAACGATCGCGATCGCAGCTCCGGGGACGCTGTGGGCGCCGGGGCCGGCGCTCTACATCGAGAAGCTCGTCGTTGGCGCCGCCGCTCGTGACGCAATCGACATCACGGCTCGCCCCGAGGACACCGCGGTGGCGGTTGCGTGGGCGCTCGAAAAGACCCCGCAGACGCTAAGGGCGGTGGTGCTCGGCAAGCCCCGCCATGCCGAGTTGATCGGGCGCCTCCGGGAGATGGGCGTCCACGTGTCCACCCCCGCGGACGGGGACGTCGCAGGTGCTCTGGAGGTGCTCCTGCCGGACGGCTCCGCCGACTTGCTGGTGGGCGTCGGAGGTACACCCGAGGGCGTCTTGACGGCCTGCGCCGTCCGCGCGCTCGACGGCGGGATGGAGGCTCGTCTCGCTCCGCAGAGACAGGCCGAGTCTGACGCCTTGGCCGACGCGGGCGTGGAGCTCGAGCGCGTCCTCGGGCTCGAGGACCTCGCCCCCGGGGAGTCGCTATTCGTCGCGACCGGCGTGACGAGCGGCTCAATTGCTCGGGGGCCGGCGCGGGTGGGCCGCGCCTGGCGCACCGACTCGATCGTGATCTCGGACGGGTCGGTGCGCCGGGTCCTCGAGACCAGCTTTGACAGGGACCCCAAGCGGAGGGCCTGACATGTCGGGCGACGAGCTGGAGTCGACGGCGCGTGCGCTGGTCGCGGAAGGTAAGGCATCCTGGCCGCCGACGAGAGCGCGCGGACGATCCCGAGGCGCTTCGCTTGCGTGGGCGTGGAGTCCATGGAGCGGACGCGGGCCGAATGGCGCGCGCGCTGCTCGCGGACGACTCGCCGGCGGCTTACCCGGAGTGCTCGAGTCAGGGGTCGAGTCCGCCGTAGCGCGCGATGCCGCACTCGACCGGATCGTGGACGTCGTCGGTGCGGCGGTCGACCGGCGCACGGTCCTGCCGACCGAGGTCGCGCGCAACCTCGCCCGGCGCGGCCAGAACGACGAGGCGTCGAGGACGAGCAGGCGGAGTGGCTGCGTGCGCTGGCTCGCCGCGCGACCGCCGAGGAGCTGGCGTAGTGGGTCGGATACTCCGAGCGGGACGATGTGTCGCCAGCTCCGGCGCTTCTACGAGCGGCTCGGCGCGGCAACCCCACGGAGGCGCCGCTGCAGGCCATGCGCCGGGTCTCATCGACTGAGCGGCAGGCAGTCACCTGCCCACATGCAGGCAGGTGTCTGTCGAGGTTCGGCGCGCCGAGCCGCGAAGCGTCATGGGATTCCAGTAGGACGTGCGTAAACGTGTGGCTCCCGGGCGATGCCCTTCGCCTGCTGTCGTCCACCAGGAGGTCCTCAGATGACCACCGATCGACGCGTGCGCGTTCTGACCGCCGACGGCCATCCGCTGTACCGCGAGGCCATGACCAACGCCATCAAGGACTGGCCCGAGCTCGAGCTTGTGGCGGAGGCGTCAGACGGTCGTCGCGCGCTCGAGGCGATCAACGCCGAGGAGCCGGACGTCGCGCTGGTCGAGAGCAACCTTCCGGGCCTGAACGGCGACCAGGTCTTGAACGCCGTGGGCCGCGACGGACTTGACACCAGAGTCCTGCTGATCTCGGCCGAGCCGGCTGCCGGCGACGTCTATCAAGCGATCGCAAACGGAGCGGCGGGATACCTCACCAAGGACGCGGAGGCGCGCGAGATCTGTGACGCCATCACGGCCGTAGCCCGCGGCCAGACGATCCTGGCTCCGGAATTGCAGGCGGGTGTGGCCGGCGAGATCCGCCTCCGCTCGGTCGACGAGCGCCCGTTCCTGAGCGACCGGGAGTACGAGGTGCTCAGGATGATCGCGGGAGGTCTCACGGCTCCCGAGATCGGGCGCTCGATCCACCTGAGCACCGCGACCGTGAAGACGCACCTCCAGCACATCGAGCCAATAGCTCAAGGCATGGACACCATTCCCGTCGCTCTGTGCGATAGAGGTCCTCAGGCGTCTTCGTCGAGCAGCTCCTCCACGGAGCGCACCTTGTCGTCGAGCGTCTGCTCCGGCCGGTCGCGGCGCTCGTCCAGC
>DASZJZ010000079.1:0-1703 GCA_035947555.1 Thermoleophilaceae bacterium | reverse complement strand
GCCCCGGGTCTCCCCGAGGCCGTCGCCCAGCTGCGGGATGAGCTCTGCGCTAGGGCATGCTCTCCATCAGCACGCACGTCTCGATGCCGCCCGGGTACTCCTGCGTGAACCCGAGCGGGTCCTCCATCTGCGAGATCTGGCATTCCGCCCTGACGCCGGGCATCTCGGGGATGCCGCCGGGCAGCGTCGGCATGCCGGGCAGTCCGGGCAGGCCGAGGCCGGGGAGCCCGCCGCCGCCGCCGGCACGCCGCCGGGCGAAGGCGCGAGCCTTGATCTTCACGCACCTGTTGAACGCGTTCCTGTTCCTCGCGCCGGCGCCGTACTTCAGGCGGAAGCGCTGGTGCTTGGCGCGCGTCAGGCCGCGCTCGTCGGCGCAGGCGCCACGAGCCTTGAGCCTGTCGCGCCCATTCGGGGCCGAGGCGCTTGCGGCAGCCGGAAGCGTCAGGGCGACGGCGGCGACAGCGACCAGTGCGAGCAGGGCCGTCCGGATTGGAACGTGCCGTGAACGGAAATCGAGCATGGGCGGTAGCCCTCCCGCGGCGAACCCGGCGAGGACGCTACAGCCCGTGACCACCCCGGCTACCGCTCCGCAAGAAGCGCACGAACTACTGTGCCGAAAGGCGCGCTGTCCCGGCCCTGCGCAGGCTCAGGCGACTCCCGGCGTGACAGCCGGCGTGCGGTCGTGGATCTTCCGCTGCGGGTCCTCCATGTTGCTTCGCCGTACCGCCTCCACGTCGCCCTTGTAGTCGCCCCTGCCGGTCGGGTCGCTCATCAGCAGCGAGCCCAGCTCGAACGCGCTGAGCGCCATGTGCGGCACCCACTGGCGCGGCCCCTCCCGGTGCTGGCCGGTCACGAACGGCGTGGCCGCCAGCGCCAAGGCCCCGATCGCGTCCATCGCGAGGTGGGCCTTGTAGGGGATGAGCTTGACGATGCCCAGCGGGTAATTCGTGAGCGTGCTGTAGCCGGCGTGGAGGGCGCCGGCCAGCCTGACTTGCCGCGCCGACCTCGTGCCCTCGATCCCGGCCAGGCGGGGGACGACCGTCGTCAGCATCGCGCCAACGCTGTAGTCGGTGGCGCCGTGCAGAGTCGAGTCGATCGGGCGCGGGAAGCCCCTGCGGCTGTTCCCGGTCATGGCTTGAGCACCACCTTCACGCAGTCGTCCTCCTTGTGCTTGAACGCCTCGTAGCCGTTGGGCGCTTCGCCGAGCTCGAGCCGGTGGGTCACCACGAAGCTCGGGTCGATGTGGCCGGCCTTGATGTGGTCGAGGAGCGGCTTCATGTACCGCTGCACGTGGCACTGGCCCGTCCTGACCGTGAGCCCCTTGTTCATCAGCGCGCCGGCCGGGAACTTGTCCATCAGACCGCCGTACGCGCCGATGACCGAGACGATCCCGCCGGGGCGAACGGCCAGGATCGCCTCGCGCAGGGCCGCTCCGCGGTCGGTCTCGGAGCGCGTGGCCTGCTTGAGCCGCTCCGCCGCCTGGAGGGCGCCGTGGCCCCACACCGCCTCCAACCCCACGGCGTCGATGACTGCATCGGGACCCCGGCCGCCGGTCATCACCTTCAGCTGCTCGACGACGTCCGGTTCCTCGTCGAAGTTGATCGTGTCAGTGGCCCCGGCCCTGTTGCGGGCCATTTCGAGGCGATAGCCGAACTGATCGACGGCGATCACGCGCTCGGCGCCGAGCATCACGGCGCTGGCGA
>DASZJZ010000078.1:0-4323 GCA_035947555.1 Thermoleophilaceae bacterium | reverse complement strand
TTCATCTACCCGATGGGCGAGGACCGCATCTCGATGGGGCTCGTCGTTGGGCTCGACTACCGCGACGCGCGCTTCTCGGTGCACGACGCGCTCCAGCAGCTCAAGGCCCACCCGCTCGTGGCGGACCTGATCGAGGGCGGCAAGCGGGTGGGCTGGGGCGCGAAGACGCTCCCCTCGGGCGGCTACTGGGCGCGACCCAGGCAGCTCTGGGCGCCCGGCATGGCGATCTGCGGCGACGGCGCGGGCATGATCAACGTGCCGACGCTGAAGGGCGTCCACTACGCCATGCACGCGGGGATGTTCGCGGCGGAGACGATCTACGAGCGGCTCCAGGGCGGCGGGGACTGCGACGACCTGTCCGGCTACGAGCGGAGGGTCGAGGAGTCGGAGATCCAGACCGACCAGTACCGCTCGCGCAACATGCGCCAGCCCTTCGCCAAGGGGTTCTTCGTCGGCGGCGCGGTGGCGAACATGATGGAGATCTCCGGCGGACGCATCCCGCCCGGCCGCTGGGCCACGCACGACGACGCGACCGTGGACGTCTTCATCGGACCGGAGCGCGACTACCCGAAGCCGGACGGCAAGACGACCTTCGACAAGCTGTCGTCTGTCTTCGCGAGCGGCAACGCCACCCGCGACGACGCCCCCAACCACATCCGCATCCAGGAGAAGGTGCCGCTCGAGGTGGCGCTGATGTGGCAGAACATGTGCCCGGCTCAGGTGTACGAGGTGCCGGAGGAGGAGCTGGAAGCGGCGCGCCGCAACGGCTCGCTCGACGGCAAGCACGAGGTCGACCTGCAGGTCACACCCTCGAACT
Source organism: Thermoleophilaceae bacterium (assembly GCA_035947555.1). GTDB lineage: Bacteria > Actinomycetota > Thermoleophilia > Solirubrobacterales > Thermoleophilaceae > JACVRW01. The sequence goes on along the minus strand of DASZJZ010000078.1, from coordinate 3,506 downwards.
GCATCCAGTGCGGAGCGATCACGGCAAAGGGCGGCCGCCTCACGCCGCCCGAGGGCGGCGACGGTCCCAACTACCAGGCCACCTGAGGGGCCAGAAGGGCGGCGGAAGGTTCGGGCGGCCCTGAGTAGACTCGAATGCAGAATGAAGACCGGTATCCACCCTGAGTACGGACCGTCGCACGTGCGGTGCACCTGCGGCAACGAGTTCTGGACGCGCTCCACGAAGCCCGAGATGCACGTGGAGATCTGCTCCAACTGCCATCCCTTCTACACAGGCCGCCAGAAGCTGGTCGACACCGGCGGCCGCGTCGAGCGCTTCCGCCGCCGTGCGGCGCGCGCGGGACGAAGCTAGCCGCAACTCCCAGCCCGCCGGCTTGTTCTGACGGGGCATGTTCGCCGTGCCCCTGATGATCCTGGCCGCCGCACTTCCGGCCGCATCCGGCTCCGCGAAGGGGGCGGACGTCGCGCTGCCGGCCGGCGTGAGGCTGGCGGACTGCTCGGTCGAGGAGAGCTCGGCCGAGTTCTACGCCCGGATGCGGCCCGTGGCCGGGGCGGAGCGGATGTCGATGCGCTTCACGCTGCTCGAGCGGCACTCCGAGGGCTACGAGGCGCTCCGCGCGCCCGGGCTGTCGCGCTGGCACCGCGCCAAGCCGGGCGTGGGCGCGTTCGGCTACCGGCAGACCGTCCGCGGGCTCCAGCCCGGCGGCGTCTACCGCGCCCGGGTGAGCTTTCGCTGGCACTCGGCCGACGGCGAGGTCGTGGAGCGCACCAGGCGGACCTCGCGCGCGTGCCGGCAGTACGAGGAGGTGCCGAACCTCACCAGCGCGGTCGTGGGCGCCGAGGCGACCAAGGTCTCGGGCGTGGTGCGCTACCTGATGCGCGTCGCGAACACCGGCGTCGCGCCGGCCGCGGACGTGGCGGCGCGCCTCAGCGTGGACGGGGGCGCGGTCGACACAGTCACGATCGCCTCGCTGGCACCCGGCGAGAGCCGCGAGGTCGCGGTCGTCGGGCCCGCCTGTACCACGTCCATTTCGTCGACGGCCGACCCCGACGGCGTGATCGTGGAGTCGTCCGAGGACGACAACGCACACACCGTCGACTGTCAAGCCTGAGACGGGGCCGCCGATACCATCCGTGAAGTGAGCGCCCGCGAGGCCACCAAAGACGCTCCCATCGGGGGCCAGGCAGTACTCGAGGGCGTGATGATGCGCGGCGTGTCCGTGTGGGCGGTGGCCGTTCGCAAGCCGTCCGAGGACCAGCTCGCCGCCGGCGGCGCCGACTCGAAGGAGGGGGCGAAGGGCGAGATCGAAGTGATCTCGGAGCCGCTCGTCTCGTGGACGAAGCGCCACCGACTCCTGCGAGTGCCGGTCGTGCGCGGCGTGGTCGCCCTGGCGGAGTCGCTCGAGATCGGCTTCCGGGCGCTCGGGATCTCCGCGAACGCCCAGATGCCGGCCGGCGAGGACGGCGAGAAGCAGGAGATCGGCGGCGGCGCCTGGGTCGGCACGATCGTCTTCGCGCTGCTGTTCGCGGTCGCCCTGTTCTTCCTGCTGCCGGCGGGCCTCACCAACATCTTCTCCGACCAGATCCCGAACTCGATCGTGTTCGTGGTGATCGAGAAGCTCATCCGCATCGCGATCTTCCTCGGCTACCTGTGGCTGATCTCGCGCATGCCCGACCTGCAGCGCGTCTTCCAGTACCACGGCGCGGAGCACAAGACGATCTCCTGCTACGAGGCGGGCGAGGAGCTGACCCCCGAGAACGCGCAGAAGTTCTCGCGCTTCCACCCGCGCTGCGGCACGAGCTTCCTGCTGCTCGTCATGATCGTGGCGATCGTCGTGTTCGCGCCGCTCGGCAAGCTCGACTGGCACTGGCTCTTCATCTCGCGCGTGGTCGGCATCCCGATCGTGGCCGGGCTCGCCTTCGAGCTGATCAAGTGGTTCGGCAGGAACCGCACGAGGCGCTGGGCACGCGCCCTGATGTGGCCGGGCATGCAGCTGCAGCGCCTGACCACGCGCGAGCCCGACCTGCCGCAGCTCGAGGTGGCGATCGCCGCCCTCAACGAGGTGCTGTCCGTGGAGAACCCCCGTGCCGCCGCCGAGGAGGACAAGGTCGGCATGGAGGTCGTGGCCTAAGCCACGACGTTTCGTATCGCCGCCTCGTGGAGAGCGGTGACTAGATGGGCGCCGTGCTGCTCACGGGCGCCACGGGCTTCGTTGGGAAGGAGATCCTCGACCGCTTCCTCGAGCGGGGGCGGCGGGTCTTCGCGCTCGTGCGCGCCAGGGACGACGACGCCGCCGCCGAGCGGCTGCCTCGCCATGCCCTCCTGACCCCGGTCGCCGGCGACATCGAGCGGCCTCGGCTCGGGCTCTCGGAGCCGAGGGCGGCCGGGCTGGCGCAGGACGTCACGACCGTCCTCCACTGTGCCGCCTCCGTCTCGTTCGACCTCTCGCTCGCGGACTCGCGCCGCGTGAACGTGGACGGCACCCGCCACGTGCTCGAGCTCGCCGAGCGGCTGCCGCGGCTCGACCGCCTCTCGTACGTCTCGACCGCCTACGTGGCCGGTGAGCCGCGTGGCCTGTTTCGCGAGCATGAGCTGGACGTGGGCCAGCGCTTTCGAAACCCGTACGAGCGCTCGAAGTTCGAGGCCGAGCGGATGGTGCGCGAGCGAGCCGACGGCCTGCCGCTGCAGGTGCTGCGCCCGAGCATCGTGGTGGGAGACAGCCGCACCGGCCGCACGACGTCCTTCAACGTGCTGTACGGCCCGCTGAAGGCGATCGCGCGCGGCGCGATTCCGGCCATCCCGGCGCGCCGCTCGTCGCCGGTGGACATCGTGCCGGTGGACTACGTGGCCGATCGCGCGGTGGACCTCGCCCAGGGCGGCCCGGACGGCACCTTCCACCTCGTGGCAGGCCGCAACGCCACGACCGTGGGGCGGCTGCTCGAGCTGGCCTCTGCCCAGCTCGGCCGCAAGCCGCCGGCGGTGCTGCCGCCCGCCGCGTACCGGTGCCTGGTCCATCCCTTGCTGCGGCGCAAGTACACCGGACTGCGCCGGATGGAGGTCTACTTCCCGTACTTCTCGATGCGCGTGCGCTTCGACGACCGCAGGCTCGGCCCCGCTCCGCCCGTCGAGACGTACTTCCACCGGCTCGTCGACTTCGCGCAGCGGGCACGCTGGGGCGTCAGGAAGACCTGAGCGCCTCCTCGCAGCACCGAACGACGAACCCGTAGACGAAGTCGCGCTTCAGGCCCGGATCCCCCGGGCCGATGAGGCGGCGGGCGACGTAGTGCCGCACGTGGCCGCCCGGCCCGGGCACGCGCCAGGTCACGGCGCCGGCGTCGGAGGGGTCGGGCCGCTCGAGCGGCTCCTGCGCGGCGAGCTCGCGGGCCACTGCCTCGACCGCCGCCTGCCGCTCGGCGCCGGCCGCCAGCCGCTCCCCGAGCGTGTCCGCGAGGCCGGGCGCCGGCGAGCGTGCCGGCTCGAAGAGCTCCGCCTCCACCACGCGGGCG
>DASZJZ010000077.1:0-1586 GCA_035947555.1 Thermoleophilaceae bacterium | reverse complement strand
GGGGCGCTCGCCAAGAAGCCGGCGGTGGACGAGGGCGGCCGCGTCGTCGCACGCGACCAGATGACGCTCAGCCTGGTCTGCGACCACCGCATCCTGTACGGCGCCGACGGCGCCCAGTTCCTCGCGCGCGTCAAGGAACTGCTCGAGCAGCCACTGTCGCTCGCGCTCTAGCCCGGGCCTGCTCGAACGGCGGCCGTCCTCGAGCGCCGCCACCCGATCACCCGCGATCCGGCGCCGAGAGGTCCGGCGCGCCGACCGTGCCGGGCAGCGGCCGGGCGCGCTCGCCGGATGCTCCCTCGAGCAGGTCTCCGTCCAACTCGAGCACGACGCGACCGTCCTCTGAGAGGTCGAGGTGGCGCTGGTCGATGTCGCCGGAGAAGCGCGGCAACGCCACCGTGCCGCTCAGCCTCCCGGTGCGCCAGTCGACGATCCGGACCAGCGCCCGGCGACGGCCGCCGACGTGGGCGATGCGATCGCCCGCCACCGCGGTGGACCCCCGGAAGCGGCGCTGGGGCAAGATGACCGGCGAGCACGCTGCACCCGACCAGGCACGCGACCCGCCTCATCGCGGGCATCGTAGACGCGTGCGCTCGTCGCGCCTATAGCGGGGGCGCGGAGGGGCCCGGCTAGGCTCGGGGGTTCGATGTCGAAGCGAAACCCCGAGCCGCGCATGCCCGTCACCCTCGACGAGGAGCTCATCGGCGCCGAGGCGGCCGAGCTCCTCTCGACGCTCACCGACGCGGCGCGCGTCGAGCGGATACGCGACGAGGTGGAGGAGGGCTTCAAGGCGCTCGCCCACGTGGGCGCCGCCGCCTCCTTCTTCGGCTCCGCCCGCACGCCGGCGGACGATCCCGAGTACGCCCGCGCGCAGGAGACCGCGCGACTGGTCGGCGAGGCGGGGATGGCCATCATCACCGGCGGCGGCCCTGGCGTGATGGAGGCCGCCAACCGCGGCGCCCGCGAGGCCGGCGCGCTCTCGATCGGGCTGGGCATCGAGCTGCCCTTCGAGCAGGCCATGAACGACTACCTCGACATCGGACTCGAGTTCCACTACTTCTTCGCCCGCAAGGTCATGTTCGTCCGCTACGCGAGCGGCTTCGTGGTCTTCCCGGGCGGCTTCGGCACCCTCGACGAGCTGTTCGAGTCACTCACCCTGATCCAGACCGGCAAGGTCAGGAACTTCCCGGTGATCCTGGTGGGGAGCGACTACTGGTGCGACTTGGTTGAGTGGCTGCGGGACCGGGTGGCCGCCGAGGGCAAGATCGCGCCCGGCGACCTAGACCTCCTGACCGTCACGGACGACCCGCTCGAGGTGCGCGACCGGCTCATGTCGGCCGCCCATCGGCAGGCGCGGGCATCGTCTCGTAGCGTCCCCTGACCTCGTCGATGTAGGCCGCCAGCCGGTCCGCCAGGTCGGCGTCGTGCAGCTCGAGCACGTTCTCGGCGTTGCGCTCGCCAGAGCGCGACAGGTTGAACGAGCCGGCGAAGACCCAGTCGTCGGCCACCGTGACCTTGGCGTGCATGAAGTCGTGCGGGGTCTCGGGCGAGTAGCGCGTGGAGGGCTTGCCGCGGAAGTCGGCATGCTC
>DASZJZ010000076.1:0-5980 GCA_035947555.1 Thermoleophilaceae bacterium | reverse complement strand
TGCTGGTCCTGTTCGTGCTGATCCAGACCCTCGCGGTCGTGTCGGGTGCGCACTTCAACCCGGCGGTTACCGCCGCGATGACGGTGCTGCGCCAGATCAAGGTGGCGGATGCCGGCATCTACATCCTTGCCCAGCTTGCGGGCGCGGTGGCGGGGGCGCTGCTCGTCAAGGGCATCCTGCTCGACGAGGGCGAGGCCGAGAACTACGGCGCGACGACCGTCTCCGACCTGATCGAGGGCGCGATCTTCCCCGGCATGGTGGTGGAGGCGATCGGCACCTTCTTCCTGCTCTGGGCGATCATCGGCGTGGCCGTGAACCCACGGGCCACCAAGGAGAGGGCCGCGCTCGCCATCGGCGGCGCGCTCGGCATGGGCGTGATGGTGCTCGCGCCGCTCACGGGCGCCGGCTTCAACCCAGCGCGCAGCTTCGGGCCGGCGCTGGTGTCGGGCGAGTGGGGCGGGTTCGCCGACTTCGTGCTCGTGTACGCGGTCGCCCCGGTGGTGGGCGCGCTGATGGCGGCGTTCCTCTACTTCCAGATCTTCATCGCGCCCGGAAAGAAGGGCCTGGGAGGGGTGGAGCCGGTCGGGTAAGGAGCGTCCGTAGACTCGGCCCCAATGCGCCGGGTCACCTTCTCGCGCAACTTCACGCTCTCGCTGTCGCGGACGTGCCAGTGCTTCTGCAAGTACTGCGCGTTCGCGACCCACCGGCCCCACCTGTACGCCCCGGACGAGGTCGAGAAGCTGATCGACGACGCCGCCCGGCGCGGCGCCAAGGAGCTCCTCGTGCTGACCGGCGAGCGGCCCGAGGTGAACGCCGAGGTGGCGGCCCGGCTCGCCTCCTACGGGCACCCGGACTTCACCTCCTACGTGGCGTGGACCTGCGAGCGCGGGCTCGAGCGCGGCCTGCTGCCGCACACCAACGTGGGCGTCCTGTCCCCGATCGACATGGCGCGGCTGCGGGAGGTCACGGCGTCGCAGGGGCTGATGCTCGAGTCGGTCAACCCCGACCTGACGGTGCATCAGGGCTCGCCCACCAAGCAGCCGGAGGCTCGCCTGGGCATGCTGCGCGAGGCCGGCGAGCTGCGCATTCCCTTCACCAGCGGCATCCTCGTGGGCGTGGGGGAGGCCCCCGAGGAGCGCGTGGCCGCGCTCGAGGCGCTTGCCGGGGTGCACGCCGAGTACGGGCACCTGCAAGAGGTGATCCTGCAGAACTTCGTCCCGCACCCGCGCTACTACGGCGCGGAGCCGGCCGAGATCGCCGATGAGGCGCAACGCACGGGATCCCACGGGGAGCCGGCCGCCATGCCGCCCTGGGCCGACCCCGTGTCGCTCGACGACATGCGCGCCCTCGTGCGCGAGTGCCGCCGCCTGATGCCGGACGTGGGCGTTCAGATCCCCCCGAACCTGTCGGACTGGTGGCTGCCGCTCGTGGAGGAGGGCGCCACGGACCTGGGCGGCCTCTCGGCCAACGGCGACCACATCTCGCCCGAGCACCCGTTCCCCTCGGTGCACTCCATGCGCAAGCGCCTCGCGCCGCGCGGCTACGCCCTCACCGAGCGACTCTGCGTGTACCCGCAGTACATGGACCCCGACTGGCTCGAGCAGGGGGTGCTCGACACGATCAAGCTGCGCTTCTGGAGCTTCATCCCGCGGCGCGGCTCGGGGCGGCGCGAGGAGCGCCCGATCCGGCGCGACCTCGTGCCCGGCGCCGTGGCCCGGGCCCGCGACGGCGCCGCGCTCTCGCCCGAGGAGCTCACCGCCCTGTTCGGCGAGACCCGCCCGGAGGCGATCGAGGACATGCGCCAGGCGGCCGACGAGCTGCGCGCCGAGCTGGCCGGCGAGACCGTGACCTTCGTGGTCAACCGCAACATCAACGTCTCCAACATCTGCACCGTCGGGTGCGCGTTCTGCGGCTTCGGTCAGGGTCGCCGCTCGCCGGACGCCTACGAGCACTCGGAGGCCGAGTTCGTGCGCCGCGTGGAGGAGGCCGTCGAGTTCGGCGCCACGGAGATCTGCATGCAGTCGGGGATCCACCCGGACTGGTCGATCGACGACTACCTCGGCTGGCTCCGGCTCGCCAAGCGCACGGCGCCGGACGTCCACCTGCACGCGTACTCGCCGATGGAGGTGGACGCGATGGCCGGCGAGCTCCCGCTCCGCGAGGTGTTCGCCCGGCTGCGCGACGCCGGCCTCGGCTCGACGCCGGGCACCGCCGCGGAGGTGCTCCACGACGGCGTGCGCCAGCGCATCTCGCCCAACAAGCTGCCGGTGGCGCGCTGGGTGGAGGTGATCGAGGCCTGCCACGCGGCCGGGCTGCGCTCCACGGTCACCGTGATGTTCGGCCACATCGAGGAGCCGTGGGAGCTCGCCGAGCACATGCGCGTGGTGCGGGAGCTGCAGCAGCGCACCGGCGGGTTCACCGAGTTCGTCCCGCTCTCGTTCATCCCCTTCCACACGCTGCTCGGGCGCACGCACGGGATCGAGCCGATCTCGCTCGACGAGAACCTGAAGCACACGGCGGCCTTCCGGCTGGCGCTCGGCAGGACGATCCCGAGCCTCCAGGCGAGCTGGGTGAAGATGGGCCTGGACGCCGCCACCGAGGCGCTTCGCTGGGGCGTGAACGACCTGGGCGGGACGCTGATGGAGGAGTCGATCTCGCGGATGGCCGGCTCGGAGCACGGGGTGCGGCTCGAGCCCGAGCAGCTCGTGGCGGCCGCGCACGCCGCCGGCCGCCCGGGGGCGGAGCGCGACACGCTGTACGGCATCCGGCGCCGGTACGAGCTGCCGGTACCTGCCTGAACGTCCAGGTGGGCGAGTTCTGGCGTCAGCTTTGCACAGCTTGACGGCACCCCAAGTAACACCTTGTTAGCAGCGTCTTTACCGCCGTCCAGCGCGATGGCCAGAGTCTGCGCGCGATGCGGCGCCGGGAGTTCATCGGGCTCGGAGTGGGAGCTGTCGCGGCCGCATCCCTGGGCCAGTCGTACTGGGAGGACCTGTTCAGGGCGGCCGCCTCGCAGCCGCTGCGGCGAGGCCGCGGCTACGGCCCGCTGCGGCAACCGGACGGGCTCGGCTTCCGGCTGCCCGAGGGCTTCCGGGCCCGCCTCGTGGCGCGCGGCGGACAGGAGGTGCGCGGCACGGGCTACCGCTGGCACCTCGCCTCGGACGGGATGGCGACCTTCCCCGCCCGCGGCGGCGGCTTCATCCTCGTCTCGAACTCGGAGACGGTCGACGGCGGCGCGTCGGCGATCCGCTTCGGCTCGGAGGGCAGGATCCGCGACGCCTACCGGATCCTCTCCGGCACCAGCATCAACTGCTCCGGCGGCGGCACTCCCTGGGGCACGTGGCTCTCCTGCGAGGAGACCGAGGACGGCCGGGTGTGGGAGTGCGATCCGGCGGGGCGCCGGCGGGCGGTGCCGCGCGCCGCGATGGGAATCTTCAAGCACGAGGCGGCGGCCGTGGACCCGCACGGGCGGCGCGTCTACCTGACCGAGGACCTGATGGACGGCGGCCTCTACCGCTTCACGCCGGCGCGCTGGCCGAACCTCGCGCGCGGGAAGCTCGAGATCGCGCGGGTGCACCGCGGCGGCAGGGTGGAGTGGGAGAGGGTGCCGGACTCGCGGGCGGCGAGGGAGCGCACGCGCCGCCAGGTGAAGGGAAGCACCCGCTTCAAGCGCGGCGAGGGGCTGTGGTTCGACTCGGGGATCCTGTACGTGTCGACCACGGGCGACAGCCGCGTGCACGCCTACGACACGCGGCGGAAGCGGATCCGCGTGGTGTACGACGGGTTCTCCTCGCGGAGCGCGCCGCTGCTGCGCATCGACCAGATGACGGGCTCGCGCGCGGGCGAGATCTTCGTGTGCGAGGACATCGCGACCGACGAGATCGACGTAGGGGTGATCGGGCCTGACCGCAAGGTGGCGCGCTTCCTGTCGGCCACCGGGCGGCAGCACCGCGGGTCCGAGCTGACGGGAGTCGCGTTCGACCCGAGCGGGACGCGGATGTACGTGGCGTCGCAGCGCGCGTTCTCGAAGACCGACCTCGCGCCGGGGCCCGGGGCGATCTACGAGATCACGGGGCCGTTCCGGCAGCCGAAGCGCCGGAGCGCCTGAGCGACGTCGAACGCGCAGTACCGTGCGCTGCCCGGCCGACTCAGGCCCCGACCCAGCGGACCCGCGCGCCGGCCAGGCTCGTGCTCGTCCGGCGTAGCGGCGCCGGCGCGGTCTCCTCCATTTCCGCCTCCTCGACGCCGAGCTGCTCGAGGTGCTCGAGCACGGCGGCCCGCTGGGTGTCCAGCTCGTCCAGGCGTTCAAGCAGACGGTCGCGCACGGATTCGAGGTCCTCGGTCGACAGCAGGGCGGCCCGTCCAAGGGGCGGCTCCGCCGAATCGTGGCTCGGGAGCGGCGGCGGAGGAAGGCGCACCAGCCGCGCCTCCAGCTCGGCGATCTGCCGGCGGAGCTCCCGGCGGCCCTCGGGGTCGTCGCCGGCCGGCTGACCCGACACGAACGTGCCCCGCCCGTGTTCGCTGCGCACCACGCCCTCGGCCTCGAGCCTCGCGTAGACGGCCCTGACGGTGTTCACGTGCACGCCCGCGGCCCGGGCGGCGTCGCGGACGCTGGGGAGGCGGTCGCCCGCGCCGATCCTCCCCTCGCGCACGCCCGTGCGGATCCGCGCGGCGAGCTGGGCCCCGAGGGGGAGGTCGGCATCGCGGTCGACGGTGAGATCGAGGCCCTCGCCCATTGCGACGCGCAGTCTAGCGGGACTGTGCTGCTGTCACAGCACACTCTTGAAGCCGCGTGCAACGTGTGATAGCACAGTGGCATGCTCCGGGCGCGCATCTGGCATGGCGTCGCGACAGCGCCGCGGGCAGGACGCGGGTGAGCGAGCTGCTGGCACACGGTGAAGGCACGCGACCGCCTTGGCTCGACCGTCTGGAAGCGGCCGGCCTCGCCCTGGCGATCGTCGTCGGAAGCGCCCTCTTGTGGATCGGCGTGCCGGTGGGCAGCTTCTGGGTCGCGGCGCGGATCACGCCGGACGGCGTGACGGCGGTGCTGCTCGCGCTGCTCGCGATTCCCCCGACCATGGCGGCATTCGGCTGGCTGCTCTACCGGGCGTCCGCGCGGTACGAGGATCTCCGGGGCGTCCCGGAGCGACCGCGGTCTCCTCCGGCATGGCGCACGAGCCTGGGGGAGGAGCGGGCCAGTGAGCGCCGCCGGACGAGCCCGCGTTCGCTGATCGACGTCGCGATGACGGTCTCCGCGACCGCCGCCCTCATCGCCCTGACGATCTGGTTCTTCTTCTTCGCGGAGATGCACCTGAGCCCGCTGCCGTGAGTTCGGCAGGGCGGGAGTGGATCGCGTCGGGATGGTGGGCGCGCAGATCTTCTGGGGGACGAACCCGAGGGCGCCGATCGGAGGGTGGAGGGCGGGGCCGTCGCGCCCGGACAAGGAGCGGCCGCCCGGCGGGGAGCGGGGCGGGTCGCGGGCGGCTGCGGCGGGCGATCAGCGGAACAAGTCCTGCTCCCGCGGGCGGCGCAGCGCCGCGGCTCCGGGGCCGTCGTCTGCGGTCACGTAGCGCTCCAGGCCCCTGATCAGCACCGCGGGCTCGCGGGATACCTTCGTTCGGGCCAGATCCGCGGCCGCCGCCACCGCGTCCGCCACGCCGATGGACGTCGCGCGCAGCTCGCGCCCGTAGGCGTCCGGGCGGCCGGCCCACTGATCGAGCGGCACCAGGCCGGCGGCGCCGATCGCCACGTCTATCTGGCCCAGGCGCCACGCGCGGCCGAACGAGTCGGTCACCACCACCGCGGGCCGCCGGCCGCGGGCTGCGGCGAGCCCGTCTCGGAGCCGCCGCGCGGAGGCGTCCGGGTCCTCGGGGAGCAGCACCAGCTCGCCCGGGCGTGAGGAGTTCGACTGGTCCACGCCGGCGTTCGCGCACACGAAGCCGTGCCTCGTCTCGCAGACGAGCACGCCGTCCCGCGCCCT
>DASZJZ010000075.1:0-4516 GCA_035947555.1 Thermoleophilaceae bacterium | reverse complement strand
TGACGGAGAGCCGGCCGAGCTCCGAGGGCGCTACCGCCCGACCGGCCCCGAAGCGCCCCCGTCCCCCGGCTCGCTCGAGCACTGGCTCACCGAGCGCTACTGCCTCTACACCCTCGACGAGCGGGGCGCGGTCCTCCGGGCCGACATCCACCACCCGCCCTGGCCGCTCCAGGAGGCCGAGGCTCACTTCGAGCTCAACACGATGGGCGAGCCGTACGGACTCGAGCTGAACCGGCCGGCACCGCTGCTGCACTTCGCCCGCCGCCAGGACGTGGTGATCTGGCCGCTGGGTCGCCTGGACTGAGACGCGCCTTCAGCCGGTGGGTCGGCGCGCTTAGGCGTTAGCGGCGGACCGGCCGGGGAATATGAGCCACCATGCGGGCGGGGCGACGAGGCAAGCGGTGGCCGGGGCATAGGCTCGTGGCGGCAGCGCTCGCGTTGACGGGTCTGCTCGTCTGCGCGCCGTCGGCCTCGGCGCAGGATGCGTCGATCACCGACTTCTTCAACGCCTGTCCGGCCTACGACGACCAGGGCCGTCAGCGGATCTGCTCGGGGGAGGTGCCGAGCTTCGACGGCATGAAGCTCGACGTGGACCTCACGCTCCCCTTCAACGAGGAGCGGGCCAGGGACCACCCGTTGATCGTGATGATGAACGGCTTCTCGAACGACAAGCATGAGTGGCAGTCCCTGACCGACCAGGGCGACGGCGCCGACAAGTACCACTGGAACAGCCACTGGTTCGCCAAGCACGGCTACTACGTGCTGACCTACACACCGCGCGGCTTCCACAGCGAGCAGGCGGACAACGCCCCGTGGCAGCCGCCTACGCCGGCATTCAGCTCCGTGGATCAACCGAGCGGCACGAACCATCTGAAGAGCCGCGAGTTCGAGATCCGCGACACCCAGTGGCTCGCGGCGCTCGTCGCGAAGGCGTTCGACGTCGACGAGGACGAGATCGCGGTCACCGGCGGCTCCTACGGCGGCGGGGAGAGCTGGCTTCAGGCCAGCCAGGCGGAGTGGACCTTCCCCGCCGCGTGCAGCCGGGCGGACGCGGAGAGCGGCCCCGAAGCTTGCCGTCCCGGTGAGGCCGAGCGCCCCGACTTCAGCGCCCTGGACCCGCTGCGGCTCCAGGTCGCGGTGCCGAAGTACCCCTGGAGCGACCTCGCCTACAGCCTCGCGCCGAGCGGCCACCCGGGGCCTGACGGGACGATCTACGACTCCGCCCAGCACAGCAACCGGAAGCAGGCGCGCGAGCCGTGCTTCGGCTCCGCCGTGACCGAGCCGCCTGAGGACCGGCTCTGCAACCCGTTCGGGACGCTCAAGAAGAGCTACGTCGACGGCTTCTACGCGCTTGGCAACAGCGACGGCGTGTTCGAGGACGGCGACAAGCTGACCCCGAGCGAGGAGGGCCCGATCAACATCCACTGCTGGAAGGCCCGCGGTGACGGGGAGCCGTTCCTCCCGATCGGGCAGCCTCCCGCGGACACCTGTCAGCCAACCGGCGATCCCTACGACGTCGGCGGGGTCGAGGACGCGATCGTGCAGCAGCTCCGTGACGGGCTCACCGAGTACCGCGGCGCCTACTACCAGGACCAGGAGTGGGCCCAGCAGACCCGCGGCCGCAAGGTGGCCATCTTCTCGATCCAGGGCTGGACCGACGACCTCTTCACCGCGGTCGAGTCGTTCCGCATGTTCCGCTATCTCAAGGAACTGGACCCATCCTGGCCGGTCGAGCTCGAGCTCGCCGACGTCGGCCACCCGCGCGCGCAGAACAAGCCCGAAACCTGGCGTCGCCTGAATGCCCAGGCGTTCCAGTTCCTGAGCGCGCACATCAACGGAAGCCACGAGCAGCGCACCACGGTCTCGAGCCAGCCGACCCTGTGCGCAAACGACGGCGACCCCGACTCCAACGAGACGGCGGCCCAGCGCCTGACGGCACAGTCACCGGTGGAGCTGTCGCGCGGCGCCCTCGTGATCTCCTACGAGCAGGGCGGCGTCACCAACAACCCGCTCGGCGCGACGGATCCCAACGGCCCGGCGACCGACCCGGTGGCCGGCGGCCTCTTCCCGACTCCGGGCGAGCCCTGTCGCGAATCGGACGGGCCGGCGCTCGGCGGGTACACGGCAGTGTCGGAGCCCTTGCCAAGCCACGCGATCTACGTCGGCCTCGGCCACGTGACGGTGCCCTACACCCTCACGGGGGCGACGACCGCGACGCTCAACGCGCGAGTGTGGGACGTGTCACCCGACGGCGAGACCGAGCTGCTCGTCACGCGCGGCACCTACAGGATCGACGTGCCGGCCTACGACAGCGCCTCCGCGACGCTGACGCTCCCCCTGTTCGGCAACCACTGGCCCCTCGCGCCCGGCCACCGGCTGCGGCTTGACCTGACGCAGGTCGATGCGCCCTTCCTGCGCCCGAGCAACTTCCCGAGCACGATCGAGCTCGGACCGCCCACGCTGACCCTGCCGACGCGGGAAAGCAGGACGCTCGCGTTGTCTGGCTCACGCGTGTGGCCGCCGATCCCCTAAGGCGGCTTGGTCCAGATCCACCGGTTCCGTCTGAGTAGCCCGGAGCACGTCGCCGAGCTGTCGCACGTGGTCTTCGGCGCCCACCCGCAGAGGCTGAGGGTCGCCTCGGACGATCGCACCTCGGCGGCGGCGCTCACATCATGATCCGCCCGCCGGCCACGTCCAGCGTCACGCCGGTCATCCAGCGGGCGGAGTCCGAGGCGAGGAACAGGGCGGCCATCGCCGGGTCCTCGGGCACGCCGATCGTTCCCAGTGGCGACATTGCCGCGATCTCCGCCAGCCGCTCCTCGTCCATGTTGCGCTTCACCCGCTCGCTCAGGATCGTCGCCGGCGCCAGCACGTTCACGCGTACGCCGTGCGGGCCCAGCTCCAGCGCGGCGTGCCGGCTCAGCATCGCGATCCCCGCCTTCGACGCGGCGTAGGAGGCGGTCAGCTGGATGTCGAGGAAGCGGGCTGCGTTCGACGCCATGGTCACTATCGAGCCGTAGCCGCGCTCCACCATCCCCGGGGCGAACTCCCGGAGCGTCAGGAAGGTGCTCGTCAGGTTCGACTCCACCACGGCGTTCCACTCGTCGAGTTGCGTCCGCAGCAGCGGCGTTCGCGCGCCGAACCCGCCGGCGAACGCGAACAGGACCTCCGCCGGACCGAGCTTGTGCTCCACCTCGCGCCGCAGACGTGCCACGCCGTCCTCGGTCGTGAGATCGGCCGCCACCCCAACGGCCTCTTCGGCGCCCGCCCCCCGCGTGTCCGAGGTGACCCGTTCGATCGTCTCCTCGTCGCGGCCGCAGACCGCCACGCGGGCGCGGCTGTGGCCGAGCAGGACGCAAGTGGCCGCGCCGATGCCCTTCGAGCCACCGGTCACGACCGCTACGCGTCCGGCCAGGTCCGGATAGCTCGGGATGCTGTCGTTCAAGTGAGCATCCTCTGGTCCATGGGATGCAGCGTGAAGATCACCGGCCCGTCGGGCCCCACCAGCACGTTCTCCTCGAGCCGCACGGTCTGCTGCAGGCCCGGATGCCCGGCGAAGGTCTCGATCGCGAAGTACATGTTCTCCTCGATCTCCGCCGGATAGTCGAGCGAGTACGCGCGCGACACCCACATCCCCTCATACAGCGACAGGCCGATCGAGTGCGCGAACTGCTGGAGGCTGACGCTTCCGTAGCGATCGTCGTCGTACTCCGGGAACTTGGCCGCCACGTCGGCCGTGGTGTTGCCAGGCCTCAGCTCGGCCAGCGCCTCGTACAGCGAGTCGTGACACTCCCGGTAGAGGCGCTTGATCTCGTCGGTCGGCTCGGCGTCGACCAGGAAGCAGCGCACGAAGTCGATGAAGTAGCCGCCTGGCCCGACCGCGTTGATGTCCACGATCACGAGGTCGCCCTGGCGGATCAGCTTGTCGGTGTGCCAGCGGCGATACGGGCTGGTGTTGCCGCCCGAGGCGCAGATGATGTCGTAGACGAAGTCCGCGCCCTCCGAGTAGAAGAACTCGTTGACCTTCGCGGTGATGTCGGCCTCGCGGACGCCCGGCTTCAGCCACTCGTTCTGGATCTTCCACATGGCGGTGTCGCCGAGAGAGGAGCTGATCTTGAGCAGCTCGATCTCGTCGGGCGTCTTCACGCGCCGCGCCTGCGACATCGCGGGCCACGCGTTCACGAGGTTCAGTCCGCGCTCCTGGAACGCGGCCATCGAGCTCATGTCGGCGGTGTCGATCCCGATCCGCTCCTTCTCGACCCCGGCCTCGCGCAGCACGTCCACGACCGAGTCGGCCATGCGCCCGACCATCATCGGCTCGGCGCCCTCCGCCCAGCGCCAGGTGAAGGCCGGGCGGATGTTGCCGTTCAGCCACGGCGCGTCGAGCTTGGCGCACTCGAAGTCGGAGCCGACCGTCTCGAACAGGACCGGGTCGCCGTCGCGGGGAAGGACGGCGTAGCGGATGAAGATGTTGTGCTTCCAGTTGCCCTGGAACGTGCCCGTGACGTAGCGGATG